>DHDO01000051.1:5034-37841 GCA_002399435.1 Firmicutes bacterium UBA4874
GGGATGAAGCCTCCCAAAGGAACGAATCCGATATCTCCGACTATCTGATTAAAAGAAAACTGGACGGATATCTGCAGTCCCTCTTACTGGCACGGCCGGAACTGGATATGGTGGCCTTTCGCTTTACCGGAAAAGAATCCGGCCTGTATGTCTCCAGCCGCCGCATTAAAAAGAATTCCTCCAGGCTGATACCCATGGACGAAATGTACAATGCTGCGAAAAAAGATCCGCAGATGAAATGTTATCTGGATACAAAGGACGGAGTTGTAAATGATATTTACTTTCATCGGATGGTCTGCAACCGAAACAACATGCAGGAAATCGGTCTTTTGGTCTTTCGGCTCAATCCGCAGCGCTTCAGGCTGAATCGTTACCTCAGCAGCCCCACGGAGAGCATCTGTCTCTATTCCAACAACTGCGATCAGATCTTCAACCCGGCAGGCTCCGGCGTGAGACACAAGGATTCCATGACCCATCTGATTCGGGACAGGAAAGGACCGGGAGTATACGAAGTCGGGGGAGATTACATCATATATGAAACCATCGAGCCGCTGCACTGGAACCTTTTCCTGCAGCTTTCCTCCAACGAACTGTTTCATGAAGTGCGAAAACAATCCAGGATCATTCTGCTACTCTGCCTCAGTACGTTGCCCATCATTTTTCTTGCCGTAAGTAATATCTTTCAGGACATCATAAAACCAATCAATATCCTTGTAAAGAAAATGCATCAAATGGAAATCGGCGAGACCGGCGTCACCATGACATGGAACCGCAGCGACGAAATCGGATATCTGGTTTCGTCCTTCAACAAAATGTCCACGGAGATAGACGATCTGATCAATCGGGTCTACAGGGAGGAAATTGCCTTTGCCAATGCAGAGATCAAAGCGCTGCAGGCCCAGATCAACCCGCATTTTCTTTACAACACCCTGGAAACCATAAACTGGAAGGCCCAGCTGGAAGGTGTCGATGAAATCAGCGACATGGTCATGGCGCTTTCCAATCTGATGGAGGCAGGCATTGACCGAAACGGTCAGAAGTTTGTCACATTGAAGCAGGAATTGGACTATGTGGAAAACTATATGTTTCTCATCCAAAAACGTTTTGGCAATAAGATTTCATTTCAAAAGGAAATGAATCCGGATACTCTGGGTTATCCCATACCAAAATTAATCCTTCAGCCCCTGATTGAAAATGCGATACACCATGGGATCGAGCCAAAGGGCAAAGGACGGATTTTCCTGACGTCCGGGTATGAAAAGGACTTCCTGATCCTGCGGGTTATGGACGACGGAGTGGGGATCCCATCCGATACGCTTGCCTGGCTTTCTGCCTCACTGTCCCACCCGCCTTCATCCCACGCCCAAAAGAGATTTTCCAATACCGAGGTGGGGATCCTCAATGTTCATCGCCGCATTCAGCTGATCTTTGGGAATCCATATGGACTGAAGATAAAAAGCTCACCGGAGGGTACAAAGGTAATCATCACCCTACCGGCCGACAGAAAAATGGAAGGCAGGGAAAAAGCGGAAAGGAGGAAGGAAATTGTACCAGGTCGTGCTGATCGATGATGAGCAGGTGGTCCTGGAGGGACTGAACAAATTAATTGACTGGAAAGGAATGGGGTGCAAGGTAGCCGGGCAGGCAGAGGATGGGGAAACCGGGCTGGACCTGATCCGCCGGTTCCGGCCGGACATTATACTGACGGATATCCGTATGCCCAGACTGGATGGGCTGGACATGATCAGTGCAATCCGGAAAATCCGGGAGGATTGCCGGATCATCATTCTCACCGGATATCGGGATTTTGAATATGCCCAGAGGGGGATTTCCCTGGGGGTATTTCGATTCCTGACAAAGCCCACGAGAAAAAAAGACATTATCTCCGCAGTTCAGGATGCCATCGCGGAGATTGAAAAAAGCCGAAGG
Organism: Firmicutes bacterium UBA4874; assembly: GCA_002399435.1. Lineage (GTDB taxonomy): Bacteria > Bacillota > Clostridia > Caldicoprobacterales > DTU083 > UBA4874. Next base: position 6,964 of record DHDO01000051.1, read on the forward strand.
AGAGAAAAAGAATTTCAGGATCTGCGCAAACAGGTCAGCCGGTTTTATGGATTCCGTCATGCCGATATTGCCCCGGATACATCCGGAAAACCGGACAGTGGCTCTGCATATCTGGCGGTACGATCGGTCCGTTATATCCGGGATCACTATATGGAGAATCTGGATCTTCAGCAAGTGTCGGATAAACTGTACATCAGCACCTGGCATCTCTGCAGGGTGCTGAAGCGGGAAACCGGAAATACCTTTGTAAATATTCTGAATCAGATACGCATTGATGCGGCAAAGGAACTGCTGGATGAAACAAATGACAGAATTTATGAAATCGCAAATCATGTTGGATACCCTGATGTTACCTATTTTGGACGGGTTTTCAAACAAATCACAGGCTATACCCCCAGTGAATACCGAAATCGTATGATCCATACAAAGTGAACAAATTTATACGAAAGATGCCAATTTCATCACGTGTTTTTCTCCTGCTTTCTGAAGTATTCTATAGGTAAGGAGTGATGATTCATTCAAGACAGGAAAGCAAGGAGGTTCATTCAATGTCTGATTCTTTGGCCCCCACAAAGACAAAGGGCTATCATTCCGCAAAAAGAAAGAAAACGTGGGCTCTGACCAGCATGGTGTTGCCCGGTGCAATATGGCTTGTTCTTTTGCGGTATCTGCCGATGTTCGGCATCGTTTTGGCATTTAAAGACTATCAAATATATACCAGGGCCCCAACCCTGTTTCACAACATCCAGCACAGTGAGTGGGTTGGATTGAAAAACTTCAAATTCCTTTTTACCACGACAGACTCCTGGATCATGATCCGCAATACCATCGGCTATAATGCATTGTGGATCGTTCTGGGCATTGTCATAGCGGTGTCCTTTGCTGTTATGCTGAATGAACTGACAAATCGTTTTGTAGCCAAGACCTATCAGACTTTAATGTTTTTCCCCTATTTCCTCAGTTGGGTGGTAGCCAGCTATTTTGTGCAGGCTTTTCTGGATCCGACCCGGGGACTGATCAGCAATATTCAGAGTAATCTGGGAATGGAAGTCACCAGCTGGTACAACGACTCAAAACCATGGCCTGTCATTCTGACCATAGCCAATCTGTGGAAAAACGTCGGATATTCCACTGTTTTGTATTTGGCTGCCATTGCGGGCATTGACACAACACAATATGAAGCCGCAAGCATTGAAGGAGCCAACAAATGGCAGCAGGTCTGGCATATCACCATTCCCAATATCCGGCCCATGATTACCATCCTGTTCATTATGAACGTAGGAAAGATATTCAATGCGGATTTTGGTCTGTTCTATAATGTGCCAATGAACTCCGGCCCGCTTTTCCCCACCACACAGGTCGTTGATACTTACGTCTACCGGGCGCTGATGGCGACTTCCAATCCGGGGATGAGTACAGCGGCCAGCCTTCTGCAGAATGTAGTGGGATTCATCTGCCTCATGGGCGCCAACACAATTATTCGAAAACTGGATGAGGAAAGCAGTTTATTCTAAGGGAGGGGAAGAAAAATGGCAAGAGTGGAAACGATGCCGGTCTCTCATACCGGAAAGAAAAGAAAAGCACGGATGAATGCAGTCAGCCTGCCTACTGAGGTCGTCATTCATATTGTTCTTATTTTGTTCTGCCTGATTTGTGTGATACCGTTTATTTTTGTCGGAATCATATCCTTTACATCGGAGGAAAGCATCCGGGAAATCGGGTATTCCTTTCTCCCGAATAAGCTTTCTCTTCAGGCTTATCGATATGTCTTTGATTTGGGAGATCAGCTGTGGCGTTCCTATTTCAATAGTTTTTATATTACCATTGTGGGGACCTTCCTCAGCGTTCTGATCTCCGCATTGTATTCCTATGCACTGTTCCGGAAGGATTACAAATATCGCAGGTTTTTTACTATATTCTGCTTCTTTACCATGCTGTTCGGGGGAGGCCTGGCTCCTACCTACATGGTCTGCAAGAATTTACTGGGGCTGAGTGACAACTATGCCGCATTGATTGTGCCGACGCTGCTCAATCCCTTTAATGTCATTATCATGCGGACCTTTTTTCAGACTTCCATTCCGCTTGATTTACTGGATTCCGCTGCCATTGACGGCAGTGGGGAATATCACACCCTGTTTCATATTGTCCTGCCCATCTCCAAGCCGGGTATTGCTTCCATTTCCCTGCTGACCTCCCTGGCATATTGGAATGAGTGGTTTCTTTCCATGCTGTATATACGGGATGCGAAATATTTTCCCCTCCAGTACCTGCTGATGAGAATGCAGAATCAAGTGGATTTTTTGGTAAAAAATAGCTCCAAAATTGGACCTGAGGCGGCAAAGATCATGAGGGATCTTCCCCAGGAAAGTCTGCGGATGGCCCTGGTGGTCCTGATCGTCATACCCATTGCCTTTGCCTATCCTTTCTTTCAGCGCTATATTATCAGCGGCCTGACCATTGGATCCATCAAAGGCTGACAGGACAGAAGCAAAACTATTTCAGATACCCAAACTTGCAACCATCAAAGGCTGACAGGACAGGAGCAAACTGCGGGATCAAATGGTTTATCCAAATCGGTAAGAACAGCTGGCAAAAGCTGCCGGCTGCTTACAATAAAGCATAACGCTATCAATTATTATCAATAAGGGGGAATATCCATCATGAAAAGGAAACTGTCCGTAAAAAAATTGCTCTCCGCGGCTTTGATCCTGGCACTCCTGACGACTGCCTTTGCCGGCTGCGGTACAAAAAACAAAGACGTTGCGGATAAGAAGGTCACTCCGGGTCCCACGGAAAAAACAGAGGACAAGAAACCGGAAGATGAAAAATCCAATCAAAAAGAGCCCGACGGGAAGGATACCTCCAAGCCGGTTACATTGACATGGTATCTGCATGGCAGCAATGTCACCGACGACAAGGAGGTCCTGGAAAAGGCCAATGAATATCTGAAGGAAAAGATCAATGTTACTTTGAAACCCATTTGGGGCACCTGGGGAGACTTCGATGAGAATGTCGTTCTGTCCATTCAGGGCCAGGACCCTGTGGACATCTATTTTACCTGTTCCTGGAGTGCCGATGAGTACAATTCCTATGCACGGAAAGGCGCCTGGATGCGTCTGGACGACCCGAAAAACAATCTCATTGAGAAATATGCAACGGATCTTTGGAAACAGCTGCCAGAAGTTCTGATTCATGGCGCCACCATTCCAGGAAAAGACGGAATGGGAGTATATGCCATTCCGGGGTACAAAGACCTCGCCACGCAGAATTGCTGGGACCTCAACATGAACCTGATGAAAAAATACGGCTATACCGAGGACGATATCAAGAATACGGATTATTACGGATTCGGAGATATCCTGAAAACCGTCAAGGAAGGCGAAGGGAAGAACTTCTACCCGCTGCTGGTTGAAGCCGCCGTTCTGGAACGGATGGTGACCAACAGTATTGTCGTTGCCGGCGACTCCGGCACAAACAACCTGCTTTCCTATTACATTGATCCCAAGGATGTCGCCGCCGAAGGGTCCTATGGGAATAAGATCCTGAGCAAGTTTGAAACAGACGAATACAAAAAATTTGCTGAGAAGACACGGGAATACTTTAACGCCGGCTATATCGATCCCGCCATGGGCAATCCCAAACAGGCCAATGATGTGCGCAGTGCCAAACAACTGACCGGGGAATACCTGATCGGCACTCAGAGCTATGCCCTGGGCTACGAAGCACAGGCAGGCAAGGAACGCGGAATCGAAGTCGCCATGGTGCCCTGCACTCCGCCATATGTGGATACCACCTCTTCGCAGGGCGCAATGATGGCTGTATCCAGCTCTTCCAAAAATCCGGAAAGGGCTGTGATGTTCCTGAACCTCCTGAATACAGATCCGTATCTGATGACCCTTTTAAATTATGGAGTCGAGGGAACCCATTATAAGATGGAAGACAATATGGTGAATTTCCTGGATAAACGGGACGATTATGTGCCGTGGACCAACGGTATGGGCAACATCACCCTGCTGCCCCCCCAAAAGGAACAGGGTGCAGATTTCCTGGATCGGTTCAAGAAGTATTATGGCGCCGCCAAGAGCATTCCGATTCTCGGCTACTGTTTTGATTCCACTCCGGTGGAAACGGAAATGGGCTCATTATCCAATGTTGCAGCGGAATATGCATTGTCCCTGGATGCCGGGACCATCGATCCCAAGCAAAAGCTGCCGGAGTTCATTCAGAAATTAAAGGACAATGGAATCGATAAAGTCGTGGAGGCAGCAAACAAGCAATTAACGGATTATCTGGCGAAGACCAAATAAATTTAAAGGAACCTTTGGGGGTTGGGTTTGAAAGAGGACCGGAGCACTGCCATTTTTCTGCGGCAGGCTCCGGTCCTTTTGGAATACACCCGGCAAATATCATGATGGATCAATATTATGCCTTGAATCCTATTATACAAATCAGACAGATTTCTGTAAAACAAATACATTGCCAAAGCAAACACGGGAATGAAAACATGGTATAATACGGGTGAAGGCGAGAAAAAATCAACGAGATGACCACTGGATCAACGTCTGACAGGCCCCAACGGTCTAAGGGAAAATACCCGAGCGATGCCGGTGGTTCCTGAGGGAGCATTATGTTGTAATCACGGATTGCAGCAGGACCTTTCTTATGATATCATGATTTCTGAAACGCGATCCTGGACAATAAAGTTTTTGAAAGAGGTTTAGCGAATGTTTAATGCAAAATCGGAAGTTTCCAGACTGCTGGCCCCCGGCATACCGGGAATTGAGCCGCAGCAAATCCTCGATATGCTGGAGGTGCCGCCCAACCCGGAAATGGGGGACCTGGCCCTTCCCTGTTTTAAACTGAGCAGGATTTTGAAAAAATCCCCGGTACAGATTGCGGAGGATCTCTCCGCCGCCGTTTCAAAGAAGGGCAGCACGGAAGACATTGACCGGATTGAGGCAGTATCCGGTTACCTGAATATTTTTCTGAACAAAAACGTGTATATAAAGAAGGTTCTGAGCGAAATACTTAAGGCAGGAAGTTCCTTCGGCTCCTCGGATATCGGCAGGAGGAAGACCGTTGTCATAGATTACTCTTCCCCCAATATTGCAAAGCCGTTTCATGTAGGACATCTGCGCTCCACTTCCATTGGAAACTCCCTGTATCAGATTTTTTCCTTCATGGGCTACCATTGCATCGGCATCAATCATCTTGGCGATTGGGGAACCCAGTTCGGCAAACTCATCGTGGCCTACAAAAAATGGGGATCGGAGCAGGCCGTCCGGGAAAATATGATTGATGAGCTGGTCGCCCTGTATGTGAAATTCCATAAAGAAGCAGAAAAGGACCCTTCCCTGAATGAGGAAGCCAGGAAATGGTTTACGCGCCTGGAGCAGGGAAATGAAGAGGCCCGCTCCCTCTGGCGCTGGTTCATTGACATCAGCATGGAGGAATATAAAAAGGTTTACGAGCTGTTGGGCGTCAGATTTGACGCCTATACCGGCGAGTCCTTTTATAACGACAAAATGGATCCGGTGATTGAGGAACTGAAGGAAAAGAACCTGCTGAAGGAAAGCAAGGGGGCCATGGTGGTGGATCTGGAAAAGGAAGGGATGCCTCCCTGTCTGATCCTGAAAACCGACGGCAGCACTTTGTATGCCACCCGGGACATTACCGCGGCCATCTATCGGAAAAACACCTATCATTTTGACAAGTGCATTTATGTCACCGGCGTTTCCCAGAGCCTGCACTTCAAACAATGGTTCAAAGTAATAGAAAAGATGGGTTATGACTGGTATAAGGACCTGTATCATGTACCATTCGGCACGGTCAGCATTGGCGGGGAAAAACTGGCCACCCGTACCGGAAAAGTGGTACTGCTGGACGATATCCTGTCCAGGGCCATCCAAAAGACCAGAGAGACCATTGAAGAAAAAAATCCGGATCTGGAAAATAAGGAGGAAGTAGCAAGGCAGATGGGTGTAGGTGCCGTGATCTTCAGTGATTTGTTCAGCAGCCGGATCAAGGATGTCTCCTTCTCCTGGGATGAAGTCCTGAACTTTGACGGGGAAACCGGTCCTTATGTGCAATATACCCATGCGAGAGCCTGCAGCGTCCTTCGCAGGGCAGAGGACGGGAAAACGGTAAGAACCTCCGCGGAAACGGATCCGGCAGGCAGAGTCCGCAAAGCGGGCGACGAAAACGACGAAACGGATTCTTCCGGAGAAACGATGGCAAAAGAGGCTTCTGCAGCCGCAGATTTTGACAGCAGCCTGCTGTCCAGTAAAGAGGAATACCAGCTGGTTCGGGTCCTGGCTGACTTCCCGGATAAGGTAAAACAGGCATTGGACGATCTGGAGCCTTCCATACTGACCCGCTATCTGGTGGAGCTGGCAAAGGAATTCAACCGGTTCTACCACGAACATTCCATACTGGTGAAGGAAAGAGATCTCCGAAAAGCACGACTGGCATTGGTACAGGCGACAAAAACCACCCTGGCCACTGGTTTAAGACTGATAGGCCTTCATGCACCGGAAAAAGTCTGACCGATACTTCGGACAGTCCATGCATCAAACGAAATTCGATCATCCATTTCAATAAGTTTTGGGGAGATGTTTTTCTTGAAAAGGATCGTTTTAACCGGCGGCGGTACGGCAGGCCATGTGACACCCAATATTGCCCTTTTGCCGGAACTGAGAAAAAGAGGATGGGACATTCATTATATCGGAACGCAAAACGGGATTGAACGGAAACTGATAACGGAAATCCCTTATGTGACCTATCACAGCGTGCAGTCCGGCAAGCTGAGAAGATATGCGGATATCAAAAATCTTACCGATCCATTCCGGGTTTTGGCAGGCATCGGACAATCCATAAATCGGATTCGAAAACTGAAGCCTCAGATTATCTTTTCCAAAGGTGGATTTGTTTCCGTACCAGTTGTTTTGGGAGGGTGGATCAACCGGGTCCCGGTTATTGTCCATGAGTCCGATATTACGCCGGGCCTTGCCAATCAGATTGCCACCCGGTTTGCAAAGACGGTATGCACCACCTTTCCGGAGACCGTCCAATATTTCAGGGAAGGAAAAGCAATCCATACCGGGACTCCCATCCGACAGGAACTGTTTTTGGGTAACCCGGAAAGGGGCAGAAAACTGTGTGGCTTTACCGGGGAAAAGCCCACTATCCTGGTCATGGGCGGCAGTCAGGGCGCCGTCTCCATCAATAAGGCGATCCGGGCACTGCTGAGCAGGCTGACCCGCCGCTTCCAGGTGGTGCATATCTGCGGCAGCGGCAATTTTGATAACGTTCTGGACAGTTATCCGGACTACAGGCAGTTCGAATATGTGAGCGAGGAGCTTCCCGACATTCTGGCAATGACCGATCTGGTGGTATCCCGGTCCGGAGCCAACTCCATTTATGAGTTCCTTGCCCTGAAAAAACCGGCACTGCTGATCCCTCTTCCCCTAAGCTCCAGCCGCGGCGATCAGATTGCCAATGCAAAGTCCTTTGTGAAACAGGGCTTCAGCAAAATGCTGGAACAGGAAAATATGACGGAGGACACCCTTTATGATCATATCGTGGATCTGTACCTGAACAGGGAAAAGTATATCCGTGCCATGACGGAAAACAATACCGCCGACAGCATAGAAATCATTCTGCAGCAGATTGATTCCCTGGCAAAAAAATAGGAAAGAGCCGGGCCTGCGCCTTCACTCTTTCCCAAAGCAGTTTCTTCCTAAAGTCGTATTTTCCTAGAGTCGTATTTTCCTGGCATCGTATTTTCCTAAAGCAACTTTTCGATGTCTCCCGCAAGGCTCATCGGTTCCACAGGCGATTCATAGCGTGAAACCACATTTCCGCTGCGGTCAATCAGAAATTTGGTGAAATTCCATTTGATCTGATTGTCACTAAAACCTTCTTTGTATCGGTTCCTGAGCATGAGCTCAAACGTTTTGTTTTTCAGTCCTTTTTCAAAGCCCTGGAATTCTTTCTGCGACGTCAGATATTGAAAGAGCGGGATCGCCGTTTCCCCACGGACATCCACTTTCCCGGACAATGGAAAGGTAACGCCGTAACGCACCGAGCAAAACTCGGATATCTCCTGGTTGCTCCCCGGCTCCTGTTCCATAAACTGATTACAGGGAAAACCGATGATCGTAAACCCACGCTCCCTGTAGCTCTGATAGAGCTTTTCCAGTCCCTTATACTGGGGTGTGAATCCACACTTGCTGGCTGTATTGACAATAAGCAGTACTTTTCCCTTGTAATCCGACATTCTCACCGGCTGATTCTCTATCGACGTGTACTCAAAATCATAGACAGACATACTACAATAACCTCCTTCTAATGTATTTCACTTTTATCCATATCCAAAACACAGGCATCATATGTTTCCGATTGGGAAACCCCGGCCGGACGCTGCATCGTCTTACAGCCATGTTTGACGATGAATTCCACAATCTCCTGAGCTGCCCGTATATTTCGGAATGTAAGCTGCCTGTCATAGATCTCACGAAGCTTTTTCCCGTTCTGGGCAAGCAGATCCGATATCACATCGGGAACTTTTTGAGGATCCATACAGACCACTCCCAAATTGTGATGTTGGACATATTCCGGATTTTTCTCTTCCTGTCCTCTCAATGCATCCACAACAATAATAGGTTTGCACAGATTCACTGCTTCCATTACCACGTTGGGACTTCCCCGGACAATGAGAATGTCCGCTTCTGTCATGTACCTTTTCATATCTTTCGTGAAACCATGAATTTGAACACGATGGCCCGGGGTATCCCCAAATTCCTTCTCCAGCCTTTCTTTCAGGGATACCTTGCTCCCTGCCAGAATGGAGATGCGACAGTTGCTGCGATCCAGAATGTTTCGGATAATACTCATATTCCGTTTGGATCCCTGACTCCCATTCACCAACAGGACAGAAACTCCGTTTTTGGCTATCTGATCAGACTCCCTCGGAGCAGCAGGGAAAGGTTCACAAAAGTCTTCCCGGACCGGAAAATCAACAAGCTGTAATTTTTCTTCCGGAATCCCCAGGGAGAGCATGGTCCGTTTGGACTCCACCGAGGGGCACAAGGTGTAAGCTGACCTTTCGTCCGCCCACATACTGGAAACATTGTCCAAATCGGCAATCAAAGGGATCACCGGGATGTTGATATTTTCCCGCTTCAGAACATTCAAAACTGCACCAATAAAAACAGCATGAACAGGAACAATCATCTCCGGCCTGATTTCTTTCAGCCGGCGGATGAGTTCCTTTTCTATACTTTTTGTTACAAATGCATTAATGATACGGGGATGACGATTGGCTACCCAATAAAAAAAGCCCCATAATGCGGGAAAATTGACAATAATCGGATTATAAAGCCGCCCCATCAGATCCATGAACTTCCCTCCGAGGGAAAATCCATCGATCACAGTGATTTTCACTTCCGGATATCGCTTATGGGCCTGCTCGACCAAGGCCTTTGTGATACTTTTATGACCTTGCCCGGTATCCTCTGCGGAAAGAAATACAATATTGCCGCCTTGCTCATGATCTGCAGCAGTGGTTTTTCCCTTATACGGGGGACACCCTGAGGTTTTATCCATGTCCATACGATTCTTCCCTTTTTTTTGATTATTTTTCACTCTGTTCCCTTTACTATTCTCAAGAAATCGGATGATACGCGGCCGGTTATAACGTTGAATGATGACATATGGAAGATTCAAGCCAAGTGCCAGAAAAATCATAAAAAGTGTTTCCAAAAAACCACTCCAAATTCCGAAAAGGAAAGAGGACAGAATAATTCCCCAGTGCGTTAACTCTGCGCGGCAGGATTCCAGAAGATATTTTTGTATATGCTTCTCGTCAAACGCTGTAATATGCTTTCTGGGGAAAATAGGCTTCAGAAAGTCACTTAGCTCCGGCAGCTCATTTTTCCAGTTTTTTACCTTGAATATCCGCTGATAAACCTTTCCTCCATCCTCCCATTTTCTTTCCTGATAGAGCCAGTTTTTATAATCCAAAATAAATTCAGGTAATCTCAGGGAGAAAAACGTATTTACAACCGATAATAAAATAAAAACAAAAACATTATCGGAAAGTGTCGCTTCCATTACCCTTATCACCCCTTTATACGAATAGAGCGAGCCCAGCTGCGTCTCTTGATCGCAGGCAATGCATACAGAGGAATGTAAAGTACCATTCCTGTTACAATCCCCCATCCGACATCCAGAACCGAATGCTGCTTAATAAACACAGTGGACAGGCATATGAGGATCGTTAAAATGTGGGATGCAATCCTCCCGTTCTTTATCTTCCGTGCAAAGTCTTCCGAGTGCTGCAGGGCTGCATTCACCGCAATGGAGTTAATCACATGCACGCTTGGACATACATTGGTCGGTGTATCCGTGGCATATACCATTTTCACCAGAAGGGAGAAAGGATCCTTTTTGGTAATGACCGGCCTAAGATTCTGTGCATTGGGATAAATCATATACACGGTATAGGCAACGGACATCCCGCATGCCAAAAAAACAAGCAGTTTGTAAAAATCCCTTCGGGAATATATCCCGGTGAATATCACTCCATAGGCAATATATGGAAACCAAATCAAATACGGAACAACGAATTCCTTGACGAAAGGAATCCGGTCATCCAGAACCGCGTGTATGAAATACTCTGGAACAAGGGCCCTCTCCAAATACTTGAACCATATCAAAATCGGAACTAACAAAAGCAAGCTGTAAAGATGCTTATGCTCCGATAGGAACTTTCGAAAGTTCCTCATTGTTTTCACAAAATGATCCCCCTTTACATCATCCCTCCGGGAAGTTTCCTTGCCCGGCCAAAGCTAACCGGCAAGGTTACTATATATTATATATATATCTGTCAATTTGCGCAATGATGCATCCATCTTCTGTGCCGAAAGATGGTCGAGGAATAGCCCGTATTTCAGGGAAAACTTCTCTTTTTCATTGTTTTTATTCTATATCCTCTACCGACTCCCATATTAAGCATAAAATTCGATAACTATTTCAATAATCCTTCGAAACAAAAGTCTTTCCGGAAAAAAATTGCTTTTGAAAAATCATTCTGATTTCGACGACTATTAACAATTTTCTGTGAATAAATACAAGTTATCCACAAGCTGCGTCGGGATTTCTTCATATTTTAAATTCATCCCCATACTTATCCACATTATCCACAACCAAACTGGCGCTTTTTCCACATGTTTGCCACTGTTTCTCCATTTATAAACAAATAATGAACTCATTTGCAAATATAAAACAGTAACCACTGCTTTACAACTCTCCAACATTCTGAAACCGGCGAATAAACTCCTTCAACCCTTCTGCGTCGATCCGGTCAAACCGGCTTTTCTCCGGACTGTCAATATCCAGGACTCCCGTCAGACAGTTCTTTTCCTGAATGGGAAGCACAATCTCTGATCGGGAGGAGGAATCACAGGAAATATGACCGGAAAATTGTCGGACATCCTCCACAATCTGTATTTCCCTTTTCTCCGCCGCAGTACCGCAGACCCCTTTCCCCATGGGAATACGAATACACGCCGGCTGCCCCTGAAAGGGGCCCAGGACAAGCTCCCTGGACTGATACCGATAAAACCCCGCCCAGTTGATATCCGGCAGAAACTGATACAGCAGGGCGGCTGCATTGGCCATCTTTGCGATCTCATCCGTTTCTCCGTCCAGCAAACCGGATAAACAGGTATTCAAGTCTTCATAAATCTTTTTTTTGCTGTCCGCAACTGATTCCGATACTCCTGACATATCATGTGACTCCCGTTCATCCTATATTATTATCTGCCTGCACCCGGCGGGATCAGCCGGATGTATCCTGAATCCAGCTGATCCCGCCATGGAATCCGGCTCTTTTATTCCCCGTCATTCCGAATCAGGGGTATCCTTCTTTCCGTCATTTTTCTCTTCTTCGGTATTTTCCTCTTCTCCGGTATTGTCCTCTTCCCCGGCGTCCGGATCCTGTGCTCGATCCAACAGCCGTTTCAGGGAGTCGTCCTTTTCCCCGCTGAACGGCATCTGTGGTCCGGACTGCGCCTCCTGGGAAGAATCCGTTTCCCCTGTCCTGTTTCCACTGTCCTCATCGGCAGGACTTTCTTCCTCTTCGTCCTCTTCCTCGCTCTTCTTTGCTTTGGCAACGGATACAATGAAATCCCCTTCCTCCACCCTCATCAGGGTGACTCCCTGGGTATTCCGGCTCAATTGGGATATTTCATCTGTTCCAATCCGGATGATGACGCCTTCCGAATTGATCATGATCAGATCCTCTTCCCCGGAAACGACCTTCATCGCTGCCAGTTTTCCGGTTTTTTCGGTAATATGCATGGTAAGGATGCCCTTGCCGCCCCTGGTTTGAATGCGATATTCCTCCGCGGGGGTTCGCTTTCCAAATCCGTTTTCGCTGATCGTCAGAACATCCGCATCTTCCCTTATGCGCTCCGTATCAATGACATAATCCCCATCGCTTAATTCCATGCCTTTTACACCCATGGCGGATCTTCCCATGGACCGGACATCCTGCTCCGAATAGCGGACTGAGAAACCTTCATGGGAAGCCATGATGATCTCCTGATTTCCATCCGTCAGCAAAGTACGGATCAGCTCGTCTCCTTCCCTGAGGGATATGGCAATGATCCCGCCCTTCCGGATATTTTTAAAATCACTGAGGGGAGTCTTTTTCACCAGTCCGTTTCGGGTCGCCATGAACAGATACCGATCCTCCACAAAATCCTCTTCCTTTAAGGGAATAAAGGCCTGAATCCGCTCTCCGGGGGTCAGCTGCAATAGGTTGATAATGGCAGTCCCTTTGGCCTGACGTCCGGATTCGGGAATCTCGTAGGCTTTCATGGAATATACCTTTCCCATGGAGGTAAAAAACAAAAGGGATTGATGGGTCGAGGTGATAAAAAGATCCTCCACAAAGTCCTCTTCCCTGGTGTGCAGACCGGTAATCCCCTTTCCGCCTCTTCGTTGGCTCTTATAGGTACGAAGCGGTGTTCGCTTGACGTAACCATAATGGGTCAGTGTGATCACAACGTCATGTTCGTCAATCAGATCCTCCATGTCTATTTCATCATCTGCCGCAACGATCTCCGTCCTTCTCGGATCATTGTATTTGTCCTTGACTTCCAGCAGCTCCTTCTTGATAATGCCAAGCAGCAGATGCTCATCGCTCAATACATCCTTCAGATGCTTTACCGTCTTTTCCAGCTCCGCATATTCTTCATCTATTTTTTCCCGCTCCAGCCCGGTCAGCCTCTGGAGACGCATATCCAGGATAGCCTGTGCCTGCTTCTCCGACAGGTTGAAATTCGTGATCAGACCTTCTTTTGCAGTCTGCGCGGTCCGGGAGCCGCGAATCAGGGAAATGACTGCGTCAATATGATCCAGGGCAATGATCAGGCCTTCCAGGATATGGGCCCGGGCCTCGGCTTTGTCCAGGTCATACCGGGTCCTCCGGGTGACGACATTCTTTTGATGATCAATATACCGTGACAGGATTTCCTTGATATTCATAACCTTGGGCTGTTTCTGGTCATCGATCAGGGCAAGCATGATCACGCCAAAAGTATCCTGCAGCTGGGTATGCTTGAAGAGATAATTCAATATGATATTCGGATTGACATCCTTTTTGATCTCAATGACAATGGACATGCCATTGCGGTCGGACTCATCCCGGATGTCGGATATCCCCGTCACCCTTTTTTCCTTGACCAGGTCGGCAATCTTTTCAATCAGTCTCGCTTTATTGACCTGGTAGGGAATCTCATGTACCAGTATGCGGGATCGGTTATTGGGCATTTCCTCAATTTCGGTTTTGGCACGGACCACTATGCGTCCCCGGCCGGTCCGATAGGCCTGACGAATCCCTTCCTTGCCCAGAATCAGGCCGCCGGTGGGAAAATCGGGACCTTTGATATATTGGGTAATGTCATCCAGATCCGCATCCGGATGATCCATCAAAGCGATGGTCCCGTCAATCACCTCTCCCAGATTATGGGGAGGAATGTTGGTGGCCATCCCCACTGCGATGCCGGAGGAACCATTGACCAGCAAATTCGGAAATCTTGCGGGCAGCACCACCGGCTCCTTCAGGGACTCATCGAAATTCGGCATGAAATCGACGGTTTCCTTTCGGATATCCTTCAGCATTTCCTCCGTGATTTTTGCCATTCTTGCTTCCGTATAACGCATGGCAGCCGGGGAATCCCCGTCCACGGATCCGAAATTTCCATGGCCGTCCACCAGAGGGTAGCGAATGGAAAAGTCCTGTGCAAACCGTACCATGGCTTCGTAAACCGCACTGTCCCCATGGGGATGATATTTGCCCAGCACATCACCGACAATCCTTGCTGATTTTTTATAGGGCTTATCGGCCGTCAGCCCCAGCTCATTCATGGAATACAGAATGCGCCGGTGCACCGGTTTCAACCCGTCCCTTACATCAGGAAGTGCCCGCCCCACAATGACGCTCATGGCGTAATCAATATAGGACTTTTTCATTTCCTCTTCCAGATTTACATCTATGATTCTTTTTTCCAACGGTTCCATACCAGTTATTCCCCTTTATCGTAAAATCCGTGCTGCCGCCCGGCACTCTCAGATATCCAGATTTTTTACGAACTTTGCATTGGATTCAATGAAATCCCGCCTCGGTTCCACCTTATCTCCCATCAGAATATTGAAAATCTCATTCGCAGCAACGGCATCTTCCAGATTTACCTTCAGCACCGTACGGGAATCCGGATTCATGGTGGTCTCCCAAAGCTGCTCCGGATTCATCTCTCCCAGTCCTTTGTATCGCTGCAGCTCAATGCCTTCCCGTCCAATTTCATTCAGCATATTCTCCAATTCCTGGTCTGAATAAACATAATGTTCCTTTTTATTCTTGGTTACCTTGTATAAGGGCGGCTGGGCAATATAGACATATCCGTCCTCCACCAGCGGCTTCATATAGCGATAGAAAAACGTCAGAAGCAGTGTGCGGATATGACTTCCATCCACATCGGCATCCGTCATGCAGATAATCTTATGGTAACGGAGTTTGCTCGCATTGAATTCATTGCCGATCCCTGCACCGAATGCCGTGATCATGGCCTTGATCTCTGCGTTGGCCAATACCTTGTCCAACCGTGTTTTCTCCACATTGAGGATTTTACCCCGAAGTGGCAGAATCGCCTGAAACTGGCGTTCTCTCCCCTGCTTGGCAGAACCGCCGGCAGATTCCCCCTCCACAATGAAGATTTCACACCGGGAAGGATCCTTTTCCGAGCAGTCCGCCAGTTTCCCGGGCAGGGAGGCGCTTTCCAGCACACTCTTCCGCCTGGTCAGATCCCTGGCTTTTTTGGCCGCGGACCGGGCCCGGGACGCACTGAGAGCTTTTTCAACAATGATCTTTGCCTCCGCAGGATGCTCCTCCAAAAAAGCAGAAAACTTTTCGGAAAGAATATTGTCCACAAACCCACGGATGTCACTGTTGCCCAGCTTGGTCTTGGTCTGTCCCTCAAACTGAGGCTCCAGCAGCTTCACGCTGAGGACAGCTGTCAGACCTTCCCGGGTATCCTCCCCGGAAAAATTGGCATCCCCTTCCTTCAGGATATTGGTTTTCCTGGCATAATCGTTGATTACCCGGGTCAGTCCGGACCGAAACCCGGAAAGATGCGTTCCTCCCTCCGGAGTCTCGATGTTGTTTGCAAAGCAAAAGATATTTTCAATATAGGAGTCGTTATACTGCAGGGCAATCTCCAGGGAAGCATCTTCCTTTTCCCCGGTAATATAAATCGGCGCATTGTTCAGCACTTCCCTGTTTTTATTCAGATATTCCACGAAAGAGACAATCCCGCCTTCATAAAAGAACGTATCGGACGAATCGTCCCGTTCGTCTTCCAGAACAATGGTAATTCCTCTATTGAGAAAAGCCATCTCCCTCAGACGGCTTTTCAAAACATCGTAGCTGAAGTTCAAGGTTTCAAATATCTGATCGTCCGGCTCAAATTGAATAGTGGTACCGGTTTTGTCCGTATCCCCTATTTCCTGTAAAGAGGTTTTGGTAATCCCATATTCAAATCGGAGAAGATATTCTTTCCCCTCCGTAAAAATGTGTACCACCATCCATTTGGACAGGGCATTTACCACAGAGGCTCCCACCCCATGCAGACCTCCGGATACCTTATAGCCTCCGTGGCCGAATTTGCCGCCTGCATGCAGCATGGTAAAAACAATTTCTGCAGCGGAAATGCCGTATTTGGGGTTGATCCCCACGGGGATACCCCTGCCATTGTCCGCTACGGTAATGGAGCAGTCCCTGTGAATCACTACATGGATCCGGTCACAGAAACCGGCCAATGCCTCATCGATGCTGTTGTCAACAATCTCATATACCAAATGATGAAGACCCCGGGCATTGGTGCTGCCAATGTACATTCCGGGACGCTTTCGGACAGCCTCCAATCCTTCCAGAACCTGTATATCAGACTCGTCATAATGACTGTTATTTTTTTCCTGTGTTGTCACTTCAAATCCTCCTTGTCTTCGTCCATCATCAATACGATATCCTCCGGATATTCGGTTCTCCTCTGCAAGGTCTCGGAAGATATCGGGGAAAGAAACAGTACTGTCTTTTTATTGATTACAGCCAGTATCAAAGATTTTGGAGGATCATCGGATAAATATTTTACAAAACCTTTTTCTTTGGCAGTTTTGATGAATTCCCTGTTACTGTCTGACTGCACGGCAGACTTCATGCTCATTATAACAATCACATCCTCTACAGAGGCGACTGCATCTCCACCCAGGTGCAATATCATCATTCATCCTTCCTTTTGATTCCACCCTTCCATTATACCCTATTTTACACCTGAATAAAAGGGCCTACCCTTCCGGAACCGCTGTACCGGAGCGGATTTGAAACACCTGACTGTCCCGGCCCCGGATTTCAGGAAACTGATCCTGGTCGGTGACAGCAACAAATGTCTGTACCTTCCCGATATATTCCAACAACATTCTCTGCCGGGCAGAGTCCAGTTCCGACATGGCATCGTCCAAAAGGAGAAGCGGATACTCCCCTGTTTCCCGGAACATAAACTCCAGCTCTGAAAGCTTGAGGGACAGAACTGTAGTCCGTTTCTGTCCCTGGGAGCCAAACAACCGCACATCCATGCCGTTGATATGAAACAGGATATCGTCTCTGTGACAACCCTTACCGGTGCGTCCCTTTTCAATATCTTCCTTTTGACGGATTTCCAGCTCCCGCAGGAAGTTTTGCCGGATTTCCTCCAAAGCAGCGTCCTGATAGGGAATGGAAGATCGATAAACAAGGGACAGCTGCTCCGAACCGCGGGATATCCGGCTGTGTATCTCCCGGGCTATTTTTTGCAGGGAGATATTGAAGGCATGCCGCTGCAGGATGATGAAACTGCCGGTCTCCGCCAGCTGTTGATCCCATACCGGCAGGGTTTTTGCAAGGGAAGGATTACTCTGGATTTCCTTCAGAAGATTGTTTCGTTGATTCAAAATACGGTTGTACTGCTGAAGATAATAAAAATACTTTGGCCGGATCTGGGACAGCTCCATGTCCATGAATCGCCTGCGTTCCACAGGACCTTCCTTTACCAGCTTCAAATCCTCCGGTGAAAAAATAACGGAATTCAGATGTCCCATCAGTTCTCCCAATCGATGAATGGGCTCGCCGTTGATCCGCACCCTCTTTTTTTCATGAGCACGAAGGAGAATATCAATGCTGCTGTCTCCCAGCTTCCGGTCCACCTTTGTCCGGACATAGGCTTCCTCTTTCTCCCACTGGATCATCTCCCTGTCTTTGGAGGTCCGATGGGAACGCCCGGTACAGGATAAAAAAACAGATTCGATGAGATTGGTTTTCCCCTGGGCATTTTCACCGATCAGGAAAATCAAATCAGAAGGAAAGGAAAGCTCTGTATGATCAAAATTGCGAAAATTCCGGAGAATCAGCTCCCTGAGATGCAATTTGACGCACTTCCTCTTTTACCCGACAAGGAAACTTCCGATTCCTTCCACTTCCACCATGTCCCCGGGATGAAGTTTCTTCCCCTTCCTTCGCTCTGTCTCACCATTTACCTTCACCAGGCCTTCTGCAATGATCATTTTTGCTGCTCCGCCGGAGTCCACGGCATTTGCCAGTTTGAGTAGCTGGTCCAGCTTGATAAACTCCGTATGAATTGGAATATGTTCCATACCATCCTCCTTTTACACCTTTTTCATCATTCTGATCTGCTTTCTCAGCTGTAAATTCTTACCGGAAGCAGAAGGTGCGTATAATGATGATCGTTGATGGGCCGAACCACACAGGGGCTTACATTTGTGGTAAAATCAAGACATATTTCGGGATCATCAATTACTTTGAGCATTTCCATGAAATAGCGGGCATTAAAAGCAATTTCCAGTTCCTCCCCTTCCAGCAGGATGGGAACCTCTTCGTAAACTTGTCCGACCTCAGAATTGGAGGTAATCAACATCTTCTGATCCTGGATGTTCAGCCGGATCAGATTGTTTTTCCCTTCCCGGGCAATCAGGGAGGCACGTTCCATACTGGAGGTCAGGATCCTGGTATCCACCTTCACCCTGGTCTTGTAATCCTCCGGGATGATCTGCGAGTAATTGATATACTCTCCTTCCAGAACACGGGATATAATTCTGGTATATCCCAGATCGAACAGAACATGTCGCTCCGATATGGTAATACTGACCTTACGGTCGTCTTCCGGCAGGATCTTTGCAATCTCCCCCAGGGATTTACCCGGAATAATCACCCGGACGCTGTCATGCGGAGTATCCATCACCCCTCTGCGCAAGGCCAGCCGGTATCCGTCCAGACAGACCATGGCGACATCCTTCCCGTCGATTTCCAACAAAGCACCGGTCAATATGGGACGGGCTTCGTCCACGGCCACCGCAAACGTCGTCTGCCGGATCATATCGATCAGAAGCGTTTTGTTGATCTCAATGGGCTGGCTTTCAGCAATATCGGGCAAAGCAGGATATTCATCCGCCGAAAAACACTGAAGGGTGACGATGGAATTCAGACAGGTGATTTTTACATTGTTGTTGGCAAGCACAGTAAATTCAAATTCCGCATCCGGAAGCTTTCGGACGATTTCCGTCAGAAGTCTGGCTGGTACAACAATACTGCCTTCTTTTTGAATGGTTGCGCTGGTATGGCTTTCGATGCTTAAGTTCAGGTTGGAACCTACCAGTTTGAGTACATCGTTTTCCGTTTCGATTAAAATGCCTTCCAGAGCGGGAATGTTGCTGCGGGTGGATACGGCACTTTGAACGGTTAGGATGGACTCCAAAAATTTTTTTTGAGAACAAGTGAATTTCATGGAATACCTCCTGTTGTAGTTGAATATAATAGTTAGTTCGTAGTAATAGCAGTAGGACTTGTGGAAATGTGAATAATGCTGTCGAATAAAGAGAGCACCTCAAAATGCCTGTGGACGGCAATGGGGATATCTTTGCCCGATCCAGGCAGCTCATCCACAGCCCTGTCAATTCTCCCGGATCTGTTTGATCAGTTCATTGACCATACGCTTCATCTGAAGATCCTCCTTTATGTCTGTTGCAACCTTATCACAGGCATGGATGACGGTGGTATGATCCCTTCCGCCAAACAGATCGCCGATTTTCGGAAGGGACAGTTCGGTCATCTCCCTGCAGAGGTACATGGCAATCTGCCTTGGATAAACGATGGGACGGCTGCGTTTCTTGGACTTCAGATCCTCCACCTTCAGCTGACAATGATCCGCGACTACTTTTTGAATCAGTTCCGGCGTAATTTTCTTTGGCTGTCGGCTGGAAATGATATCCTTCAGGGCTTCTTCGGCAACGGATACATCAAGGGTACTGTTGGTCAATGAAGAGTAGGCCATGATTCGGGTCAGAGCTCCTTCCAGCTCCCGGATATTGGATTCAATCCGTTTTGCGATAAATTCCAGGACATCGTCGTCCACTTCGAGATTTTCCATCTCTGCCTTTTTTTTCAATATAGCGATACGGGTTTCCAGATCCGGCGGCTGGATGTCGGTGATGAGTCCCCATTCAAACCGGGAACGCAGGCGATCTTCCAGGGTCGGGATCTCCTTCGGGGGGCGATCGCTGGAAATAATAATCTGTTTGTTGGCTTCGTGAAGGGCATTGAAGGTATGGAAGAATTCCTCCTGCGTACTTTCCTTGCCGGCAATAAACTGGATATCATCGATCAAAAGAACGTCCACATTACGGTAGCGGTTTCGAAAGTCCACATTCTTATTGGTTTGTATGGAATTAATCAATTCGTTTGTAAATTTTTCGGAAGTCACGTACAATACTTTCGCCTTTTTGTTCTGGGAAAGAATATAATGACCAATGGCGTGCATCAGATGGGTCTTGCCCAATCCGACTCCGCCATAGATAAACAGCGGATTATAAGCTTTGGCCGGCGCTTCTGCAACTGCCAGGGAAGCTGCATGGGCAAAACGGTTGCTGTTCCCGATGACGAAGGTGCTGAACGTATATTTGGGATTCAGGAGGCTGTTGGTTTCACTTTCCTCCGACTCCGGCTCAGCCGGCTTGTCCATGTACTTATCCGCTTCGCTGGTCAGAACAAAGGTAACATAATAAGTACGGGATACGACCTGCTTTACGGCATCGGATATCAGGCTGGTATATCTGCTCTCCAAAATACTTTTGGTAAACTCGTTGGGAACACAAAGATAGAGTTGATCTCCCCGGATCGATATCGGCTCGATTGCCTTGACCCAGGTGTCA
The DNA here is from genome assembly GCA_002399435.1 of Firmicutes bacterium UBA4874. Lineage (GTDB taxonomy): Bacteria > Bacillota > Clostridia > Caldicoprobacterales > DTU083 > UBA4874. The sequence goes on from DHDO01000051.1 coordinate 27,784, forward strand.
AAACTGACGTCTGTAATCTCGTTGCGTACCAGCTGAAGAGTTTTTTGCCAAAGATCCATTAAATAATTGTCCATGCGAACCTCCTATGTAATTTCAAGCGGGAAATAAGAACAAAAGTGCTGTACAACAATTGGCCTGCACAGCATAAAATATTATTCAGTCAGTATTTTCAGGGCAAGGTGAATAAGACCGGGACTCCTGGAGGACTTATTCACAAGATTAAAATAAATCAATCACATTGTCAACATGCTGCCAACCAAACATATGACAAGGAATGAATCAACACACGGCAAGTTATGCACAACCTTATCCACAGATGTGTATAACTCCTGTAACGAAATCTACTATTATTATAGTTTAGAAGTTATCAACAGTAAAGCACAATTCTCAAAATATCTGTGGATTATTTAAGGTGCCTGACTTTTTTGGTACATGCAGGCAGGATGACTGATAATTCTTGACACATGCAAGCAGGATGACTTATAATACTAACATAGAAAATGCCGTTTTTTATTTCTATAGTGCTTTGGGAATGCAATAAAAAGTGAAGCAAAGGGAAAAATGGAACAGCAGCCTATATTTTGAGCAGAAAGGGGATGTGCAGAATGAAACGGACTTATCAGCCAAAGAAAAGACAGAGAAGCAAGGAGCACGGATTCCGGAAAAGAATGAGCACCAGCGATGGCAGGATTGTACTGAAGAGAAGAAGACGAAAGGGCAGGAAAAAGCTCACAGCGTAAGGCCGCTATCCGGTGGCCTTTTCTATCATCAAACCCTTTCTGGAGGCAAATGGTTGGATAAGAAACACCGGCTGAGAAAAAACAGGGACTTTCAATACACATATAAAAAGGGGCGTTCCTCAGGACATCCCTTGCTTGTAATTGTTTTCCGAAAAACCAGGGGGCCGGAAACCAGGGTTGGTTTTTCCATTAACAGGAAATTTGGGAAAGCGGTGGAACGGAATCGGATCAAGCGTCAGCTGAGGGCGATCACAGGATCCCGGATCCATCAGATAAAGCAGGGCTTTGACATTATTTTCGTAGTCCGCAGAAAAGCAAAAGAGGCATCCTATCAGGACCTGGACATTGCAGTATATCATCTCCTCAAGCGGGGGAGATTGCTTGGGGGACGGGAAGAATGAAACACATCCTCTTATTTCTGATACGGGCGTACCGTAAAATAATCTCACCTGCATTTCCTCCCAGTTGCCGTTTTACTCCTACTTGTTCTGAGTATTCCATGCAGGCTATTGAAAAATATGGGTCATTCAAGGGGACGGTTCTCTCCCTGCGAAGAATTCTGAAATGCAATCCCCTGCACTCCGGCGGATATGACCCATTAAAATAAAACACGGGGGTAAGAAATATATGAACTTTCCAATCCTATTGATGAATGCAGCCAAAGCGTCCGGTAAGCCCGGCCTGTGGGGTACGTTTGTCAATTTCCTGAGCAGTATCCTGGAAGAGATCAATTTGATAACCGGCAAGATACCGGAACCGTTTGGAGGGTATGGTCTTGCCATTATCCTGTTTTCCATCCTGATGCGTTTGATTCTCCTGCCTCTGGATCTGAAATCCCGAAAATCCAATGAAAAGATGCAGAGTATCCAGCCCGAAGTGGAAGCCATCAACAAAAAATATAAAAATGATCCGGATAAAAGGAATAAAAAGACCATGGAGCTGTATCAGAAATATGAGATCAATCCCATGGGTGGATGTCTCCCGATGCTGCTGCAGTTTCCCCTGTTCTTTGCGATGGTCGGTGCATTGAACTCCATCTCAAACAGGGAAGTTGCCAGGGGATCCATTGATGCCTTTCTGTGGATCAAAAACATCTGGCAGCCGGATTCTCCTCTGAAAGCCCTGACCGGACAAAACATAGGAATGTTTGGAAAGGGATTCAACGGATTGTTTCTTCTGCCCATATTGGCAGGGGTAACATCCTATTACCAGATGAAGATCACCCAACCGGATACCGGCAGCAATGCGAACCAGCAGATGAAGGGATTTACAGCCATCATGCCGATTATGTCCGTATGGTTTTGTATGATGTACACGGCTTCTTTTGCAATTTACTGGGTAACGACGAATGTGTTTCAGATTGTACAGCAGTTGATACTGAAGAAACGAACTCCGTCTGCAGGAAAGGAAGGTGACCGGAAGAAATGAAATCAGTGATTACAACGGGCAAGACAGTGGAAGATGCCGTTCTGGCAGCTGCAATCCAGTTGGCGGTACAGAGGGACAAGCTGGATATCGAAGTCCTGGAAGAGCCGGTAAAGGGCTTATTTGGTGTATTTGGAAGCAAGGATGCCAGGATCCGGGCGTCTGTCATCCGAACACCAAAGGATATTGCCAGGGAATTTCTGACGGAGCTGCTGGCAAAGATGAGTCTGGAAGCAGAACTGGACATTAAGGAAACGGAGGATCGGATTTCCATTTATGTCACCGGTCCAAAAATGGGAGTGCTGATCGGACATCGGGGGGAAACCCTGGATGCCGTACAGTATCTGACCAGTTTGGTTGTAAACCGCAATACCGATCAATACAAACGGGTCACCATTGATACGGAAAACTATCGTAAAAAACGCGAGGAGACGCTGGTAAAACTGGCGAAGCGCCTGAGCCATAAGGTACAGAAAACAAAGCGGAAAATTGTATTGGAGCCGATGAACCCCTTCGAAAGAAGAGTGATTCATTCCACCCTGCAGAAGGATCCTTACGTCAGTACCCATAGTGAGGGCGAGGATCCTTATCGTAAGGTAGTCATTACCCTGAAGTAAGTACCATACAAAATGCAATCGATGGAAAGGGAAAAGCCCGGTAGAAATACTGGGTTTCCTTTTTTGGGAAGACATGCAATTCAGAATGTTGGAAAAGGACGGGATCGAAAGCTTATGCAATCGGAAGAAACCATAACAGCGCTGGCGACTCCACCGGGAGAAGGCGGAATTGCTGTGATCCGGATCAGCGGTCCGGAATCCCTGGGGATCATTCGCACCCTGTTTGTGACAAAAAAGAGAAGCAAACTGCAGGAAATCCGGCCGAGGACTTTTTACTACGGATATATTACGGATGAAGGGCAACATCCTGTGGACGAAGTCCTGATGGTCTATATGAAGGCACCGCACACGTATACCCGGGAGGACGTAGTGGAAATCCACTGTCACGGGGGAATGGTGCCGGTCCGGAGGATTATCGGGCTGGTCCTGTCTGCAGGAGCAAGGCTTGCACAGCCTGGGGAATTTACGAAGCGGGCTTTTTTGAACGGGCGCATTGACCTTGCCCAGGCAGAAGGTGTTATGGAACTGATCTCTGCAAAATCAGATGAGGCGGCGAGGATTTCCCTGGAACAAATGGAGGGAACCCTGTCCGGAAAAATCCATGCCCTGCGTCAGGAACTGCTGGATTTGCTGGCTCATATTGAGGTCAGTGTGGATTATCCGGAGGAGGACATTGAGGAGCTTTTGGCAGAAGAGGCCCGCAGAAAGCTGGACAATGCCCGTCTGCAATGCAGGCAGCTGCTTGCCTCTGCTGATCAGGGAAAGCTGATCCGGGACGGGATCCGCGTTGCAATTATCGGAAAGCCCAATGTAGGGAAGTCTTCCCTGCTGAATGCCCTGGTTCGTCAGAATCGTGCGATTGTGACCGATGTTCCCGGAACCACAAGGGATGTCATTGAAGAGTATATTCATATCCGGGGGGTTCTGGTGCAGATTGTGGATACGGCGGGGATCCGGGAGACCACGGATGCCATTGAAAAAATCGGGGTGGAGAAAACAAAGGAACGCGCGCAGACAGCGGATCTGATTTTACTTTTGCTGGATGCCTCCCGGGCATTGGAAAAAGAAGACCTTGAGATTCTGAAATGGCTGAAGGACCGAAAGGTTCTGATTCTGCTGAATAAGTCGGATCTTCCATCTGTGATAGAGGAAGACAGGATACGGAAGATCTCCGGAAGCCGGATCATCAGGACTTCCATGACGGATGGCACCGGCCTGGCGGAGACGGAGGAGCATATCGTCGGTCTGGTGGAATCCGGCCGTCTTGGGCCGAAAAATTCCGCTGTGATCATGAACAGCCGGCACAAGGAAGTTCTGCTGCGGGCCGAGAGGTATCTGGGGGAAGCGTTGTCTGCCCTGGACTCTTCGATTCCTCTGGATATGGTGACCATAGATATCCGAAATGTTCTGGAAGCGCTGGGGGAAATTACGGGAGAAAGCGTGACAGAGAGTCTGATAGACAAAATATTTTCAGAGTTTTGCGTTGGAAAGTAGGAAAAGAAATGGATTTTATTGCCGGGAAATATGAGATCATTGTAATCGGAGCGGGACATGCCGGTTGTGAAGCCGCCCTGGCATCCGCCAGAATGGGACGGAAGACTCTGGTCCTTGCCCTGAATCTGGATGCTGTGGCCTTAATGGCCTGCAACCCTTCCATAGGGGGATCCTCCAAAGGTCATCTGGTACGGGAAGTCGATGCCCTGGGCGGAGAAATGGGCCGGAACATTGATAAAACCGCCATTCAGGTCCGTATGCTGAATACCGGGAAAGGTCCTGCCGTACATTCCCTGCGGGCACAGGCGGATAAAAAGCGCTATCAGGAAGAAATGAAGTTGACTTTGGAGCGTCAGGAGAACCTGACCATACACCAGGGGGAAGTGGAATCCATCCGGACGGAAAATGGAAAGATATCCGGGATCCGGCTGGTTACCGGAGAAGTCTACCTTTGCCGGGCGGTTGTACTCGCATCGGGTGTTTATTTGAAGAGTCGGGTCATCATCGGGGAATTTTCGGCAAAAAGCGGACCAAATGGATTGTTCCCCGCCAATCAGCTGTCGGAATGCCTGAAGGATCTGGGATTTACTCTGCAGAGGTTTAAAACCGGGACTCCGGCGAGGGTGAACCGAAGATCCCTGGATTTTAGCAGGATGAAAATCCAGCCGGGAGATTCGACAGCGGAGCCTTTTTCCTTTCTGGACGACTGCAGAATACGGGATCAGACTCCCTGTTGGCTGACCTACACCAACGAGCATACCCATGAAATCATACGGGAGAATCTGTACCGTTCTCCCCTGTATTCCGGGGATATCAAAGGCATTGGGCCAAGATACTGCCCTTCCATAGAAGATAAAGTCGTTCGGTTCAAGGATAAGAAAAGTCATCAGATTTTTATCGAACCGGAAGGGCTGCACACCAATGAGATGTATATCCAGGGCATGTCCTCCAGCCTGCCGGTGGATGTGCAGACGGCTGTCTATCATACCGTGCCGGGCATGGAACATGCGGAGATCATGCGGCCTGCCTACGCCATTGAATATGACTGCATAGATCCGACCCAGCTGAATCTGACACTGGAATCCAGAGAGATCGGAGGAATGTTTTTTGCCGGACAGATCAACGGGAGCTCCGGTTATGAAGAAGCGGCGGCGCAGGGAATTCTGGCCGGCATCAATGCCGTTTTGTATATCCGGGGGGATGAGCCATTGATCCTGGATCGTTCGGATGCCTATATCGGGGTGTTGGTGGATGACCTGGTAACGAAAGGGACAAAAGAGCCCTATCGCATGATGACATCCCGCGCGGAATACCGTTTGCTTCTGAGGCAGGACAATGCGGATATGCGGCTGACGGAAAAAGGGTATCGGATCGGATTGGCGGGTGAGCAAAGGTATCAAAGGACTATGAAGAAGGAAGAATCCATCCTCCGGGAGATGGAAAGACTCCAACATACCGTGCTGCCTCCGTCTGACAAAAATGAGTCCTGGCTGAAGGAAAAGGGGTCGTCTCCCATACAAAGCGGACTATCCCTCTATAACCTTCTGAAACGTCCTGAGCTGCATTATTCGGACATTGCCGGTCTGGAGGACCAGGAGACCGGGAAAGTGTCTGCAGAGGTCGGGAAACAGGTTGAGATACAGGTAAAGTACCAGGGCTATATTCAAAAGCAGAAAAGACAGGTGGAGCAGTTTCAAAAGATGGAACGAAACGGAATCCCGGATCCTATGGATTATCGTTTGATACCGGGTCTTCGTTTGGAAGCCAGGCAGAAGCTGCAGGCGCAGCAGCCGGTCAATATCGGTCAGGCGTCCCGGATTTCAGGCGTATCGCCGGCAGATGTCTCGGTTCTGATGATTTATCTGGAAAAAATGAGACGGGAGCGGAAAAGCAGTGAACGATGACAGGAATTTGCTGGTTGACGGATGTTCAAAAATGGGATTGGATTTGAAGGATGCGCAGGTAAAGTGTTTTGAAACGTATCTTTCCCTTCTGCTGGAATGGAACGGGAAAATGAATCTGACCGCTATAGACACTCCGCAGGAGGTCATTACGGAGCATTTTCTGGATTCTGTTTCTGTTCTGAAGGTGTGCGCTCCCGGGAAGGGTGCCCAGGTGCTGGACGTAGGATCCGGCGCAGGTTTTCCCGGAATACCGATGCAGATTGTGAGGCCGGACATTCATCTGACCATGGTGGATGCCGTCCTGAAGAAGACCTTTTTTTGGAGGAAGTCCGGAAGCAGCTGGGATTGAAGGAATGTCGTATTTTACATGCCAGGGCGGAAGATCTGGGGAAAATGCAGCTTCACCGGGAGAAATATGATGTTGTCGTATCCAGGGCAGTGGCTCCCATGAGGGTATTGTCCGAATACTGCCTTCCCTTTGTCCGGGTGGGAGGGTATTTTATAGCCCATAAGGGCCCTGCTGCCCCGGAAGAGATACGGAGTGCAGGGCAGGCCATCCGGATTTTGGGCGGCCGGATTGATAATATGGAAAAAGTGGATATTACAGGCTCAGAGAAAACCCATATATTGGTTGTTATTGAGAAAGTAGCGAAAACCCCATCGAAGTATCCCCGCTCTGCCGGAAAGCCTAAAAAGTCTCCGCTGTAAGAACAGGATTCTTTCCTGTAAGAACAGGATTCTTTCCTTTTATGGATAAAGGACATAAATTTTAAATGATTTGACAAAGATACACGAAAAACAGCGTAAAGTAAAGAAAAACAGAGGAAATCGATGAATATGAGCCCTCAGCCTATTAAATAAAAATATATCACAAAATAAGGAGGAAAATGAATGATTACCTAGAATATACATAATAACTGGAGGGAGTGCTATGTTGAGAGGGTTTCACGTTTTAAATAATAATTCTATACCGGCAGAGACTCATTCGTTTTCCAGGGAAGTGGAGTCGATACCAATTCATATGATTAAGCCGAATCCCTATCAGCCAAGAAAAAATTTTACAACACAGGGGCTGGAGGAACTGGCGCAATCCATAAGGGAGTATGGAGTAATTCAACCCATTACGGTAAGAAAAACCGGACCGGATGGATATGAACTGATTGCCGGGGAACGACGGCTGCGTGCGGGGAAAATGGCCGGATTGACCCATATCCCTTCCATACTTGTCGATACCTATGAAGAAGATTCCGCAATTATGGCCATGATCGAGAACCTGCAGAGAGAGAATCTGCATTTTCTGGAGGAAGCAAAGGGCTACGAAAGTCTTATCCGGGATCATGGATTTACGCAGGAAGAATTGGCTTCCAAATTGGGAAAGAATCAATCCACAATCGCGAATAAACTTCGTATTCTGCGCTTAAGTGAAGAAGTAAAGGAAATGTTGATCAAGGAAGATCTGACAGAGCGCCATGCCAGGGCTCTCCTGAAGCTTCCGGACGAACAGCTTCAGTTGAAAGCCATCCAGCAGGTTGTGAAGGATAAACTGAATGTCCGGGATACTGAAAAGTTAATTGATCGGACGATTGAAAAAATCCGGGATCATCAGAGAGACAATATGATTCAGTCCAGGAAAAACAGAAAGTCATTCTCGGGGAAAAAGGATTTGAGAATTTTCACCAATACCATTCACAATGCCATCCGATTAATGGAGAAGTATGGCCTTTCCGTACAATATCATCAGATTGAAAAGGAGGATTGCATTGAAATCACCGTAAGCATACCAAAAAGCTGAGGGGTTCTCTTTCGGATTTCAACAGACTTTTCCACTGATCAGCAAAACACCAATAACGAGAAAAGCCAGCCCCGATGCTGTCTGGATGACATTTTGCGGTATAAAATTTGTAAGAAGCCCCCCTGCAACCACTCCAATCAGGGAGGATGCGGCGAGAGCAAGAGCAGAACCAATAAAGACCATCCAAATGGATTTGGTTTTGGCAGCCATCAACATGGTTGCCATTTGTGTTTTATCCCCCAGTTCAGCAAGAAACACCAGACAAAAAGTCGTCAATAAAGTTTTCATGAAAACCTCCGGATTTTTCATTTATATCATATTTATATTAGAATGTTTGAAAAAGTATGCCTTCACTCTTTTCAGAAATATTATTATCAACTATAATAGAGATAACAATGGAAAAAGAGGTGCAAATTCATGTCTAGAGTAATAGCAGTCGCCAACCAGAAGGGCGGGGTTGGCAAAACGACGACGAATGTAAATTTAAGTGCCTGTCTGGCAGTTCTCGGGAAAAGGGTGCTGACCATTGATATCGATCCACAGGGGAATACAACCAGTGGATTGGGGATAGATAAGAACCATGCGAAATATTCCATTTATGATATTATTGTCAACGGTGTGGATGCAAAAGATACGATCTTACATACTTCTGTTAAAAACCTGGATATCATTGTATCAAAAATTCAACTGGCCGGAGCCGAGATTGAACTGGTGCCAATGATGGCACGGGAGATGATTTTGAAAAAAGCTTTGGCGGATATCAAAGAGGATTATGAATATATCCTGATTGACTGTCCTCCCTCTCTTGGTCTGATTACCATAAACGCTCTCACTGCAGCGGATAAACTGCTGGTGCCCATACAATGTGAATACTATGCCCTGGAGGGGCTGACGCAGCTAATGAGTACTTATGAACTGGTAAAAAAGAATCTGAATCCGAATCTGGAAATTGAGGGAGTCGTACTGACCATGTTTGATGCCAGAACCAATCTTTCTATCCAGGTGGTCGATGAAGTAAAGAAGCACTTTAGAAATAAAGTCTATACGACGATTATTCCGCGCAATGTGCGGCTGGGAGAGGCACCAAGCCATGGAGTGCCTGTGATCCTGTACGATCCAAAATGCATTGGAGCAGAAGCCTATACGGATCTGGCAAAAGAAATGATCGCAAATGAAGAGGATGAGGAGGGCGAAGAAATATGGCGATGAAAAAAGGACTGGGAAGGGGACTGGATGCCCTGTTTGAAAGTTACAGGGAAGAAACAGAAACAGCGGATGAGGCACCAGGCGATAAAGGAAAAAATCAAATACAGGAAATCAGGGTTAACGATATTGATCCCAATCCAGATCAACCCCGCAAGCAGTTTACTAAAGAGGGGATTCAGGAACTGGCCGATTCTATTCGAAGCCATGGGGTCGTACAACCCATTATTGTGAAAAAAAGCGGTCTTCGATATCAGATCGTAGCCGGTGAGAGACGCTGGAGAGCAGCCAGGGAAGCTGGACTCCTAACCATACCTGCAATGATAATGGATTTGACAGAGAAAGAGGTCATTGAAATTGGGCTGATTGAGAATTTACAGAGGGAGGATCTCAACCCCATCGAAGAGGCACAGGGAATTCAGCAGTTGGTGGACAAGATGAATCTTACCCAGGAAGAAGCGGCGGAGCGCCTGGGGAGAAGCCGGCCTGCTGTTGCAAATGCGCTGCGGCTGTTGCAACTTTCCGGCAGGATACAGGAGTATTTATCCGAAAAGCGGATCACAACCGGACATGCAAAGGCATTGCTTTCCATTGAAGACAAAAAGCTGCGTGAAGAAGTTGCAGAGATGATACTGGTGAAGAATTTAAATGTACGGGATACCGAAAAAATTATTCAAAATATAAACAAGAAGAAAATTAAAAAGACTGCAAAGGAGAAGCCAGGCTATATCACGGAGATTGAAAACGGATTGGAAGAATCTCTTGGCACCAAAGTACAGATCCGACCCGGTGCAAAGAAAGGAATTATAGAAATTGAATATTATAGCAATGAGGATCTGGAACGGATTATCAACAGAGTATCCTATCAGCAATAAAAGCAAAA
>DHDO01000098.1:0-146 GCA_002399435.1 Firmicutes bacterium UBA4874
TCCAGGGATTTGCCGCATCTTTTGGCGACTTCTTCCAAAGGCAGACTTTTTCGGACCTTCAGGGCAAGGCCCACTTCCGCCATTTCTTCTGTCACCACAGGTTCCAGAATCCGATATTCCGGATCCGTTGGCTTGATTCGCAAGCC
>DHDO01000098.1:473-5457 GCA_002399435.1 Firmicutes bacterium UBA4874
CCCTGGACGTAGCAGTCCCGGAGCTTCAGATCCAGCTCATTGATACGTGCTTTTTCCGCCAGCATCAGAATGCCGTCAAACATCGCCCAAAGCGTTACCACGGTCTGGAAGGTGCCGCCGGGAGGGACGATCCCCTGCTGAATTCCCTCCGTTATGGGCTGCTCCAGCTGATGCAGGATGCGGATGCCCTTTTCTTTCAGCCGGTGATTTCCGGCAATGACGGTGTTATTGCCCCGGAGTCCTTCGGACAGGATCAGATAGTTTTGATGCTGATGCCGGTAAAAGTTGATATAGCTGTAAAGGAGGATACAGATGCGCCCCCGGAGATCCGTTGCGGGGATATGGAGCGCTTCATCAAAACTGTCCGCCAGAAGGTCCAGGCTCTCTTCATAAAGTGTTTTGAAAAGCTCCTGCTTCCCGTGGGGAAAGGCTAGATAAACGGTGCCTACACTGCAATTTGCGGCTTTGGCTATGGCATGCACCGTTGTGCCGCGATAGCCGTGATCTGCAAAAATCGGGCGGGCGATTTTCAGCAGGGTGCGGCGGCGAACCTCTTTTTCCTGTTGGGTTGTCTGTTTTCGTGGCATGTGAACTCCTTTATACTTTTATTGCCATCTCTTTATTATCTCATTATCATCATCCTATCATATCATCCCCTTACCGTACCGTGGTACTTATGATTCTCACAGGATGGGTATTTTGATGGTCAGATCGCTGACCGGGTACGAAGCACAGGGATGAAACCATCCCCGCTCCCGGTCCATTTTTCGCCTTCCGTCCCCATCCGGGCATACAAACAGATTTCCTGAAAGGAGCTGGCTTCTGCAAAATCCGCATTCTCCGCTTCGGCAGTGTGTTCCGATGGGAATTCCTGCGCGTTCCAGGGAAATCGCCACCGGTTCCCCGGAGCTTGCAGGGATCGTATCCTCGTGAATCCCCCGGCGGACGGTCAGTTGAAATGTTTTACCGATGGCAGCATCCGGAAATCCGGGATATTTTGCAATTTCCTTTGGGGTTCCGAACACTTCACGGCGGATCCTTCTCCGGGGAATTTGCAGCGCTTTCAGTTCCTTTTCAACAAATCGATACATTGCCTGCGGCCCGCAGACCAAATAGGTGGTATCCCCTTCCGAGTATTTTTTGATGAGTTCTGCGGTGAGAAAGCCTTTTTCCCCTTTCCAGTCAGGATCTTCACTGAGGACATGCACCGTATGGATTTTCGGGCACTCCAGGGCATTCAGCTCATTTCTGAAAATAATGTCGTCTGCATTGGCGCTGCCATAAAGTATGGTAAGGCGGAAATCCAGCTTACCGTATGCAATTTCCCGTGCCATGGAGTAAAAAGGCGTAATGCCGCTGCCGCCTGCCAGAGCCACGACGTTTTCGGAATCCCGCAAAGGCTCGTAAAAAAACTGACCGTGGGGCATGGAACCGGTGAGGACATCTCCGGCTTTTATATGGTCAAACAGATAATCCGGCACAAAGGTGCTGCCTTTTTTCCGGACCGTGATCTCCACAAAAGGGTTTGCTCCCCTCGCTTCAAACGGAGCGGAAGAAATCGAATAAGGCCTTGTCGTGATGGTCTTTCCGATTTGAAAGTCCATGCTCAGATACTGCCCTGCCTGGAATACGGGCAGCGGCGGGCCCTCCGGTGCGAGGCGGAAGGTTCTGGCAGTGGGGGATGTCTCGCGGATCCCGGCGACCCGGAGCGCAATGGTCCGGGGATGCAGCGATAATGCAGTCTCATGGATCGGGTCCCTCGTAACGATCTGACTGCCGGCGTTTTGTATGGCAGCACGTCTGCGCCGGGTCACCCGGCCGGCGCCTCCGATGTCTTTCAGAAATCCATGTACCTTCATTTGCCCGCCTCCTTTGCCGCCATGTCATCCAGAATGTTTTTGGCCGCTTTTCTCCCGTTGGTGATGCAGGGAGACATGCCGTTGCCGGAAATGGCATGAGCACCGGCAAATTCCAGACCCGAAATAAATTTATCTTCCTCCTGCATGGCGAGCCGGGCGACAATATTGTCATCCTGGTTGTGGGCAAAACCGTAAATTCCGCCGTTCCACGCTCCGGTGTAACGGGAGACCGTCATCGGCGTCTCTGTCTCGATCTCCACAATATGGTCCAACAGGTTTACTCCAAGGACCCTGCTGTATTCTTCAATCATCTGCTTTGCCACTTTCCGCTTGACTTCATGGTAATCCCCGGGCTTTACCTCAAACCATGGCTCTGCCCGGGGCAGGGAAGTGATGGAAAGCTGGGTGTAGCCCTCCGGCACCGCTTTGGGGTTCGCCATGTTCAGGCATATGACTGCCAGATATTCATAAGGGCCAAGGGTCTGAAGCTGCTTCCAGATCTCTTCGGTTTCCATTGTCGGGCCGGTAAACACACTGTAGGAATGGATGTTGAGATGCTCCGGTGTATCATCCAGGATCATTGCAACCGAAAAGCAGGTCAGGGACATCTTCCTGCCATTCAGCATTTTTGCAGCGCCTTCCGGTACTTCACTGCGTGGCTCGATCATGGAGGAATAGACCGTGTGGGGATAAGCGCCGCTGATGATGTAGTCCGCATGGATTTCATCCCCGCGCTCGGTGCGGACGCCGTATACCCTGTTGTCCCTTACCAGTATCTTCTCCACCCGCTGGCAGTACTCGATCCGGGTCCCCAGCTCCTCTGCGCGTTCCGCGATGGCGAGGGACATTTCATGGGAAAAGCCGCTGCAAATATAGCTGCCACTGCCGAAATAATCCGCCAGAAGGACGGCAAACACGGTAAAGGGGAGGGTGGACAGCGGATTCCCCACATAGATCCAATAGGGGGACAGGATTTCAATGGCTTCTTTGGAAAAGCCGAAGGCATCCAGAACCTCCATGGCGGAATAACCGGCTGTCCGGACCAGATCCGGGTGCTTCCTCAGCATCATGGGCTTGCTCATCGGCGTTACCGATACGATATTTACGCTGTCCGTCACGGATTGGCAGAGGCGCAGCAGCTTCATCACTTTTTCCCCCTGTCCGGGGCAGCGTGCTTCCACGGCCTGGGCCACATTCTCAAATCCCGCCGGAACCGTAACGTCTATCCCGCTGTTGGGGAGTATGACGCGATAAGCCTCCGGCACCCGGAGCCAGGTGATGTTCACGCCCATTTCGTCAAAGAACTTCCGTATTTTAAGGGGATGCTCCCTTGGTCCGATGCTCATCATTTCGTGTAAGGTTGCTTCCATCTCGAATCCGTTCCGGACATAACTGGTCGCCAGCCCGCCCGAAAGATTATGCTGCTCCAGCACAAGCACATCCATACCCTTTCCGGAGAGGGTCAGCGCACTGGCCAGGCCTGCCAGCGCGCCGCCGATAATAATCACATCGTATTGATCCTTAAAAAACTTCAAGGCTTCTGTCTCCTTTTCAGATATTAAAAAAACCGTTCTACAATGCCTTTGGAGTACTCTGCAGTTTCGTCCATATCACCAAAGCTCATGATTTCCCCTGCATAATAGGTATTTCGCCTGCCCTGCATGTTTTCCACTTTTTCGTACCAGCCTGCTGCATAATCGGAGGAGCTGACATGAGGGAAGTAATACCAGCTTTTTTCATTGACGATTTCCTTGATTTCCACTCCGAATCCCTTCATATCCTCCTGAACGATCCTGCGGCATTCCTCTGTGGAAAGTGTTTTGAAGTCCGGATGATTGCGCAGGACATAGGTTGTGATGATCTGTTCGGGTTCGCCTGCCCAGCGGTGATAGTAGACCATGACATGCCCAAGGCGCTGCGGTGTCATGTTATCCGGGATATAGCCGGAGATGGACGGATAATTCCTTACCACGCACGCATGAACCAGATATTCGTTGTGAATGATTTTTGAAAATTGTTTCTTTTCGTCCGCATCCGCATCTGCGTACTCCGGAAATCCGTCAAGAGGTACGGTAAGGATCAGTTTGTCGTACTCTGTCACGCCGTCCTGGGTGGTGACCTGCACTTTCCCGTCGCGGCGGGTAATCTGCCGGACATCCGTGTTACAAACCGCCGGATGCTGCAGCTTTCCATTCAGGGTTTCCCATATGTACTGCGTTCCGTTTGCCCATGTCCACAGATTGACCTTGATAAAGGATATCATGGTGGGCATGTCAAGGTATTTGAGGACATAAGCTGCCGGCACGGTATCAAAATAGCCATAACCAAACGCTGTGAAAGGATTGATCCAGATATCCCGCACGTCGGGCACCTTATTCTTTGTTACGAATTCATCAAAAGGGAGAGCCAGGTCCGGATGGACTTTGTCATAATGCCCGTTTTTGTCATACCCCTTGTATTTGGTCTCCAGAAGACTTCCCAGCTTTTTGACCTGGGACCTGGTCCTGATGCCATGATACAGCCTGGTACCTCCAAACGGGTTGTAGATCCTGCCGTTTGTTCTTCGGAATTCGCGGTTCAGCCGGGGACCGTCCGCCTTGATTCCACAGTACTCCATGATCTCACCTATGGTATGATAGCCGGGCACACCCATAATGGCACCCATTTCATATCTTTTGCCCCTGTAGGTGGGGGAGTTGCACTTCCCTCCTACGTGGTCCGTCTTTTCCAGAATCGTGTAGTTGTGGTATCCTTCCCGTTCCAGATACATTCCTGCCGCAAGGCCGGCAGGACCGCCTCCCATGATGCAGATTTTTTCATTCCCGTTTTGTTTCATGCTTTTCTCCTTTCCACTTGTTCCCTGGTCTTTTCGCCAGGATTTCAAATCGGATGGGACAACCTGAGCAAAATATTGTTGGTACGGCACATTATTTAAAATGAATATATGTTCATCTTTTATTGTAACATTGTTGAGGCAGAAAAGTAAACAGATATTGTGAAATTGTTATCGAATAATATTGCCAACCCTCTTCATGTCTGTTAAAATAGGAAAGGAAACTGCAAAAGGGATCCGCCACAGTTCCGTCTGACAGGGTTAAAAATGCAGAACAGATACGGAATATATA
>DHDO01000098.1:5604-11919 GCA_002399435.1 Firmicutes bacterium UBA4874
ATATATACGGAATATATACTGAATATAGGTTCAGGAAATCAATGAGGAGGTGCTGCTCATGAAGTTTCAATCTTTTTCCGATATGCTCACCAACCGGGCTTCACGGTACCCGGAACGTCCTGCCCTGATCAGTGAGAAGGGGTCGGTTTCCTATGCCGGGTTGATGCGGGGGATCCGGGAAAAGGCCTCGGTGTTCCGGGAGGATTCCTGCAGATGTGTGGCCATAATCGGACCTGCTTCGGAAGAGTGGATCCTTACCATGTTCGCCTCGGTCCTTGCCGGAAAACGGACGGTTTTGCTGGATCACACCCTTCCCGCGGAAGCTCTTGCCCAGCTGATCCGCTATACAGAGGCTGACCATCTGTGTCTCCCGGAGACACTTTTTGACCGGGAGGAACTTGCAGTTCTGCGTGGAGCGGTCCCTTCCCTACGGAATCCTTCTTCGCGGAATTCTTCATCCGGAACACCCGATGAGCCATCTGATTCCTCTGGAGAAGGCAATCTGTTATTCTTTACGTCCGGCACCACGGAACGGTCCAGGGCTGTGGTTCTGACGCCCCGTGCCCTTTGCAGCAGCAGCTGGAACGGACAGCAGCTGCTGCCCTGTACCTGTGAGGATACCGTTCTGTCCCTGATCCCCCTGGTTCATGTATTTGGTTTTGTATGCACCATGCTGTGGCCCATTTCCCAGGGCGCATCGGTTGCCATCGGACGCGGGATGCGTTTCCTTACCCGGGATCCGGTGTTCTTCAGGCCCACCATATTGCCTGTGGTACCGTCCCTGGCGGAGTTCTTTCTGAAGTCCAATGCGTTCAATCCGGAGCTTGAGACCATTCTGGTCGGAGCAGGCAGCTGCAGCCGGAAGATCCTTTCCGCCATCCGGTCCCGGGGCATATCGGTGCGGTTTGGTTACGGCCTTACGGAGACGGCAAGCGGACTTGCCATGAATCAGGATGACGCGGATCCCTTGTCCATGTCCCTTTGTCCCGATTCGGAGATCACCATTGCAGACGATGGGGAGATCCTGGTGAAAACAACCTGCATGATGGAGGGATACTACAAAAACCGGAAAGCAACCCGCTCTGTGCTGCGGGACGGCGTGCTGCACACAGGGGATCTTGGACATTTTGACCGCAGGAATCACCTGATCCTTACCGGCAGGAAAAAAGACATGATCGTTTTGCCCAACGGGAAAAAGATTTTCTGCACCGAATGGGAAGGGGAACTGGCAAAATTGCTGAACACCAGGGAGCTGGCTGTGATCCGACGTGACGGGCGCACCCTTCTGATGGTTGTCGGCGGGGAAAGCGGGAAAGAGGCCATATTTCGCAAGGTACGGGAGTTTAATCAGACAAAGCCGTTTGACACCCGGATTGATGATGTCCGGATGCGGCAGGAGCCTCTGCCGCGCACTGCAAACGGGAAGCTCAGACGTTGGGCAATCCGATAGGATGATGGAGGAGAATTGGTATGGATAAAACGGAGATTCTGAAAAAAATAACGAATATCGTACACGAAAGCATGCCGGAGACGAAAGGGGAAACCTTCACGGAGGACACCGTGATCAATCGGGACGCAGGTATCGATTCCATGAACTTTATCCTGATCATCTGTAAAATCGAGGCGGAGTTTCACATTCATATCAAGGACACAAAATGGATGAAGCTCAGTACCATGGGCGAAATCGTGGATACGGTCCAGGAGCTTGTCCATTCATGAGCGGCATGTATCAGCAGGAACTCCGGATCAGGGCATCCGATACGGACATCTGGCAGCGGCTTCGTTACTCTGCGCTGCTGCGCATGTTTCAGGAAGGTTCCATTGCCCACACGGAAGCACTGGGAGCCGGCAGGGAAAAGACGCTGGACCGGGGTGCGCTTTGGGTTGTGACGCGTATGAAGCTCCAGGTTTCCCGTATGCCGTGCTATGATGAGGAGATCATACTGAAAAGCTGGCCGGGGGAAACCATGCATGTGGTTTTCCCCCGATACTATCAGGTGGAGACGAAAAGCGGCAGAGTGCTGATACGCGCAAGCAGTCTGTGGCTCCTTTTGAGCCGTGAGCAGCGAAGTGTGATATTCCCTGAAAAACTGGGTATCCGGATAGAAGGCGTTTCCAACGGTATGGAGATCGCAATGCCCGAAAGCCTGATGTTTCCCTCTGTGCTTTCGCAAACGGCCGGACGCACGGTTCAGTACAGCGAAACCGATCTCAACGGGCATATGAACAACAGCTGTTATCTGGACTGGATGGATGATTTGCTGGATGTTGCATTTCATCGTAGCCATGTCATCCGCAGTCTGCAGATCAATTTTCTCTCGGAGGTGCAAACCGGTCAGACGGTGACGATCCATTGGCTTTTAAAGGATCGTCAGCTTTTTATGAAAGGCTGTTTTGACGGCAGACAAATCTTTGCTGTCCGCGCTGTTTTCCAACAATCCAATGAATTTCAGGAATAAAACCCACTGCCGGGGTGAAAATAAAGATAATATGGATTCATGGATAAAAAGGATATACAAAAATGTCCATGGAGCAGAAAGGATGAAGGCCCATGAAGAGAACCATTCGGACCGACCTGGCAGTGGAAGCCAGGGAAATGGCCCAGGAGGATAACCAATATGAAATTCCGGGTGTGCAGGTGGAGAATGCCGGGCAGAAAGATATCAACGTAACAAGGGTTGAGGTGGTTTCCAAACTGGGGGAAGAGCGTATCGGCAAACCCATGGGGAACTATATTACTCTGGATGTCCCCGGGATCCGGGACGGGGATCCGCAATACGGGGAAAGGGTCAAGGGACAGCTGGCTGCGGAAATACGCAGGCTGGTGCATTTGAACGATAACAGCGTCATACTGGTGGCAGGGCTTGGAAACTGGAATGTTACACCGGATGCGGTGGGCCCGAAGGTGGTGAACCGCATTCTGGTCACCCGGCATATCTTTGAGTATGTTCCCGATGAGGTGGATGACCGTATGCGTTCCATCTGTGCCGTAGCTCCCGGGGTTCTTGGAATTACCGGAATCGAGACCGGCGAGATTCTAAAGGGAATTGTGGATAAAGTTCATCCGGACCTTGTGATCGCCATTGACGCCCTGGCATCCCGCAAGACAGATCGGATTGCCACCACGATTCAGGTGGCGGATACCGGTATCAATCCCGGATCGGGGATCGGGAATAAAAGGATGGGACTGACGCAGCAGACCCTGGGGGTCCCAACCCTTGCCATCGGCGTTCCGACCGTGGTGTATGCGCATACCATCGGGCGGGATGCGCTGGGAATGCTGATTCAGGAGCTGTCCCGCAAGTCATCGCCGGAGAGTGAGTTTTCCAAAATGCTGAAGTCCATGGACGAACAGCATCTGGACAGTCTGGTCGACGAAGTGGTGACTCAGGGCATGGGGGATCTGGTGGTAACGCCCAAGGAAGTGGATGTCCTGATTGACGATGTGGCGGACATTATTGCAGACGGGATCAATCTGGCGATCAACAAAGGCATGACATTGGAAGATGTGAACCGCTATCTGCACTGACAGTCATAATTCCTCCTTCCGTGAATAAAATAGAGAAACGGAAGATTGTTTTCTGCTTGAAAAACGGGAGGATGGGGTGGAGGCATGGTTCGGATCAAGGTCATGCGAATGTCCAGTTTAATTTATTTTGTGGTCATCACGGTTCTTGCAGTGGCGGTTTGTTTCCTGTCCTGGAGACTGCTTTCCGGAAATCCGGTCCGATTTCATTCTGCAGCGGAGCAGGAGGAGCAAAGTCCCCCGGCGGAAAGCGGGGAGGACAAGGGAAATTCCATTTACAAAGCCATGCTGAACGCAGGGTTTTCCGCACTGGCTGCAGGGGATCGGGGTTCCGATAATTTCTTTTCCACTCTGTGGTATCGGATCAGCAGGGGGGGCATCCGGGATCCAAGAACGATCCTCAATTATTCCATGCCCTATCTCGGGAAAGAGTCGGATCTTCCCGACAACACCTTCCATACACCGGATACGCCGGATAATGCAGTGGAAGTTTCCTCGGCTCTGCCCGATGGGAATGCGGACAAAAGCTCAAAACCGGTCAGCGCGGATTCTGTGGATTCGGAGGAAGGCGGCAGTTCCGATGTATCCGAAGAAGCCAGGATCATAATTGATCAGATCAAGGTGGATCCTCAGCCGCTTGTGCTACCCGGACAGGGACCCAAAATCATGATCTATCATTCCCACACCAGGGAGTCCTTTCAGCAGGATCCCAGTGATCCGTACAAGGAAGCGTCTTCCGAGGCGTTCCGGACGAATGATCTCAGCCATTCCGTGGTGAAAGTCGGGGAGGCACTGGCACAGCGGCTGACGGAAAGGGGAATTGCGGTTCTGCACGATACGACCAACCATGAAGCGGCCGGATATAACTCTTCCTACGCCCAGTCCCTGAAAACCCTGAAGGCTCAGAAGGCGGCGCATAGTTCCCTGCAGATGTTCATTGACCTCCACCGCAATGGCTACAATACCAAAAGCAAGGCAAAAGCGGATCAGGAAGTCGTCACGATCAACGGGGAACGCGTGGCTAAGGTTATGGTTGTCATCGGAACCGGGGAAGGGACTGTGGGGGGCTTCCGTGAGAAGCCGAAATGGAAGGAAAATGCCAGCCTGGCGATCAAGCTGACCAACAAGGTCAATGAGCTGTATCCAGGGCTCGCCAAGGAAGTTCTTTATAAAAGGGGCAGGTACAATCAGCATATTTCCACCAACAGCATTCTGATTGAAGTGGGGAGTAATCTTACGACATTGGCGGAAGCAGACCGGTCGAGCAAATATCTGGCGGAAGCCATCAGCCAAATTATAGAATGAGGTGGAGTATTTTGACCCGTACGGAACGGAGTCGGCTCCGACGCAGGAGAAAAAGAATAATTGATTTGTCCCTTTTGGGCTGTATGATATTCTTTCTGACCGGAATCGGGATTACATACGATACCATGCGGAAGACCCTGGGCTTGCCGAACACAGGCAGCCTTCTTTCTTTTCGGAGCATGGGACAGGCTCTGCAGGATGTTGCAAAAGACATGCCGGCTCTGTCGCCTGCCAGAATCGTGGATCCCGTTTGTATGTTTGTGGAAAAAGTTTTGGGAAAGATTCTGGACGTCCTCTGGGCAATCATCAATCGCTGAAAACAGAAAGCTTCGAGTATTGCATTTTTCTTCACAATTCTTTATGATATAGTATGATGCAGAAAAAGAAAATGAAGTTTATAGGGGGAGGCATTTCCGTATATGCCCGGGAACAGGCAGAACAGGATTCGTAATTTTTGTATTATTGCACATATTGACCATGGGAAATCTACCCTTGCCGACCGCCTGATGGAGGAGACCGGTGTGCTGACCGAAAGGGAAATGGATGAACAGGTGCTGGATACCATGGACCTGGAGAGGGAAAGGGGTATTACCATCAAGGCCCAGGCGGTACGCCTGGTTTATAAGGCCCGGACCGGGGAGGAGTATATTCTGAACCTGATTGATACACCCGGGCATGTGGACTTTGCCTATGAGGTTTCCAGAAGCCTCGCTGCCTGTGAGGGAGCCGTCCTCGTGGTGGATGCCACACAGGGGATTCAGGCACAGACCCTGGCCAATGTTTATCTGGCCATGGAGCATGATCTGGATATCGTCCCCGTCATCAACAAGATTGATTTGCCCAGTGCCCGGCCGGAGCTGGTCCGAAAGGAAATTGAGGATGTCCTGGGCCTGGATGCAGGGCATGCTCCCCTGATATCGGCCAAAAACGGGACGGGAATCACGGATGTACTGGACAGCATTGTCCGGCAGATTTCCCCTCCCAGGGGAGATCAGGACGCTCCTTTGCGGGCTCTGATATTTGATTCCTTTTATGACAGTTACCGCGGCGTGATTGCCCATGTACGGGTTATGGAGGGAGCGGTTCGCACCGGGGACCGGATTCGCATGATGGCAACGGGCAGGGAATTCAATGTAACGGATGTCGGCATTTTCCGTCCCAATCCGGTATCGGCGGAGGTTTTGCAGGCGGGAGATGTGGGATATATCACGGCTGCCATGAAGGATGTACGGGATACCAGGGTCGGGGATACGGTGACGCTTGCAGACCGGCCGGCGAAGGAGGCGCTTCCCGGATATCAGAAGATCACTCCCATGGTATACAGCGGTATTTATCCGGCAGACGGCGCAAAGTACAACGATCTGAAGGATGCACTGGAAAAGCTGCAGCTCAATGACAGTTCCCTGATGTTTGAGCCGGAAACTTCAGCGGCACTGGGTTTCGGATTCCGCTGTGGATTTCTCGGCCTGCTGCATATGGAGATT
>DHDO01000098.1:12135-24040 GCA_002399435.1 Firmicutes bacterium UBA4874
GACCAGATCGAATCCATAGAGGAACCGGTGGTCGAGGCGCAGATTATGTCCCCTTCGGAATATGTGGGTACCATCATGGAGCTCTGTCAGGAACGCCGCGGTGTGTACAAGCGCATGGAATATATCGAGAAAACCAGAGTGATCCTGACCTATGACCTTCCGCTCAATGAAATTATCTATGATTTCTTTGATACCCTGAAGTCCAGGACCCGCGGATACGCTTCCCTGGATTATGAGCTGACCGGCTATCAGGCGTCGGATCTGGTCCGGCTGGATATTCTCCTGAACGGGGAAATGGTGGATGCCTTTTCCATTATCGTTCACAGGGAAAAGGCTTACCAAAGAGGACGGTTCATTGCGGAAAAGCTGAAGGAGGTTATTCCGAGACAGATGTTTGAGATCCCGATTCAGGCTGCCATAGGCAATAAGATCATCGCAAGGGAAACCGTCAAGGCCCTTCGCAAGGATGTGCTGGCCAAGTGCTATGGCGGAGACATCAGCAGAAAGAAAAAGCTGCTGGAAAAGCAAAAGGAAGGCAAAAAGCGAATGCGGCAGATTGGCTCCGTGGAAGTACCCAGGGAAGCCTTTATGGCTGTCCTGAAGCTGGATTGACGAAACGTGATGACAGGGAAGATCATGGGAGAAATGGAGGAACAGCAGATGAAGACGATTGGACTGTATCTCCATTTTCCTTTTTGTATCCAAAAATGCCGGTACTGTGATTTCCCGTCCTATGCCGGCCGGGAAAACCGGATGATTCCCTACCTCAGGGCTTTGTTCCGGGAAATGGAGTCCTATGCCAGTCTCGGGCAGGACTATGAGATTGGAACGATTTTTATGGGCGGAGGGACTCCCACCCTCTATGACGGAGATTCCCTGGTGCGGGTACTGGACCAATGCAGGGCCTGTTTTCCGGTACGGAAGGATGCGGAAATCACGGTGGAGTGCAATCCCGGAACGGCAGACCCGGAAAAGCTGCGTATCCTTGCAAAGGGTGGTTTCAACCGGCTCAGCATCGGGCTGCAGGCATGGCAGGACCGCTTGTTGAAGTTTCTGGGGAGAATACACACAAGGCAGCACTTTATTGATACCGTTCACTGGGCACGGGAAGCCGGCTTTGACAATCTGAGTGCGGATGTGATATTCGGTATCCCCGGTCAAACCCGGGAGGAATGGATGGAAACACTGGATCAGGCCGTCGCCTGCGGTTTGACCCATTTGTCCGCCTACAGTCTGTCCATTGAGGAGGGAACTGTTTTCGGTGACTGGAAACGCAGCGGGAAACTCCGGGAAATGGAGGACGGCCAGGAAAGGGAGCTGTATCACCAGGGAATTACGCTGCTGAGGCAGCTGGGTCTGGTGCAATATGAAATCTCCAATTTTGCGCGGCAGGGCTTTGCATGCCGCCACAATCTGAATTACTGGAGAAACGGGGAATACGTCGGATGCGGATGCGGGGCGCACAGTCATCTGCACTCCATGCGCTATGGAAACGGAAGGAACGTGGATACCTATATCCGCCGGATGAGTCAGGGAGAATCAGCGGTTGATTTCAGGGAAAACATTGATGATTCAACCGAGCTGTTTGAAACGCTGATGCTGGGATTCCGGCTGACAGAAGGAATCCGGAAAAAGGATTTTCGGAACCGATATGGTTTCTCCCTGAGCTCCGGATACCCGGAAGAGCTGAAATCGCTGAAGTCCAGGGGATTGTTGGAAGAAGATGAGGAGGCGTTCCGGCCCACTTCCCTGGGCCTTGATTTTGAAAATGTGATTGCCCTGGCTTTTTTGAAATAATTCAATCTGGAAATGATTACAAGTATAACAGCGAATTTCGAAAAAGCTATTGACAAAAGAAGTGAATCGTGGTAACTTTAAACTGGTTTAGCACTCAACAAAGGAGAGTGCTAACAGAGGAGGTGGGCGAGATGAAGTTGAGTGCAAGAAAGCTGAGGATTTTGCAGGCAATCATTGATGATTATATCCGGTCAGCCGAACCGGTCGGATCTCGGACACTGGCCAAAAAGTATGAGCTGGGCATCAGTTCTGCCACCATTCGCAATGAGATGTCAGACCTGGAAGAGATGGGATTTCTGGAACAGCCTCATACATCTGCGGGGAGAGTCCCCTCCGACAAAGCCTACCGGCTTTATGTTGACAAGCTCATGAAGGTCCGGAGTCTGGATCAAAGGGAAGCGGAGTACATTAAGGAAACCTATGAAAGCACGATTGATCAGATTGAGCAGATTATTTTCCACACGGCCGAAATATTATCTGAGGTGACCAATTATACTTCCCTGGCCATGGCTCCCCGGCTGAACAAAGTTATGATCCGGCATATCCAGCTGGTGCAGGTGGACGAGGAGTTGGCGCTGCTGCTGATTGTAACGAGCTCCGGTATCCTCCGGGACACATTGATCCGGATTCCTGAGGGAATCAACAATGATTATCTGTCCAGGGTTTCCAACATACTGAACGAACAGTTTCGTGGGAAGACCATTGATCAGATCAATACCGAAGAGATTTCCAGTACGTGGGATAAATTTCTGAAGAACAGGAAGTTTCTCAGCAGCCTGCTGGATATCCTGATACAACGATTCCGGGAGTCGGAGAAGAGAGAGGTTTATCTGGGCGGGACGACAAACATCTTCAATTTTCCGGAATATCAGGATATTATCCGCGCCCAATCCTTTTTGAATCTCATGGAGGAAAAGGACCTGTTGTATGATATCCTTGCGAATTCCGCAGAGGATGGGGTATGGGTATCCATCGGTTCGGAGAACTCCTATGATGAGCTTCACGACTGCAGTATTGTAACCGCTACCTACAGTCTGGAAGACAGGGTGCTCGGTACGATAGGATTAATTGGGCCGACAAGGATGGAGTATTCCAAGGCAGTATCGGTAATGGACTATATGGGCAAAGCCCTGAGCCGATATCTGACAAAGCTGTATGGCAGATAAGACTGCCCTATGGCGGAACAGATACGAGCGGTCTTTAAAGGACCGTTTCGATCAGTATGTATAATGAGGTGATGGCATGACGAAGGACAAAGCGAAAAAAGAGAAAAGAGAAAATAAGGGGTCCATTGGCAAGGAAAAAAATGAGGATTTGAAATTTTATGGGGATACCGGCAGCCCATCCGGTCCGGACACGCAGCCTGGGGAAACACAGGCTCCGGGGGATGGGAAACCGGCAGACCATCCGGAAAAGGAAGAGCAGGCAGGACAGCCCACGGGCGGAATGCCGGATCAAGGCACCACGGACGCCAACAGCAGGGATAAGGCCCGGGAGAGCGCCGCAAAGGACTCTGTAATTTCGGAGCTTCAGAAAAAGCTGGAGGAAACAGAGAAAAAGCGGGATGAATATTTGTCTTTGGCACAGCGGGTTCAGGCGGATTTTGACAATTACAAACGGCGCAACAAAAATGCGATAGCGGATTCCTATCGTTCTGCCACGGCGGATGTTGTGGAAGCTTTTCTTCCGGTGCTGGACAACCTGGAACGGGCGATGGATTCGGTGCCCGATTCCGATGCGGAGACGTCCGTGCGAAAGGGCGTTGAAATGGTGAAAAAGCAGTTCCTGGACACCTTGTCAAAGCTGGGTGTGGAGGAGATTGAGGCATTGGGCAAGCCCTTTGATCCGGCACTTCACAATGCAGTGGGACAGGTGGACGGAGAGGAAGGTCAGGAAGAGAACACGGTTGCCGAAGTCCTGCAGAAGGGATATAAAACAGGTGATAAGGTAATCCGCTACAGCATGGTGCATGTTGTACGTTAACAGGATGCCCTGATACAGGATGCCCTGATAGGGTATGAATACAAACAGGATATTCTTATTTGGTAAGCAGGGAAAGACTATATTATATACTAAAAAGACTATATTATATTAAGTTGTTATCGAAAATGAGGAGGAAAATGATATGGGAAAAATAATTGGTATTGATTTGGGTACGACCAATTCATGTGTAGCCGTGATGGAAGGCGGGGAGCCGACCGTCATTGCCAATGCGGAAGGAGCAAGGACCACACCGTCGGTCGTGGCTTTTGCCAAAAACGGGGAGAGGCTGGTTGGTCAGGTTGCGAAGCGTCAGGCCATTACCAATCCGGACCGCACCATCGCATCCATAAAAAGGGAAATGGGATCCAATTACAAGAAAAGAATAGATGACAAGGATTATACTCCTCCGGAAATATCCGCCATGATCCTGATGAAGCTGAAAGAGGATGCGGAAGCATATCTGGGTGAAAAAGTCACACAGGCTGTTATCACAGTCCCTGCATATTTCAGTGACAGTCAGAGGCAGGCGACCAAGGATGCCGGAAAGATTGCAGGCCTGGAGGTTCTGCGGATCATCAACGAGCCGACGGCTGCTTCCCTGGCCTACGGCCTGGACAAGGAAGGCAATCAGAAAATCCTGGTCTATGATCTGGGCGGCGGGACCTTTGATGTTTCCATCCTGGAAATCGGGGACGGCGTATTTGAAGTGCTGGCCACCAATGGGGACACCAAGCTTGGAGGAGACGACTTTGACCAGAGAATCATTGATTATCTGGCAGGGGAGTTCAGGAAGGAGAACGGCGTAGATCTGACAAAGGATAAAATGGCCATGCAGCGCCTGAAGGAAGCGGCGGAAAAAGCCAAGATCGAGTTGTCCGGTGTTATGACCAGCAATATCAATCTTCCGTTTATCACAGCGGATGCCTCCGGCCCCAAGCATCTGGACATGACCCTGAGCAGGGCAAAGTTCAATGATCTGACTTCCGATCTGGTGGATCGAACCATTGACCCGATTCAGAAAGCACTGAAGGATGCAGGCCTTACGGCCGACGAAGTCGACAAGATTATTCTGGTTGGCGGATCCACCCGTATCCCGGCTGTTCAGGAAGCAGTCAGGAAGATCACGGAAAAGGAGCTGCATAAAGGGGTCAATCCGGATGAGTGCGTTGCCATCGGCGCGGCCATTCAGGCCGGCGTTCTGGGAGGAGAGGTCAAGGATGTTCTGCTTCTGGATGTGACCCCGTTGTCTCTGGGCATTGAAACCCTGGGTGGGGTATGTACCAAACTGATTGACCGGAACACCACCATTCCCACCAAAAAGAGCCAGGTATTTTCCACAGCCGCAGATGGACAGTCCAGTGTGGAAATTCATGTGCTTCAGGGTGAACGGGAAATGGCTGCAGGCAACAAAACATTGGGCCGGTTTGTTCTTTCCGGGATTCCCGCGGCACCCAGGGGAGTTCCTCAGATTGAGGTTACTTTTGATATCGATGCCAACGGGATCGTCAACGTTTCGGCAAAGGACAAAGGCACCGGCAATGAACAAAAGGTAACCATTACGGCCTCTTCCAACCTCTCCGATGACGAGATTGACAAGGCGGTCAAGGAAGCGGAGCGCTTCTCGGAAGAAGACAAGAAGCACAAGGAAGAAATTGAGGTCAGAAACAATGCGGATTCCCTGATTTACAACACCGAGAAATCCCTCAAGGACATGGGGGACAAGATTGATTCCGCAGATAAGAAAAAGGTGGAAGCGGAGGTCGCCGCAGCCAAAAAAGCGCTGGAATCCAATGATGCCGATACCATCAAGGCAGCGACGGAAAAGCTGACTCAGGTCTCCTATGATGTCTTTGGCAAGATCTATCAGCAGCAGGCCCAGCAGCAGTCCCAGACTGGCGGAGCTGCCGGCGGGCAGGGCGGATCAGGCGAGGGCGCCGGCAACAGCGGCAGCGCCGGAAGAAATCATGGCGGAGACGATAATGTTGTGGATGCCGACTATGAGGTCGTTGACGACGATGAGAAAAAGGACGGTAAAGAGAAAAAATAAATCCGGTCGTTTAAAACGATAAATTATGGTCGATATTATGGACGGTAGAAAACAATTGGGTTATAATGAAAAAGCCAAGGCCAAAATGCTTTGGCTTTTTCAGAGACTGTTTGAAATATGCAAGGAATCGGATATTTTTACGGATATAGGTGGCGAATAATTTGGCAAAACGTGATTATTATGAAGTCCTGGGTTTGAGCAAAGGGGCGTCTGAGGATGAGATCAAAAAAGCTTACCGAAAACTGGCCAAGAAATACCACCCAGATCTGAATCCGGGTAATAAGGAAGCAGAGGCGGCTTTTAAAGAGGTCAATGAGGCGTATCAGGTACTGAGCAATTCAAAAGCCAGAGCACAGTATGATCAATTCGGCCATGAAGGTCCGGCAGGACATGGATTTGAAGGCTTTGACTTCGGCGGGTTTGGAGAAGGCGGTTTTGGGGATATTTTTGACATGTTTTTTGGCGGAGGCGGTTTTGGCGGCAATACTGGGAGACGCAGCAGTGGCCAAAAGGGTCCTGCCAGAGGTTCTGACGTAAGATATGATTTGAAGATTACTTTTGAAGAAGCGGCATTTGGTGCAAGAAAGGAAATTGAAGTGGTGCGGATGGAGGACTGTCCGGAATGCGGGGGAACCGGAGCCAAAAGGCGCGGGGACGTCCGGACCTGTCCGAAATGTCATGGCAGCGGCGAAGTCTCCGAGGCACAGAATACGGCATTCGGCCGGTTTGTGAATGTCCGGGTTTGTGACCGGTGTCATGGGGAAGGTACCATCATTTCCAATCCATGCCCCAGATGTCATGGGCGCAAGCAGATCCGCCGGGTACGGAAAATCAACGTTACGATCCCTGCCGGTATTGACAACGATCAGGCCATTACCCTGCGGGGAGAAGGCGAAAAGGGAGAAAGGGGCGGCCCGGCCGGCGACCTTTATGTCTATATTTCCGTAAAACCCCATAAGCTCTTTAAGCGGGAAGGTTATGATCTGTACTGTGTGATCCCCATAACGTTTGGCCAGGCAGCCCTGGGCGCAGAGATTGAAGTTCCCACCCTGGGAGGCAGGCTGAAATATACGGTACCGGCGGGAACCCAGACGGGCACGTCCTTCCGGCTCCACAATCAGGGCATACAGCATCTGAAAGGAGGCGGCCGCGGAGATCTGTATGTAAAGGTGACGATTGAGGTTCCGAAACGGCTGACGGAAAAGCAGAAGGTGCTTCTGAAGGAATTTGAAGAGCTGACAGGGGAAATGGATCAAAGAAAATCCTTTTTTGATAAAATGAAGGATGTGTTTGGCGGATAACAGCCGAAGGGAATAAACGGGAGAGCGCGCTTGCCGGTATCGCAGTGTCATTGCCGGATAACGGACGGATAGGATGGAGGACAAGGAATGGAAGCAACACCTTTGAAGAGGGTTGCGTTTTATACTCTGGGATGTAAGACAAATCAATATGATTCGGAGGCCATGAAGGAGCGGTTTCTGGAAAAAGGCTATCGTGTTGTGGATTTCCGGGAGGATTCCGACGTTTATGTGGTGAATACCTGTACTGTAACGAATCTGGGCGAAAGGAAATCCCGGCAGGTCATTCACAGGGCACATCGCAGGAATCCCGATGCGGTTATCGCCGTTGTGGGATGCTATGCGCAGCAGGCGGCAGAGGAGGTTCTGTCCATACCTGGGGTCCGGGTAGCGCTGGGGACCAACAGCCGGAACCGCATCGTGGATTATGTGGAAAGAGCGCAGGCCATAAAGGCTCCCGTCAATGGTGTGGAGAATATCCGGCAGGCCCGGGAGTTCGAAGACATGCCCATCCATGCTTTTGCCGGAAAGACCCGTGCTGCACTGAAAATCCAGGAAGGCTGCAGTCAGTTTTGTACGTACTGCATTATCCCTTATGTACGGGGCCCGATCCGAAGCAGGAATCCGGAGAGCATCCGAAAGGAAGCGGAGCGCCTGTCGGAAGCCGGATTTCGGGAAATTGTACTGACCGGCATTCATATTGCCTCCTACGGAAGGGACCGGCAAAATACCGGGAATGCCGATTTGCTGGACCTGCTGAAGGACCTTCATACGATCCGGGGCATCGAGAGGATACGGCTGGGCTCTTTGGAGCCTACCCTACTTACAGAACATTTTATAGAGGAAGTCCGTGATCTGCCGAAAATATGCCGGCATTATCATATCTCGTTGCAGAGCGGATGCGATGCAACCCTGAAGCGAATGAACCGGAGGTATACCACGGCGGAATATCGGGAAATTGTCCGGCATCTGCGATGCGCCATTCCGGAAGTCGCTGTTACGACTGACATTATGGTGGGCTTTCCGGGAGAAACGGAGGAGGAGTTTGCCGCCACCTGTGCGTTTGCCGAGTCCGTGGGATTCAGCAGGATTCATGTATTTCCCTATTCTCCCAGGGAGGGAACGCCGGCAGCGTCTTTTGAGCATCAGGTTCTCCCGGAAATCAGGGAACGCCGGAGCCGGAAAATGGTAGCTCTGAGCCGGAAGCTGGAGCAGAACTATATGGAGCAGTTTATTGGCCGGAAGGAGACCGTTTTGTTTGAAAAGGCATATAACGGTAAAGAAGGGCTTGTGGAAGGACATACGGATCATTATATCAAGGCTCTGGTACCGGGCGGGCCGGAGCTGGAAGGGCAATTGCTGCCGGTATTTCTGGACGGAAGGGAGAAGGACTGTCTGACCGGGCATGTTGCCTGAACGGCTGCCGACAGCCCTGAAAGCGGATCGCCACTCTCCGGCGGCGTCATGGCCGGCATTTTGGGCGCCATGCGGTGTAATGATTCTTTCGTATATTGCCGATGGAACCGGTCCCGTGCTTCCGGGGAACCAACAGGAACAAAAGGAAGAGAAGGAGGAGCTGTATGGAGGATTGTTTGTTTTGCAGAATTGTAAATCGGGAGATTCCGTCCCGGATTGTGTATGAAGATGAGGATGTACTGGGGTTTTATGACATTGAGCCTATGGCGCCGGTTCATGTGTTGCTGATCCCGAAAATGCATATAGCCTCTCTGAATGAACTGACCGACGAACACAGCGGCCTGATCGCCCATCTGACCCGTGTCATACCGGAAGTGGCGGAGAAACTGGGCATCCGGGAAAGTGGCTATCGCGTGGTTGTCAATTGCGGAAAGGATTCCGGCCAGGCTGTGCCTCACCTGCATTATCATATTTTGGGAGGCAAAGCGCTGAAAAACAATTTTGGCTCGTAAAATTGCGGCAGGAACGGTTGACATGGCAAATTGCAATGAGTATAATGGAATATGTTGTAGTTTCTATATATTTCCCATAGTTTACCGCCCGATTGAGGGGTAATGTGCTAGCGGAGGGAGGGAAAGCAAGATGTCTGAGATTAGAGTAGGGGAAAACGAATCATTGGAGAGCGCTTTGAAACGATTTAAGAAAAAATGCTCCAAAGCTGGCGTCATGGCGGAAGTGCGCAGGAGAGAACACTATGAAAAGCCCAGTGTCCGGAGAAAGAAGAAATCAGAGGCTGCTCGCAAGAGAAAGTATTAGGAAGTGTTGGAAATGTCCCTTAAAGACCGATTGCTGGAAGATATGAAGTCTGCCATGAAAAAGAAGGATACCATCCGAAAGTCGACCATTACCATGGTTCGTGCCGCCATTCTTCAAAAGGAGAAGGACGAAAAAGTCAAACTGGACGATGCGGGGGTGGTTGGGATCATTGCGAAGGAAGTCAAACAGCGCAAGGATTCCATTCCGGAGTTTGAAAGGGGGAATCGCCCCGATTTGGTTGACGAGCTCAACACGGAAATCAACATATTGATGGAGTACCTTCCTCAACAGCTGACAGAGAAGGAAATTGGGAAAATTGTCTTGCAGACGATTTCCGAGGTCGGCGCCACAGGCATGAAAGATATGGGAAAGGTTATGGGAGCTCTGATGCCCAGGCTGAAAGGCAGGGCAGATGGCAAGCTGATCAACGAAATTGTAAGGAAACATTTGCAATAATAAAAAGCCCGGTATTTGTCGGGCTTTTTTGATACAAACATGGGAATGGGGTGATGGAATGAAACAGAGGACCTGGATTGCTTTTATTCTGGCAGGGCTGCTGATTTGGGTGAGCCTGCCGGGTCCTGCTTCTGCCGCAAACAGTCAACAAGCAGGATCCGTTGTTTTTCTGAAAGTTGGGGCGAATCCGGATGCTTCCACCCGGATTGTTGAGTTCCTGACACGTCCTGAAATATCCACTGCTCTGCTGATTCTTGCCATTCTTGCCATGGTGACGGAGATATTTGCCCAGGGCTTCGGGCTTCCCGGCCTGATCAGCATTGTTGCCTTTGCCCTGTATTTTGGCGGAGGTCTTCTGGCCGGCAACGCGGAATGGTGGCCCGTCCTGTTGTTCCTTATCGGAGCGGTACTGCTTGTGATTGAAACGGTGATACCGGGATTCGGGATTTTTGGCGTCAGTGGCATTGCGGCACTGCTCGTCGGTGTCGTGTTTGCTGCTCCTACTCCCAGGCAGGGGATCATCAGCCTGTGCATCGCCCTTGCTGCTGCAGCCGTGCTGATCCCCATCCTTTACAAGCTGCTGGGAGGGCCCGTGTTTTCCCGGCACTTTGTCCTTCACGAAGCGGAAACAGCGGACAGGGGATATGTCAGCAAGGAACCGGACACCCGGCTGGTGGGCAAAGTCGGAGAGGTTCTGGCTCCCCTGAGGCCTTCCGGGACAATCCGGATTGACGGAAGAAACATGGATGCCCAGTCCGGTGGCGACTACCTTCCGAAAGGCACCCGGGTTCGGGTTGTCCGGGTGGAAGGAGCGAAAATTGTTGTTGAGCCGGTGGCAGAACAGAAGGAAAAGAGTGAACGCTGAGCCGATGCCATACCAAGTATAAAGGAGGAAAATTCATGGAGATATTGATTCCACTTATCGTGATTGTTGTTGTCTTTGCCGTGGCTCTCATTCTGGCTTTTGTACCGCTTGGTCTGTGGATATCCGCCCGTGCAGCCGATGTCCGGATCGGTATTTTTAATCTCATTGGCATGCGTTTGCGCCGTGTGGTTCCGTCCAGGATTGTCAATCCGCTGATCAAGGCCACCAAGGCAGGGATTGCCGTCAGTGCGGACAAACTGGAAGCGCATTATCTGGCAGGCGGAAATGTGGATCGCGTTGTCAATGCGTTGATTGCAGCGCAAAGAGCTGATATTCCGCTGGAATTTCAGCGGGCAGCGGCCATCGATCTGGCTGGAAGGGATGTTCTGGAAGCCGTACAGATGAGCGTCAATCCAAGGGTCCTGGAGACGCCAAAGGTGGCTGCGATGGCAAAGGACGGCATCGAGGTCATCGTCAAGGCAAGAGTAACGGTTCGGGCCAATATTGACCGGCTGGTGGGCGGTGCCGGGGAAGAGACGATCCTGGCCCGTGTCGGGGAAGGCATTGTCACCACCGTAGGTTCCTCGGTATCGCATAAATCAGTATTGGAAAATCCGGACAGCATTTCCCAGACCGTACTGAATAAGAGTCTCCATTCCGGAACAGCATTTGAAATCCTGTCCATTGACATAGCCGATGTGGACGTTGGCAGGAATATCGGCGCTCAGCTTCAGACGGATCAGGCGGAAGCAGATAAACGGATTGCCCAGGCCAAGGCGGAGGAAAGAAGAGCCATGGCGGTTGCCAAAGAGCAGGAGATGAAGGCATCCGTTCAGGAGATGAAGGCCAAGGTCGTGGAAGCGGAAGCGGAAGTACCCAAAGCAATGGCTTCTGCCCTGCGGGAAGGAAAACTGGGTGTGATGGACTATTATAATATGAAAAATGTGATGGCGGACACCGGTATGCGGGATTCCATATCCAGAATGGGCAAGGAGGAAACTCCACCGGATATTAAGAAATAGACCGCATCCAAAAGGAGGATCATGTATGGCGAACATCCTGACGCCGCTTATTATATTTGGAATTTTTATCCTGTTTTCGATGAATCGGACGCGCTCCTCCTCTCCCCCTCCGAACCGGTCGGCGTCCCCGCCCGGGAAATCACCGCACCCGTCGGCAGTTTCGTCCGGGCATCCCGCGACGGCAGAAGCTCATGCCACAGAAGCT
>DHDO01000098.1:24275-24427 GCA_002399435.1 Firmicutes bacterium UBA4874
CCCCCATTCAGATCATTTCCCTTGATGAGGAAAAAAAGAAGCACCACAGGCTGGATTTTTCGGAAAGCGGAATTTTAAACGGCATCATTCTTTCCGAGATCCTGGGCCCGCCCGCGGCACGGAGAAAGCGGATCCGGTGATTGCAGGGACAA
>DHDO01000098.1:24630-29917 GCA_002399435.1 Firmicutes bacterium UBA4874
AATGCAAAACAATACAAGACATACAAAACAATACGGAAATCCTGAAAAAACTGGAATGGAGACGATCATTCTAGTTTTTTCTTTTTGCGCATATGATCTATGGATGGGGGTGTGTTTATGCGCAGAAAAAGATTGGAAGATGCGAAATCCGCGGTATCCGAAATGCTTGACCTTCCCAGGGAAATCATGCTGAATCTACCCAGGATCACCATGATCGGCAATAATCAGATGATTGTGGAAAACCATAAAGGCGTCATTGAATATACACCGGAAAGGATACGGGTCAATTCCTCCATTGGGGTGATACGGATTCAGGGCAAGGATATGAAGCTGAAGAATATTGCTGCGGATGATATCATGATCACCGGCGGAATGAAGGGTATCGAATTTATTTAGGAGAGAAAACGAATGATCTTTTATATACTATGGAATTACCTGGTTGGGTACGTGAAGATCCGGGTGGACGGATTATCCCTGGAAAAGTTCATTAATCTGACGGTCGGCAAAGGAATCCGCCTTTGGGGAATCAACCGGGAGAGCTATACTTCCCTGACAGCCAATATGGGTATGCGTGATTTTCACCAGCTTCATTCCATATCCCATAAAATACGATGCAGGATACGGATTGAAGAAAAGCGCGGACTGCCCTTTGTCATGCATCGATATCGGCACAGGAAAATGCTGGTGGTTGGCATGATTGCTTTTCTGGTCATATTGTATGGCTTTTCCTGCTTTATCTGGTCAGTCGATGTGCAAGGGGTAAAGAAGATGGATCCGCAGAAGATTTGGACAGAGCTGGATTCCCTTGGAGTCCGTCCAGGTGTGTATAAAAAGAATATTGATACCATGTCCGTTGAAAATTCCCTGATTGTTACCATTCCGGAGCTATCCTGGGCCAGTCTGGAGATCAAGGGAAGCCGGGCCATCCTGCGGGTGAGGGAAGCGACGCAGCCGCCGGACTTTGTGGACAAGGAAACGCCGTCGGATATCATCGCTTCCAGGGACGGTATTATTCAAAGTATGATTGTCCTGGACGGTCAGGCAGTGGTGGAGGATGGGCAGACCGTCCGCAAGGGCCAGCTTCTGGTAACCGGTATCATAGACCATCCGGATTCGACTGGCATACGGTATGTTCATTCCATGGGTCAGATCAAGGCCAGGACCTGGTATGAGGATACTGCGGAACTGTCGTTGAAGCAGCCGTACCGGCAGAGAACGGGACGCAGCGCGCAGATGAAATATATTGGGTGGAACAGGCTGAAGGTTCCCTATCATAAGGAGGAGATTCCCTTTGGGGATTATGATGTGGAGGTCCGGGAAGATGGGATCCTGATCACCGAGACCTATTATGAAGTAAAAAAGATTCATTGGGAGCAGGACAGGGAACTGGCAAAGGAGAAGCTGAAAGAACAACTTGAGGAAAAAATCCGGGAGAAAATACCGCAGGGAGCGAAAGTGATTGACAAAAAGTTCAAATACGATATGATAGAAGGAGAGAAACTGACTGCCCTGGTTTATATTGAAGCGTTGGAAGATATCGGGCAGCAGCGGATAATTGAGACACAATAGGAGGATTTCGCGTTTGAAGGGCTTGTCGCATGAGCAGGTAATGGACATTGGCAGTATAGAGGCATTGATGGCTCTTTTCGGGAATTTTGATCAGAATATAAAATTCATTGAGGAGGAAGTTGGTGTAAGGATTACCGCCAAAGAGACCCGGCTTCTGATTACCGGGGAAGAGGAGCCGGTGAAGCTGGCGGTTCGTGTTATACAGGAACTTCTGGATATGATACGAAACCATGAAACCCTGAATATTTCCAGGATTGATTATGCCATTCAGCTGGCCCGCTCCGGCAAGGAAGATGTGATCCATGAACTGATGACGGATGTGATCTGCGTCAATTACAGGGGACAGCAGGTCCGATGCAAGACCCTGGGGCAGAAACGGTATGTGCAGGCGATTTCCAAAAATGATATTGTTTTCGGGATTGGGCCGGCCGGTACGGGGAAAACCTATCTGGCCATGGCCATGGCCGTTACTGCTTTCCGGAACAAGGAAGTCCGCCGGATCGTGCTGACCCGTCCGGCAGTGGAGGCAGGTGAGAAGCTGGGCTTCCTTCCCGGTGATTTGCAGAACAAGGTCGATCCCTACCTGCGGCCGCTTTACGATGCCCTGTATGACCTGTTGGGAACGGAGACCTATAACAAGCTGATGGAGCGGGGAATCATCGAGATCGCTCCTCTGGCTTATATGAGGGGACGTACTTTGGATGATTCCTTTATCATTCTGGATGAAGCACAGAATACGACCTCTGAACAGATGAAAATGTTTTTGACGCGGCTTGGACAGGGCTCCAGGGCGATTGTCACCGGAGATGTTACGCAGATGGATCTGCCACCGGGTAAGAAATCCGGGCTGGTGGAAGCTTCCCATATTCTGCAGGAAATCAAAGGCCTGGAGTTTGTTTATCTGACCTATAAGGATGTTGTCCGGCATGAGCTGGTGATGCGGATTATCGAAGCCTATGGGCGTTATGAAAAGAGAACCCAAATGGGGGGAAAAGCAAAAAAGCGAACCGGAAAGGAGAATAGGAAATGAGTCCGACTGCTCTTCGCAGGGACAAGCCAGTGCGTCCGGCAGGGACGTTCCATTTTTGTTTCCATCCTTACTTTTGGGATTTTCTGATTGCTCTATTGACCTTTTTTTTGATTTTTCTGCTCATTCTGACTTGCCTGGCCCCGGAGCGATATGAGCTGAAAGCCGGGGATATTCCAAACAAACCCATTGCGGCCCCCAGGGATATTGCGGATGAAAAGGCCACCGGGGAAAGAATGCAGCGTGCCAGGGGACAGGTCAATGATATCTATACCCTGGATCAGATGATTACAAAGGATGTGGTTTCCGGAATCGATGCCATGTTTCATGGTATGAATTCCGCCAGGGAAGCTGCTGCCGGCAGGGTGAAAAAGTGGGACGAGCTGAGGGAGAGCAGCATAAAAGCCTGGGAAGAGGCTCAAAGTCAGGACCTGCAGTCCCAGCAGGCATCGGATGAGCCGCAGCCAACGCCCTTGCCGGAGAAACCGGATGACAGTCAGCTTTATGATGAAGCATTTTTTCAGGAAGTGCAGAAGATGTTTCCCGTCCAGCTGGCAAAGGATGATATTCTGATCATTGTCAGGGCGGATCCGAAGGATCTGGACCGATTGAAGCAGGAAC
This sequence comes from Firmicutes bacterium UBA4874, assembly GCA_002399435.1. Taxonomy (GTDB): domain Bacteria; phylum Bacillota; class Clostridia; order Caldicoprobacterales; family DTU083; genus UBA4874. The sequence goes on from DHDO01000098.1 coordinate 27,848, forward strand.
TGACCGATACTGTGAGGGATATGCTGAAAATCGGCATCAAGCAGGAACAGCTGTCGGGGTTTAAAGTTGATCTGCGGGAAGCGGTTCAGGAAATGGAGATTCCCGATGAATTGAAGCCCCTTGGCATTACTATTGGCATTTCCCAATTGAAGGCAAATCTTCTTTATGATCCGGAGAAAACGCAGGAGGAGAAGCAGAAAGCGGCAGATAACGTGGAGGAAGTGGTTTATAAAAAGGGCCAGTTTATCGCGCAGGCCGGCCAACCTGTCACGAAGGATCAAATCATCCTGCTGGCGGAACTGGGATTGCTGAAGGACGATAAAGTGGATGCTCCGCTTTTTGCCGGCATTGCCCTTTCTGTTTTTTCCTGTCTGGCCCTGTCTGCGTTCTATCTGATTTATTTTGAGAAGGAACTGCTTCAAAAACCTTTGATCCTGCTGATGATCAGTACGATTCTCTGCCTGGTCCTGGGGGTGACATATGCTACTTCCCGCCTGAATCCTTATCTGATTCCTGCTGCGATGGCGGGGATGCTGCTTACGGTGCTGCTGAATGCCCGCATTGGGATTGTGTTCAACATGATTACAGCGTTGCTGGTTGGCCTGATGTATGGAATGCAGCTGCCTCCGGTTATCCTGACGGCATTCGGCGGCATGGTGGGGATCTGCCTGCTCCGGTCCATTCAGCAGAGAAACTCCCTGGTATGGGCTGGTCTGGGAACAGCAGCCGGCAATATGCTGGCCGCAGGTTCCCTGGAGCTTTTGACAGCCGGGGGAGGGACAGGCCTTTTTATCAGCTCGCTGTGGGGTGCTCTGGGAGGTTTGATCGGGGCAGTGCTTGCCACGGGTACCCTGCCGGTCTGGGAGAATCTGTTTGGCATTGTGACTCCCATGAAGCTGGTAGAGCTCAGCAATCCCAATCAGCCCATATTGAAGCGTTTGCTGGTGGAGACTCCAGGTACCTACCATCACAGCGTTATTGTGGCCAACCTGGCAGAGAGGGCTGCAGATGCCATTGGCGCCAATGGTCTGCTGGCGAGGGTCGGTTCCTATTATCATGATATCGGCAAGCTGGAACGTCCCTATTATTTCAGGGAAAATCAACTGTATGAGGACAACCCGCATGACCGGCTGGATCCGATGCTGAGCACCCGGATTATCATCTCCCACGTAACGGATGGCATCAAACTGGCGAAGGAATATAATGTGCCTCCGGTGCTGCATGATTTTATTTTGCAGCATCATGGAACCACTCCGGTGGTCTATTTTTACCATAAGGCAAAAAATAACAGCCATGGGGATCCGGAAGTCCGGCTGAATGATTTCCGATATCCCGGTCCCACGCCCGGCAGCAGGGAGACGGCCATTGTTATGATGGCGGATACGACGGAGGCGGCAGTGCGGGCCATGACGGATCATACGCCGGGCAAGATGAAGGAGCGGATTCGCACCCTTATGCGGGAGAAACTGGACGATGGACAGTTTGAGAACTGTGATCTGACCATAAGGGATATGAACGTCATCGCATCCACTTTTGCCTGCGTCATCACCGGTATTTTCCACGATCGGGTAAAATACCCGGAAATACACTTGAAGGAAGAAAGAGAGAACCATTGATATGACTTTATGGATTGACAACCGGCAGGAATTTCTGACGGAAGACCTGCAGGATTTCTTTGAACGGATTCTGCGACAGACTCTGAGAAGTCTGAAGCTGGATATTCAGGTGGAAGTCAGCCTGCTGCTGGTGGACAATGCGCAAATCCGGCAGTTGAACCGGAAGTATCGGGGGAAAGATGCGGCTACGGATGTCCTTTCTTTTCCGCAGATTGATATGTCTCCTTCCGGCGAATCCCCGGATCGGAAAACCCTGGAGGAGAATCGGGATCCGGGTACCGGAGAAACGGTTCTGGGGGACATCGTCCTGTCCGTGGAAAGGGCTATGGAACAGGCAGACGAATATGGACACAGCATCGGTCGGGAACTTGCTTTTCTCATGGCTCACGGGCTTCTTCATCTTCTGGGTTATGACCATGAGAAAGGGAAAGAGATGGAGGAGATCATGAACCGG
>DHDO01000098.1:30162-35728 GCA_002399435.1 Firmicutes bacterium UBA4874
CTCAGGACCCAGCGGAATATGAGAATTCACTTTGTCGTCGCAGCGCTGGTTCTTCTGCTGGCCATTCTCACGAAAGTTTCCGCCCTGGAGACCGTCGTTTTGCTCCTGTGCATTGGTGTGGTCATCATGGCGGAGATGATCAACACGGCAATCGAAACCGCTGTGGATCTGGCACACGGCGGCTATCACCCCCTGGCGGCCATTGCAAAGGATGTGTCAGCCGGAACGGTTCTTGTGGCATCTGTCCTGTCTGCGGTGATCGGGTGCATTATATTCTATGATGATCTGCGGAATATTACGTTTACTGTGACCAACGAAGTCAAACATATGCCCATACATATCACCATCATCAGCCTGGTCGTCGTTACGATTGCCGTAATTGCCGGGAAGGCATGGAGCAAAAAGGGAACGTTTCTCCGGGGCGGCATGCCCAGTGGACACAGTGCTCTGGCGATGTCTCTTTTGACATCCATTGCTTTTCTGAGTAAAGGCGCGGCCATTCCCTTTCTGGCTTCTGTCCTTACCCTGATGGTGATGCACAGCCGTTTGGAGGCAGGAGTACACACCCTGTGGGAGATTATTGTGGGAGCGCTGCTGGGCTTCTTCCTGACGGTATTGATCTTTCAGATGGCAGTTTGAATATCCGTCTGAGGATTATATAAAGAAAGATTATATAAAGAAGGAAGTGATCATTTGTCGGAGTTTCGTTCTGGTTTTCTTGCCCTGATCGGCAGGCCCAACGTGGGAAAATCCACCTTGATGAATACCCTCGTTGGCGAGAAGATCGCCATTGTTTCCGATAAGCCCCAGACCACGCGAAACCGGATTCAGTGTATTTTGACACGGGAAGACTATCAGATGATATTTGTTGATACGCCGGGCATTCATCGCCCCAAAAACAAACTGGGTGAGTATATGGTGCAGGCCGCCCGGGATTCCCTTTCCGAAATGGAGGCGATCCTGTTCGTTGTGGACGCGGCAGACGGCATCGGTGCAGGAGACCGGCGGATTGCCGGACGTCTTAAGGAACTGCGGGTTCCCGTCATTTTGGCGGCCAATAAAATGGATATTGCCAATCCGGAAAGAGCAAGGGTCCAGATAAAGGATCTGGCGGAAGTCTGTCCTTTTGCGGAAATTGTTGAAGTTTCTGCGAAGCAGGGTTTCAATATGGATTTGCTGGAGCAAAAGCTGGTTTCTTTTTTGCCGGAGGGTCCGAAATATTATCCTGATGATATGGTGACGGATCAGCCCGAGCGGGCCATACTGGCTGAAATCATCCGGGAAAAGGCATTGCAGCTGCTGCAGCAGGAGGTTCCCCATGGCATTGGCGTGGAAATGGAAAAGATACAGGAAAGGGAGGACAAGGGCCTGGTGGAGGTATATGCTTCCATTCTTTGTGAGAAGTCTTCCCACAAGGGAATTGTCATCGGCAAGGGTGGTCAGATGCTGAAATCGATCGGAAGCATGGCAAGGAAGGATATGGAATCGCTTCTGGGCGAGAAAGTTTTTCTGAAACTGTTTGTAAAAGTAAAAAATGACTGGCGCAATGACTCGAATACGTTGAAAAGCCTTGGCTATAGCCTGCATAAATGATATATATGGAAATATATTCAAAACCGGATGAATTTACATGGAATAGTGTATTTTTGAGCCGGGCAATCTATGAACAGGAGTAAATTGATCCACAAAAAAGGAGGCATTTTGATTGTTGCAGTTATTGTGGAATATGTTCAGGGAAACCGGCAGGATCAATGTCTATTTGTTTTACAAGGCATTGGAGAAAGAAGGCATACCGGACAAAACAGAGGAAGAAGCAGATACTGTCTCGGAAAAAAATGCACCGGAAGTCGCAGGCGGGAACGCGTTGATGGGGTTGGGGCTACAGATGAAAGATCCGCTGTAATAACATACTATTTTTGAAATTATGCAGCCATGTGGCTGTCAATATATTTGCTGTAAGGAAGGGTATGGAATGAAGTTTGTTCACACACAGGGAGTGGTACTCCGAACTGCCGATCGAAAGGAGTCAGATCGTTTGTTGACGGTTCTGTCTCCGGAGCTTGGCAGGATTCTTGTTCTGGCCCGTGGCTGCAGAAAGCCGAAAAGCAAGTTTCTGTCCTGCTCTCAGTTATTCTGCTACGGTGATCTGATCCTACAGCCCTACCGGGATATTTACATTATGAATCAGGCAGAGGTCCGGAACTCTTTCTTTGATATCCGGAGTGACATGGAGCGACTTTCCGGTGCGACATATATCGCCAATTTAACAGAAGAGGTAGCAACCACAGGGGAAAATAACTTTCCCCTTTTTCGGCTGCTTCTGGCTGGCCTGAGCTATTTCGCATTTGGGGAAAAGGATCTGGCAGGAAGAATGTTGATCTATGAACTGAAACTGATGGATTTGATCGGCTATCGCCCTGTTCTGGACACCTGTGTGATCTGTGGGAATCATCCCGTTGGTTCTGCCTTTTCTTTTCGGCCGGAGCAGGGCGGCCTGGTTTGTGAAAACTGCAGGGGATCGGACCCTTCCGGAATTCCGATTTCCCGGGAAACATCCCGGGTAATGCAGAAGATTCTGGATGCGGACATTGACGAATGTTTCCGACTCCCCATATCGCTCGGGGAAAAAGAGCAGTTAAACCGGATCCTTCCCGCTTACATTGAACAAAAGCTGGAAAATAAAATCAAATCAAGGGACTTTTTGAAATCCTTTTTTATTTGATGTCTTGACCATTTGTCGAAAATTCTGTATGATATGTATGATATAAAAGAAATCAGTTGACTGGGACAGATCCTGGACAGAGAGTCCTGCTTCCTGTTCCTGAGACGATCCTATTGTATTGTATGGAATTGTATGGAAGCTTTTGGCTTACATATATAGGAAGAAACAGAAAAGCTAAGGAGGAAAGTCTATGTCCAACAAGTATGTTTACCTCTTTAAAGAGGGCAACGCGGGCATGAGAAATCTATTGGGAGGAAAAGGAGCCAATCTGGCAGAAATGACCAATCTTGGTCTTCCCGTTCCTCAGGGATTTACCGTTACGACGGAGGCATGTACCCGTTATTATCAGGATAACAAAACCATTGCACAGGATATCATGGATCAGATTTATGATGCACTGGCAACCACCGAGAAAGTTGTCGGCAAGAAATTCGGGGATCTGGAGAACCCCTTTCTGGTATCCGTTCGCTCCGGCGCCCGGGCTTCCATGCCTGGAATGATGGATACCATTCTGAATCTGGGCCTGAATGATGTTGCAGTCCAGGGTGTGGCCAAACTGACCAGCAACGAACGATTTGCCTATGACAGCTATCGCAGGTTTATCCAGATGTTTTCCGATGTTGTTATGGAAATCGACAAGACAAAATTTGACGCCATACTGGATGCAGTAAAGAAAGAAAACAATGTAACAATGGATACGGAGCTGACAGCAGAAAATCTGAAAGATGTGGTCCGTCGGTTCAAGGATCTCTATAAGCAGGAAAAGAAGGAAGAATTCCCGCAGGATCCCAGGGTGCAGCTGCTGGAGTCCGTAAAGGCTGTTTTTCGTTCCTGGGACAATCCCAGAGCCAATGTTTACAGGAGGATGAACGATATCCCCAGTGATTGGGGCACCGCCGTCAACGTACAGGCCATGGTATTTGGAAACATGGGCGAGGATTCCGGGACAGGCGTGGCGTTTACCCGTGATCCGGCCACCGGGGAAAAGCGGCTGTACGGGGAATATCTGATGAATGCCCAGGGAGAAGACGTCGTCGCCGGCATTCGCACCCCTCAGCCGATTTCCCATCTGGAGCAGACCAATCCGAAGGTATACAAACAATTTGTCAACATTGCGGAGACCCTGGAACAGCATTATAAGGATATGCAGGATATGGAGTTTACCATTGAAAAAGGGAAACTTTATATGCTTCAGACGCGGAACGGAAAGCGGACGGCAACTGCTGCGATAAAAATCGCTGTGGATCTGGTTTCGGAAGGCCTGCTGACCAAAGACGAAGCCATTCTGAAGGTGGAGCCGAAGCAATTGGATGCCCTGCTGCATCCGACGTTCCAGGCAAAGGCACTGAAGGCGGCACATCCTGTTGCAAAGGGTCTGCCTGCATCCCCCGGTGCAGCTGCCGGTGCCGTGTACTTTACTGCCGAGGCCGCTACAAAAGCTGCAGAAAATGGGAAAAAGGTTATCCTGGTCCGCGAGGAGACTTCGCCGGAAGACATCGAAGGAATGTATTCTTCAGAAGGAATCCTGACGGCCCGGGGCGGCATGACATCCCACGCAGCAGTGGTGGCCCGTGGAATGGGCACCTGCTGTGTAGCCGGATGCTCGGAGATCGTTGTGGATGAAAAGTCCAAAACCTTTACCGCCAAAGGCAAAACTTATCACGAAGGGGACGAGATTTCCCTGGACGGCAGCACCGGTTATGTCTACAGCGGCATCATTGCCACCGAGGCAGCTTCCATAGCAGGTGATTTCGGAACCCTGATGGGATGGGCCGATGAAATCCGTACCCTGAAGGTCATGGCCAATGCGGATTCCCCCAAGGATGCACGCCAGGCTGTGAAGTTTGGTGCAGAGGGCAACGGGCTTTGCCGTACGGAGCATATGTTCTTTGATTCGGATCGGATTACCGCATTCCGCAAGATGATTGTCGCGACCAACGAAGCCGACAGAAGGAAAGCCCTTGCGGGGATTCAGCCGATGCAGAAGGACGACTTCAAGGGGATTTTTGAGGCAATGGGTGAAAGGCCGGTTGTCATCCGTCTTCTGGATCCGCCGCTTCACGAATTCCTGCCTCATGAAGATGAGGATATCCGGGAATTGGCCGATGAGCTGGGCATCACCTTTGAGAAGCTGAAGTCCGTTGTGCTCAGTCTGAAGGAGATCAATCCCATGCTTGGCCACCGTGGATGCCGCCTGGCAGTCACCTATCCGGAGATTGCCGAGATGCAGACAACCGCCATTATCGAAGCTGCTCTGGAGGTCAAAAAGGAAAAGGGCTATGATATCGTACCGGAGATCATGATTCCTCTGGTCTGTGAGATCAAGGAGCTGAAATACGTCAAGAAGATTATCACGGGAGCTGCGGATCAGGCGATCAAAAAGTCCGGCATGGACATGAAATATATGGTCGGTACCATGATCGAAATTCCGAGAGCCGCCCTGACAGCGGATCAGATCGCCGAGGAAGCGGAGTTCTTCTCCTTCGGGACCAATGATCTGACTCAGATGACTTATGGCTTGAGCCGGGACGATGCCGGAAAGATTCTGGATAAATATTACGATGCCAAGATCTTTGAATCGGATCCGACTGCCAAACTGGATCAGGTGGGCGTTGGCAAGCTGATGAAGATTGCAGTGGAGCTTGGAAAGAAGACCCGCCCTGATATTAAGCTGGGCATCTGCGGAGAACACGGCGGAGATCCCAGTTCCATTGAGTTCTGCTATCGAATCGGTCTGCAGTATGTTTCCTGCTCTCCCTTCCGTGTGCCGATTGCCAGACTGGCTGCCGCACAGGCTGTCGTCAAATATGGTCCGGTGAAGTAAATAATACTTCATGCATCTAT
>DHDO01000098.1:36059-38659 GCA_002399435.1 Firmicutes bacterium UBA4874
AAAAGAATGATTGGGTGGTTTTTGGATTGAACAGAAAAGAAAGAATCATACTGCATATTGATGTGAATTCTGCATTCCTGAGTTTTGAAGCGGTTCACCGGCTTCAGCACGGGGCCACCGTGGATGTGAGAAAGATCCCATCTGCAGTGGCCGGATCGCAGGCTACCCGCCATGGGATCATATTGGCCAAGAGTCTCCCCGCAAAGGCATACGGGGTAAAGACCGGGGAGGCGAGCTGGGAGGCAAAGCAGAAATGCCCCGGCATTGTGCTGATTCCTCCGGATTATCCCCTCTATATGTGTTGTCACAGGGCTTTGGTCCGGCTGCTGAAGGATTACAGCGACAAGGTTCAGGTGTTCAGCATCGATGAGTGCTTTATGGAGGCTCCCGGGATGTTGATGAAAGAGGAAAGCATCCGTTTTGCCCATCGGATCCGGGAACATGTCCGGCAGGAGCTTGGCTTTACGGTGAGTGTGGGGGTCAGTACCAATAAACTGCTGGCAAAAATGGGTTCAGAGCTCAAAAAGCCGGACGCGGTTTCCACATTGTTTCCGCCTGAGGTGGGAAAAAAGATGTGGCCGCTGCCGGTGGAGGATTTATATGGTGTTGGCAGGGCGGCGGCTGCAAAGCTGCATCGGTATGAAATCCATACCATTGGAGATCTCGCGGAGACGGATGTCAAATTACTGAGCTACCTGTTTAAGAGTTACAGCAGGGACCATGGGCAAATGCTGTGGGAATATGCCCATGGTGTGGAGCGTTCGGATATCATGACCTCGGGGCCGCCGACAAAGAGTATCGGCAATTCCTGCACAGTTCATTTTGACGTGGAGGATCGGGAAACGGCACATGCTGTTTTGCTGTCCCTGGCGGAAACGGTCGGTATGCGCCTGCGGCTGGCGAATCTGTGCGGCCGGGTCATTGGGGTATCCATCCGGAAGTCCGGCGATCTGGTTACCTACAGCCATCAGGTAAAGATACAATCCTCCATAGACTGTACGGATGCAATTTATGAATATTGCAGGAGACTGTTTGACGCAGCCTGGAAAGGTGAGCCCATCCGCGGTCTGGGGGTATGGGTAAATGATTTGTCGTCATCCGGCTATATCCAGTTGTCTGCGCTGGAAAAGGACTGGGATGAAAAGAAAAAGGTAGACCGGACAGTGGATGCCATAAGGGCGAAGTACGGGCCTTTTTCCATTGTGCGGGGGAACTTTGTTCAAAGCGGGCTCGCTCCCCTGGCCGGGGGAGCAGGTGGAGACGCGGGCTTTCCGGTCATGACAAGTATTCTGTAAGGATGGTGCTTTTTTATGAAAATCCGGATGAAAAGACTGAAGATGATATTCTGGGCGGATGAAAACGGACGGATTACGCCGATCCGATTTTTGATGAAGCAGGACGATGCCTCGGTGATCAAGGTTGGCTCCATTCGGGTGATGGAACGAAAAGAGGAAAAACTGGCCGGCAACCGAATGCTGATCTTTGTATGCCAAAGTGTTGTGGCGGGACAGCAAAAGGTTTTTGAGTTGAAATATGAGATTGCAACATGCCGATGGTTTTTATATAAAATGTAAAAGCTCCGGAATTGCATCCATAGGGAGCAATCCCGGAATTTTCCTTAATATGGGTAGCTCTACTCTGAGATCGTGTATTTCATTTTTAAATCATTGTACCAGCTATAGTTAATGTAGCCTTCTTTTTGTAAACGACCTACGACTATGCCGGCATCCATGCCAACGCTTTCCGCAAATTGCATAATCGATTCTCTTCTGAAATCGTTTCTTTCTACAAAATAGTCAAACTGTTTTTGTGGAATGAGCGTTTGCTTTGCAAACTCGTCGGCTTCGTTTTCATCTCCTTCTGTAGTGCCGCCAGGATTGCCAATATGGCCACACAATATATGTGCTAATTGATGGCACAGGCTGAACCAGAACTTAATAGTCAATACTATAAATATGGATTTTTATTTCCATATTCATCTGGATCATGAGACATAATAACAACGTATATTTCCGGAAATAGAACAGATAATAACTTTAAAGAAGAAAGAAAGGAGAATGATAATGTCTCAGCTGAATCAAATGGAGCTCCAAAATCTTCGGCACTTAATCGGCGCACAGGAAACCTCGTATAAGAAAATGCAGACCTATGCACAACAGGCGAACGATTCACAGGTGCGGGATTATTTTGAAAAATCCGCACAGAGTGCGCAGAACACCAAACAGAAGTTACTGTCATTCTTAAACTAGGAGGGAAATGAATGTTAGAGGAAAAAGCAATGGTCAATGATGCCTTATCCGCTGTGAAAAGCGAACTGACCTTTTACTCCAGTGCTATCTCAGAGTGCTCGAATACAAATCTTCGATCCACTCTGCAGCAAATTCGCGACAATTGCGAAACTTCGCAATATGAGCTTTATCAGCTGGCAAGTTCCAAAGGATATTATGTACCTGCGGCTCAGGCAGATAATTCTGAAATTCAACAGGTAAAATCAGAAGTCAGATAAAACGTGGTCTGAATCAGGTCCCCGGGAATACCGGGGACTTTTTTGATATGACGAACATGCCGTCCATCTGTGGTGGAAGTCCACAAAGGACAAT
>DHDO01000024.1:0-2906 GCA_002399435.1 Firmicutes bacterium UBA4874
GTGGGCACCCTGACTTCCAAAACACCCGGCATCTATGTGGCCACCGGCTTTCGAAAATGGGGCATGACAAACGGCACGGCGGCAGCTGTGATGCTGCAGGACGCCATTCTCGGAAAAGACAACGAATGGGCGCCGGTTTTTGCACCGTCCCGTTTTACTCCCTCCGCATCGGCGGGAAAGTTCGTTTCTGAAAATGCAAATGTTGCAAAGGAGCTGGTCCGGGGCAAACTGGCCGGCAAGGAAGACCATGCCGACATTCAGCCGGGGGAAGCCAGAGTGGTGGAAGCAGATGGAAAAAAGTGCGGGGCTTACCGGGACTTTCAGGGAAAGCTTCATGTGGTGGATACCACCTGCACCCATCTGGGATGCGAAGTACAGTGGAACTCCGCGGAACATTCCTGGGACTGCCCCTGCCATGGCTCCCGGTTTACCTGCGACGGAGAAGTAATTAACGGGCCTGCCCAGAAGCCTCTGGGCAAACCGGACGGCGCGGAGCAGGGGGAAAAGCAGAGCTGAGATGCTCCTGTCCGAGACATTCCGCTTTTGTCACATCCGGGTTTTCATCCGTTCCATCGCTTTCTCCACGTTTTCACGTTTGCCAAAGGCGGACAGGCGGAAAAACCCTTCTCCGTTTGCCCCGAATCCGGATCCAGGAGTCCCGACGATACCGGCACGGTTCAGAAGCAGGTCAAAATACTCCCAGGAAGACCGTCCACAGGGACATGTCATCCAGATATAGGGAGAGTTCCTGCCGCCGGTGTACCGGATCCCCATCTCATCCAGATCATTGGAAATAATCCGGGCGTTTTCCATATAATAGTCAATCTTTCTTTTGCACTGCCTTCTCCCTTCCGGGGAGAAGGCAGCCTCTGCTCCCCGCTGCACGATATAGGCAACCCCGTTGAATTTCGTTGTCTGCCTGCGCAGCCAGAGAGCATTCAGACTCGCTCCTTCATAAATCAGCTCCCGGGGTACCACCGTATACCCACATCGTGTTCCGGTAAATCCGGCTGTTTTGGACATGGAGCAAAATTCCACCGCACACTTTTTGGCACCTTCGATCTCATAGATGCTTCCCGGCAAATCCGGTTCCCGGATAAATGCTTCATAGGCCGCGTCAAACAGCAGAATTGCGCCGTTTGCCAGGGCATAATCCACCCATTGCCTCAGCTGCTCCCTGTCATAAACTGCACCGGTGGGATTATTGGGCGAACAGAGATAGATGATGTCCATTTTGCGGTTCCTGACCGGCATCGGAAGAAAATGATTCTCCGGATTGGCATCCAGGTATTGAATCTTTCTGCCGGACATGATATTGGAGTCCACATAGGCGGGATACACTGGATCCGGAATCCATACGGTATTATCCAAAGACAGAATATCCGGAAAATTGCCCAGATCGCTTTTAGCACCGTCACTGACAAAGATTTCATCGGGTGTCAGCAATACACCCCGGCTCTGATAGTACTGTGCAATGGCCATTCGGAGAAACCCATAGCCCTGCTCCGGCCCATAACCGTGAAACCCTTGCTCCGTTCCCATCTCCCTTACGGCAGAAGCCATTGCCGCAACCGAGGCATCGCAAAGGGGAAGGGTAACGTCCCCGATTCCCAGCCGCAGGATCTCCCTTTCCGGATGTTCCTTCTGATATGCCGCCACCTTTTTCGCAATGGAGGAGAACAGGTAGCTGTCTTCCAGCCGAAGATAATTTGCATTGATTCTCATCCGTTTTCCCCCGCATTCCGGGCTTTGTCCGATCTTTCCAGGGCTGCCTTCACGAATTCACGGAACAGGGGATGTGCCCGGTTGGGCCGGCTTTTGAACTCCGGATGAAACTGGACGCCCAGAAAAAAATCATTTTGCGGGATTTCAACAGTTTCCACAATATATCCGTCCGGAGAGGTACCGCTGATCACCAGACCCGCCTGCTGCAGAATCTTCCGGTACCGATTGTTGAATTCGTACCGGTGACGGTGACGTTCCGCGATCCTGCCGGACTGATAAGCCCGGGCCATGATCGTGTCCGGCAGGATCCGGCAGGGGTAACTTCCCAGCCGCATGGTGCCGCCTTTCGGAATATTTCCCTGCTGATCCGGCAGCAGATCGATGACACAGTCCCGGGCTTCCGGGTTGAATTCACTGGAATTGGCATCTTCCAACCCTGCCACATCCCGTGAAAACTCAATCACTGCCGTCTGCATCCCCAGGCATATTCCAAAATAAGGGACATTACGGGTTCGCGCATATTTTGCCGCCTGAATCTTTCCTTCCATGCCCCGGTCGCCAAATCCTCCGGGAACCAATATCCCGTCACAGCCTGCCAGATTTTCCTCCGCATCGTTTTCCGTGACAAGCTCCTCTGCATTCACCCAACAAAACCGGATTTTCGTTCCGGTTTCATAGCCCGCATGATGCAGGGCTTCCACAATGGACAGGTAAGCATCATGGAGTTTTACATATTTCCCCACAATGGCTATGGTCACCTCCCTGCTTCTGCAGCGGATCCGATCCAGCATGCCGGTCCAGTCGGAAAGGTCGCAGGGCGGTGCCGGAATCTTCAATTCCCGGCACACAATATCATCAAGGCCCTGGTTGTGCAGCATGATGGGCACTTCATACAGAACCGGCACGGTAGTGTTATCCAGAACGCAGTCCGGCTTTACATTGCAGAACAGGGATATCTTTTGTTTCATGCTCTGCTCCAGTTTCCGGTCACACCGGCAGATGATGATATCGGGCATGATGCCCTGGGACTGAAGTTGTTTGACAGAGTGCTGGGTCGGCTTGGATTTGTATTCATTGGAACCGCTGACATAGGGAACAAGTGTTACATGAATAAACAGGCAGTTTTCCCTTCCGATTTCCAGGGGAATCTGCCGGATCGCCTCCAGAAAAGGCTGTCCTTC
>DHDO01000024.1:3100-19973 GCA_002399435.1 Firmicutes bacterium UBA4874
TTGATTTCATTTGTAATATGTGGAATCACCTGAACCGTCTCGCCAAGATATTCTCCCTTCCGCTCCTTGTTCAGCACGTTCCAGTAAACCTTTCCGGAAGTCAGATTGGAAAACCGGTTGAGATCCTCATCGATAAACCGTTCATAATGTCCCAGATCCAGATCGGTCTCTGCACCGTCCTCCGTGACAAACACTTCTCCGTGCTGATAAGGACTCATGGTCCCCGGATCCACATTGATGTAGGGATCCAGCTTCTGTGCAAATACTTTCAGTCCCCTCGACTTGAGCAGCCTGCCCAGGGAGGCCGCCAGGATCCCCTTGCCCAGGCCGGAAACCACGCCGCCTGTTACAAAAATGTACTTCGTCATATGTTTACAACTCCTTCAAAAACTTTTTCCGCATTGCCGGTCATAAGAACGGTTTCCTCTGTGTATCGGACGAAAAGATCCCCGCCTTTCAGGCAAACCCGGATTTCCTCATCCCGGCTGCAGATTCCATTTGCCACAGCAGCAGCAACGGAAGCACAGGCCCCGGTACCGCAGGCAAGAGTCTCTCCGCTGCCGCGTTCCCAGACCCGCATTTTCAGCACCTTGCCGCTTTGGACCTGGACAAATTCCGTATTGGTACGGTCCGGGAAAACAGAAGCGTTTTCAAACATCGGCCCTTCCGTTGCAATGGGAACGGAATCCACGTCCTCCACAAAAACAACGCAATGGGGATTTCCCATGGATACGCAGGTAATGAAATATTTCCTTCCGGCAAGGAGTAATTCCCGGTGAATGATATGGTTCCCATCCAGCAGGACAGGGATACTTTCCGGAGAAAAGTCCGCCTTGCCCATATCCACCCGGACGGACCGGACCACCTGGTCCTGTACATGAAGCTCCAGCTTCTTGATTCCGCTGCGTGTTTCAACGTCCAGGTTTGTTTTCGTTACGATCCCGTTGTCATAAAGGTATTTTCCGACACAGCGTATGCCGTTTCCGCACATCTTTCCTTCACTGCCGTCCGCGTTGAACATCCGCATTTTCACATCTGCCCGGTCCGAAGAACAGAGGAGGATGATGCCATCCCCTCCTATCCCGAAATGACGGTCGGACAGCCGGACAGCCAGGGCCTCCGGATGTGGAATGTCTTCGGTCAGACAATTGAAATAGATATAATCATTACCCAGACCATGCATTTTTGTAAATTCTCGCTTCATAACCTGTTCTCCTCTGCTATACGGACCAACTTCCTGCGTTCTTAGCCTTCGTACTTTTCAGGACGGCTTCGGCGGTATAAACGGAAGGATTTCCCTCATCGTATCCGTCACCTTTCCTGCCTCCCTTATGATATCGTCCGGTTCCCTTGTTTTTATTCCTTTACAGTAAAGTGATATTTGCACGCTCACAGGCCTCCAACATTTCTTCCGGCCATACGGAGGCCTGTACTTCTCCAATATGGGCTTTGTTCAGAAGATACATGCAGATTCTGGACTGGCCGATGCCTCCGCCTATGGTACAGGGTAAATCCCCGTTCAGAAGCTCCCGGTGGAACGTCAAATCCTTTCTCTCCTCACAGCCGGCCAGTTTCAGCTGCTTTTGCAATGCTTCCTTATCAACCCGGATTCCCATGGAAGACACTTCAAAGGAGCAATCCAGCAGCGGATACCAGAAAAGGATATCGCAGTTCCTCTCCCAGTCATCGTAATCCGGTGCCCTTCCATCATGGCGGATGCCCGATTTCAGCACCCCCCCGATCTTCATGAGACATACAGCTTTCTTTTCCTTCGCAATGGCATCCTCCCGATGCCGCGGATCCAGACCGGGATACCGGTCCTCCAGCTCCTGGGTGGTCAGGAAGGTGATTTCATCCGGCAGAAGACGGTGCAACTGCGGATATCTGCTGCAGATAAACTCCTCCGCATCCTTGAAAACCCTGAAAATGCTGTTTACCGTATTCCGCAAGGTTTCCTCCGTTCTTTCCTCCTCTCGGATGATCTTCTCCCAATCCCACTGATCCACATAAAAGGAATGCAGATTGTCCGGGTCTTCGTCCCTCCGGATGGCATTCATATCCGTATACAGGCCTTCACCATGATTAAGTCCATATCGTTTGAGGGCCATTCTCTTCCACTTCGCCAGGGAATGAACGATCTCCACCTGTTTCCCGCCCAGAGCCCGGACGTCAAAGATAACCGGCCGTTCCACCCCATTCAGGTTGTCGTTCAGGCCGGATTCCGGTGTTACAAAAAGCGGCGCGGAAACCCGCATTAGGTTCAGCTCCTCCGCCAGACGGTTTTCAAAGAAATCCTTCAGCGACTTGATCGCTTTTTCCGTTTCCGGAACACTCAGGGACGCCCGGTATCCTTTCGGTAAAATCAATTTTTCCATTGTCATTATGCGCTCCTCCCAATTCCCGCTTTTGTCATTATGCGCTCCTCCCAATTCCCGCTTTCCAGGTTCCCTTCAGGACAAAAGTTTCCTTTCCAATTGTACCGCTTCCTGTATGGGAAGGAAAGCAAAATGATAGCACGGGACAATTTTCCCCGCCAATGCCTCGCCTGGAAAAAATCAGTAAAGCTTGGACTCCGATATTTACCTGCCGGGATTTGTTTCCCGTCAGGTAAAAAACGATATCTGTAATAATTTGTATCTCGCATGAAAAACGATAATGTCGTATAATAGCATTATCATAAACAAAATTCAAATGAGTCCCACAGAATGGAGGATTATATGAAAATGAAGGAACAAAGGAAGAAACAAAAAAGGACAGGCTGGGTCGGAATGGCAGTCCTGCTTTTGTTCCTGAGCGTTGCCTCACCCGTCTTCGCCCAGGAACCATTCAACAGTGCTGCAGAATCTGCCATATTAATGGAAGCCTCCACCGGGCAGATATTATACGGGAAAAATGTGGATACCCCGCTTCCCCCGGCCAGCATCACCAAAATCATGACCTTATTGCTGGGATTTGAGGCTTTGGAGAACGGAAGTGCCCACCTGGAGGATCAGGTGACGGTTTCCGAAAAAGCATGGCGGACCGGAATGAAAGGATCGGAAATGTTCCTCGATGTCGGGTCCAAAGTGCCGCTGCGGGACATCCTGACCGGAATCTCCGTCGTATCCGCCAATGATGGCTGCGTCGCCCTTGCAGAACATCTGTACGGATCCGAGGAAGCCTTTGTCGGACAGATGAACAAACGTGCGAAGGAACTGGGCATGACCCATACCGAGTTCAAAAACTGCAATGGTCTGCCGGCAGCAGGGCATCACATGAGTGCCCATGACATTGCAATATTGGCCAGATATCTGATCACAAACTATCCGAAAGTGCTGGAGCTGGAGTCCACAAAGGAACTTACCTTCAACGGGATCTATCAGAAAAACCGCAATCCACTTCTTGAAAATTATCCTGGCGCAGACGGCCTGAAAACCGGCTGGACCGAGGAAGCCGGCTTCTGTCTGGTAGGTACGGCAAAAAAGGACGGCATGCGGCTGATCTCCGTTGTGCTGAAAACCAGGGATGAAAAGGAACGGCTTGCGGCTTCCAAAGAGCTGTTGGATTTTGGCTATCAGAATTTCGAACTGACTGAGATTGCAAAAAAAGGAAAAGAAATCGGGGAAATCCCGGTACGGAACGGCAGGGAAACCACTGTGCCGGTAAAGATCAATGAATCCATAACAGCAGCTGTCCCGAAATCCCATAAGGCAGATATCAAAATCTCTGCAGTGCCGTCGGATAAGCCGATATCGGCTCCCGTTGCAGCCGGTAAAACGGTGGGAAAGGCAGAAGTCCGATTGGGCAAGGATGTCCTGGCGACGGCAGATATCAGTACAACCAAAAAAGTGGAGAAGATTGGTTTCATAACAAAATTGATCCGGGGAATTGCGGACTTTTTCCGATCCCTGTTTAAAGTCTCCAAAGCCTGACCGATTTGCTCCTTTAGCTCCTTTATTTACAGAAAAGAAAAAGAAAAAAAACAAAATTTACCGGGAATGCAAACTGTGATATGATAGTATGAATATCATAAATATATTATTTTAAAGGAGAATGGTTTATGAGCCGATCACTAAAGGATACCAAAAATCTCACCTTTATTGCCTTAATGCTGGCCATTACCATTGTATTGGACCTGACGCCATTGGGTGCAGTGCCATTGGGTTCGATCAGTGCAACGGTCGTCCATATTCCTACCATTATTACAGGAGTCCTGCTGGGCCCGGTTGCCGGATGGGTTCTTGGGACGCTGATGGGACTTATCTCTCTGATTCATGCAGTGACGAGGCCGGTAACGGTTATCGATCCTCTGTTTATCAACCCGCTCGTTTCCGTACTTCCGCGGATGATGATCGGAGTGGTGGCCTATTATGTTTACCGGATGCTTTATAAGGTTCTGAAAGCACCGGCATCCGCCTTTGCTGCAGGCGTTGCGGGCAGCGCGGTGAATACCGGACTGGTATTCCTGATGCTCTATCTGGTATATGCCCAGGAAGTCGTAAAAAGGCTGGGGATTGCCTTCAAGGCAATGCTGCTCTCCGTACTGACGACAAATGCCATTGCGGAAGCCGTTCTTGCTGGTATATTGACCATGGCCATTACGTTGGCTTACAACAAATACAGAAAAATAATCAGGGAGTAATCGTATGTCAAGAATTATTGGAATCGATGTCGGCGGAAGTACAACAAAAATTGTCGGATTACATGAAAACAGGATTTTCAGTCCCATACTGGTCAAGGCCAACGATCCCATTGCATCCGTATATGGAGCTTTCGGCAAATTTATGAGCAAAAACAAGCTGAACCTGAAGGATATCAGCCGGATTCTGGTAACCGGGGCAGGCTCCGGATACCTGTCCGATAATATATACGGGATTCCCACTGGCAAGGTGAATGAGTTTCAGGCCATCGGAAAGGGCGGGTTGTTTCTGACCGGCCTGAAGCGGGCCATCATTGTCAGCATGGGTACCGGTACGGCTTATGTCATTGCCGATAAAAACGGGGAAAAACATATCGGCGGTACCGGCGTCGGCGGAGGAACCCTTCTGGGCCTCTCCTATAAAATGCTCAATATACGGCATTTTGATGATTTGATTGAAATGGCTCAGGGCGGGGATCTGTCTCATATCGATCTTTTGATCCGGGATATCACAAAGGACCCGGTAGGAAGCCTGACGCAGGAAAGTACAGCATCCAATTTCGGGAAAATCAGTGATCTGGCCACCAAGTCGGATACCGCTCTTGGAATTGTCAACCTCGTGTTCCAGACTATCGGGACCATTGCCGCGTTTGCTTCCCGCATACACAATACAAAGGATGTTGTATTAACGGGGAATCTGACCAATGTCCCCCAATCCCGGGCCATCTTTGACTCCCTGCAGAGCTTGTACCAGGTGCGGTTTCACATGCCCGACCATGCGGAATACGCCACAGCTGCCGGAGCGACCCTGTTTCCGGCAGAGAACCTAACCGATTTGTCTTTATAAGGGGAAAGCAGGCAGTTTATACCCCGTATGCATTGGGGATATGATGGATATGAAAAGAGGAATCCGGCCGGACAAAGACCTCCAGGATATCAAAACGACAGGACGCATTCTTCCAGTGCCTGTCCTGAAGAAAGCATAACGCGGCTTTCCGGTACCTGGACTGCTTTTTCCGGTTCACCGCCTGGGCGGGAGTACCAAAAGCCGTGGATGTCCGGGTCTTCACCTCAGCAAATATCAGTTGACCCTCCCCGGATGCAATAATATCCACCTCTCCAAAGGGGCACCGATAATTCCGATATACAATCCGATAGCCCTGCCGGATGAGATACTGACAAGCCTGCTCCTCCCCCCATTTCCCCAATTCCATGCGATAGGTACTCAAAATTCTGTTCTCTCCTTTTCGTTGATTTATGACAGCAAAATGAAATACACTTCATATCTTATACTTTTCGATCCTTATACTTTTCGATCCTTATTTCATATTATAGGAAAAACAATATGTAGAATCAACAAATTCCGTAAAATTCAGCGTATTTTATACTATACAAATGATATAGGATATAGTATAATGACAGGAAAGCAAATGAATTTTAATACTTTTGTCACATTTGTTTAAAATCCATGACGGGGTGATTCTGTGAGAAAAAAATTCCTTATTCCATTTTTGGCTGTTATTCTTGTAATGGCCATGACAGCATCGGCTTTTGCTTCCGGTATATCCCAAAAGCAGGGAAAGCTGAACGATGTACATAAGAACATTACAGATAGCAAAAAGAATCTGAATCAGGTCAAGGATCAGCAAGACAACGTGCAAAACCAGCTGAAGCAAGTTGATCAGAGCCTGCAGGAAAAACAGAAGGAACTGTCCGCAGTGGAAAACCAGTTGAACCAGACACAGGGCGAGCTCTCCGCCACCAGGCAAAATCTGGCAGTCACGGAGAACAACCTGGCAAACACCAGGGAAAATTTGGACAAGCTTCAGACAGAATTGAATCAGTCCATCAAAAAAGCCGAGGAACAGGAGAAACTCAATGCAGATCGAATGAGAGCCATGTATATGAACAGCGACTCTTCTTATCTGGAACTGCTGTTTGAATCCAAGGGCCTGAACGATCTGATGGATCGGGTGGACATGATCACCAAAATGTTCTCCTATGATCAGGGCGTGTTTGATGAACTGACTCAGTACCGGGATGAAGTGAAAAAGAAAAAAGAAGCCTGTGAACAGCAGAAAGCCAACATTGAGCAATGCAAGCGCGGTATAGAGAACCAGAAAGCTGCTCTGGAGCAAAAGGAAAGTGAAATCCAGAACACGAAAGCGCAGATTGCAAAGCAAAAGCAGGATATCGAAGCGACGCAGAACGAAAAGCAAAGGCTGATCACTCAGCTCGACGCCGAAAAGGCCAAGATCAGTGAAGACCTGGATGCAATGGAAGCAGAGTCCAAAAACCTGGAGAAAGAGATCCGAAGGTTGGTCCTGGCCAGACAGCAGCAGCAGCAGCAACAGCGGCAAGCCAGCCGGGGTTCCGTGAAAAGACCAGGGAGTGGTGTCAACAACGTTGGATCCAAATACACGGGAGGCAGATTGGCTTGGCCGGCACCTGGTTTTTACACCATTACTTCCCCATATGGATGGCGCAATCATCCTATTGAAGGAGTAGAAAAACTACATAAAGGGATGGATATATCCGGAGGCGGCATTGCCGGACACCCTGCCAAAGCCGCAGCGGATGGTACGGTAATTCTTATCCAACACGATAATGGTCGTAAAAAAGGTTATGGAAACATGGTAACGGTGGATCATGGCGGCGGGATTACAACCACCTATGCTCATGGATCCGCTATAAAGGTTTCTGTGGGACAGAAGGTGAAGGCGGGTGATACTGTCATTCTCGTCGGCAGCACTGGAGCTTCCACCGGACCGCACCTGCACTTTGAGGTTCGGGTAAACGGGACTCCTGTCAATCCCATGGGTTATTTGCAGTAAACGTATCCGAGTCAGAGATCGGAATCGATATCCTCTCATCATGGTAGATTCAACTGGTTCATCACAAAGGAAAACAAAAAAAAGGAAAGGAGCTTGTCCTAAAGGGCAGGCTCTTTTCCTGCTTTTTGAACTAATTGGATGCTATGATTCCTGTACCGCTTCATCCCTGGCTGCCTGTCGGTCATATCGGCTGCTGTAATGATGTGTCTGCTCCAGCATCATGTCCTTCACTTTCATCAGGCGTACCTGCGTGCTGCGCTCGTTCTCATCCAGCTTCATGGTGATATACCGGATGTTTTCCTGCATTTCAGGAATCATGACATGCTCCAGCGCGTTTACCCGCCTCCGGGTTTTTTCAATCTCTGTGGCCATCATCTGACAGGCTTTCTCACATTCTGCCAGTTTCAGCATATCCGGCAGAATGTCCGCCAGGGATTTCACAGCGTCATCCAGGTCGGCAGAGGTAAATGCAAACCCATAGGAGTAGATATCATTGGCATCGGATGTGCGTGTTTTATAATGGAATTGCGGAATTTCCACGCTCATGACGTTTTTTACGTCTGTCTCCAGAAAGACTTCCTGTTTGGGCGCCAGAAACGCAGTCTTCAATGTTTCGTCCGACATCACCGCCCGTGCCAGGACAAAGTTTTTGTTGGCGGACTGAATACCCTGCTCCACCCGTTCCCGCAGGACTTTGTTTTCTCTTACCAGGTCCAGAAACTGCCGCATCAATTCGTCCCTTTTGTCCTTCAGCAGCTTATGTCCTCTCATGGCTGTACCGAGCTTTCTCTTGAGTTGTGTCAGTTCCATACGTGTTGGGTTTACATGAGCGGCAGCCAAAAATATCCCTCCCTACTTGTCAGATGCATCATAGTATTCATCCAGAAGTTGATCATTGATCCGTTTCAGTTCACTGCGGGGCAGAATGCGAAGCAGTTTCCAGCCGAGATCCAACGTTTCTTCCACATCCCTATTGACCTGGTATCCCTGTGATATATATTGCTTTTCAAACTCATCGGCAAATTTCGCATACAATTTATCAATATCCGTCAGGGCTGCTTCGCCAAGTACCACCATCAGTTCCTTGGCCTCTTTTCCCCGGGCATAGGCAGCAAACAGCTGATTCATGGTATCCGCATGATCTGCCCGTGTTTTTCCTTCCCCGATTCCCTTATCCTTCAGACGGGACAACGATGGCAGTACATCGATCGGAGGCGTGATTCCCTTCCGGTACAAGTCACGGCTGAGTATAATCTGCCCTTCCGTAATATATCCGGTCAGGTCCGGAATCGGATGGGTCTCGTCATCTTCCGGCATGGTCAATATGGGAATCATTGTAATGGATCCCGGTTTGCCTTTCTGACGGCCGGCCCTCTCATAAATGGACGCCAGGTCCGTATACATGTAGCCGGGATACCCCCGTCTGCCCGGAACCTCCTTGCGTGCAGCGGATACTTCACGCAGGGCATCTGCATAATTCGTAATATCCGTCAGAATCACCAGGACATGCATACCCTTTTCAAATGCCAGGTACTCTGCTGCCGTCAGTGCCATTCTCGGGGTGGAGATCCGTTCAATGGCCGGATCATTGGCCAGATTTACAAACAGAACCGTCCGGTCCAGGGCACCGGTTTCACGAAAACTTTCGATAAAAAAGTTGGCCTCCTCAAAGGTAATGCCAATGGCGGCAAATACAACTGCAAAGGACTCCTGTGTTCCCCGCACCCTGGCCTGGCGTGCGATTTGCGCTGCAAGATTGGCATGGGGCAGCCCCGATGCAGAAAAGATCGGCAGCTTCTGTCCCCGTACCAGAGTGTTCAGCCCGTCAATGGCAGAGATCCCGGTCTGGATAAACTCCTGGGGATAACTGCGCGCAACCGGATTTATGGGCAGGCCATCAATATCCATGCGTTTGTCCGGCAGGATTTCCGGACCGTTATCTATGGGACGCCCCAGCCCGTCAAAGATACGCCCCAGCATATCTCTGGAAACACCCAGCTCCATGCTGCGTCCCAGGAACCGTACCTTGCTCTGGGACAGATTGATGCCGGCGGAGCTTTCAAACAACTGTACAAGAGCATTGCTGCCATCCACCTCCAGCACTTTACAGCGTCGTTTTTCTCCGGTGCTCAGTTCAATTTCTCCCAATTCATCATAGGTAACGCCGGACACGTTCCGCACCAGCATCAGAGGACCCGCTATCTCTTCTATGGTTCGATACTCTTTTGGCATTTATAAGTCCTCCTTCTGAATGGCCTGTTGGATCTCATCCGACAGCATCTGTTCGATCTGATCGTATTCCTCGTCAGTTTTGTCCTCGGCTACATATTTGAACCGCCCAATCCGCTCCCGCACCGGCAACCGAACCAGGTCCTCAATGTTCGCTTTCTTTTCCAGTGCGGAAACAGCCGCATCATAATACCCCAAAACCAGATGCATCATCTGATACTGCTTCTGCAGAGAGGTATAGGTATCCGTTTCATGAAAGGCATTCTGATGGAGAAAGTCCTCCCGAATGGACCGGGCGGCTTCCAGTTTCAAACGATCGCCTGCAGACAATGCATCCATGCCCACCAGCTTGACGATCTCCTCCAGCTCCGATTCATCATGCAGCAAACGCATCAGCCGCGCCCGCAAATCCATCCAGTCGTTTTTTACATTGGCGTTAAACCATTTTCCCATGGTATCGACATACAGGGAATAACTCGTCAGCCAGTTGATCGCCGGAAAGTGACGACGGTATGCAAGATCCGCATCCAGGCTCCAGAACACCTTTACAATCCGAAGCGTTGCCTGGGAAACCGGTTCGGATATATCGCCTCCGGGAGGAGATACGGCACCTATCACCGATAAGGCTCCCTTTCGTCCCTCTTTCCCCAGGGCTCTGACATACCCTGCCCGTTCGTAGAACTGGGCAAGACGGCTGCCAAGATAAGCAGGATACCCTTCTTCGCCGGGCATTTCCTCCAATCGACCGGACATTTCACGCAGCGCTTCCGCCCAGCGGGAAGTGGAATCCGCCATCAATGCCACCGAATACCCCATATCGCGGTAATACTCGGCCATGGTGATCCCGGTATAGATGGAAGCCTCCCGCGCCGCAACCGGCATATCGGAAGTATTTGCAATCAGAATGGTTCGCTTCATCAGGGAATAGCCGGTTTTCGGATCCTTCAGCTCCGGAAACTCATTCAGGACGTCCGTCATTTCATTTCCCCGCTCCCCGCAGCCGATGTATACTACGATGTCGGCATCCGCCCACTTTGCCAGCTGATGCTGTACTACCGTCTTTCCGGAGCCAAACGGTCCGGGGACTGCAGCAACTCCGCCTTTGGCAATGGGAAACAGGGTATCAATCACCCGCTGGCCGGTGATCAGCGGCATGTCCGGAGAAAGCTTTTCCTGATAAGGCCGGCCTTCCCGGACCGGCCATCTCTGCATCAGGGACAGGTTGTGCCCGGTACCATCCGATCCGGTTATTGTAGCGATCGTATCCGCAACGGTATAATCACCTTCCGCGATCCCTGTGACCTTTCCTGATACGCCATTCGGAACCATTATTTTATGAAGCACGATTTCCGTTTCGGGAACCGTGCCAACAATATCCCCGGGAACAACTTCCTGTCCGACTTCCACGGCAGGCTGAAAATGCCATTTTGTCTCCCGGTTCAGAGACAGCACCTGCACCCCACGTTTCAGGTTGTTTCCGGTCTGTTCCATGATTTTATCCAAAGGACGCTGAATGCCGTCATAGATGCTTCCAATCAGACCGGGTCCCAATTCCACACTCATGGGAGACCCGGTGGACTCCACAGGCTCTCCCGGCCCCAGACCGGAAGTTTCCTCATAAACCTGTATGGAAGCTTCCCCGCCATGAATCTCTATAATCTCTCCGGTCAGCTGCCGATCGCTGACACGGACCATATCAAACATATTTGCATCCCGCATGCCTTCTGCAATCACGAGAGGCCCGGCAACTTTCTTTATGGTACCTTTGCTCATTTCTGGTCCACCTTCTTTGCTGTATTCCTTCCGTTCGCTAACGCCGGTTTTTATCCTGAAAGACAATATCGGTACCGACCGCCTGCTCCACTGATTTCTTTACCATTTTGATCCCCATCCCGTTATTGCCGGATACCCCGGGAATGGGAATAATCGCAGGCAGCTTTTCCATCCGGTAAGAATCGATTTCTTCTTCCAAAACCGCTGCCAGGGATTCGGTAATATAAATGACTGCATAATCTTTCCCAGCCATCTCCCTGAGCTTTCTGCCGGCTGCCTCCGGATCAAACGGTTCTGCCACCGGGACAATATCCAGTCCCAGTGCTGCAAAACCATAAATGCTGTCATAATCGCCCATTACTGCTATCTTATACATACATTTCCCGTATCCTTTCCCGGATGGATTCTTTTGAAAGACGGTTCTGCCTGCCCAGCAAGATAATCCGCACCGTTTTGATTTCATTTTTCCTGGCAAGGAGATAAGCTGCCAGCGGACTGACAGTAAAGGAATGATATTTCTCAGGACGGATTTCCCGAATCAGATGATTGTCACACCACAGCTCGAAGGTGGAAAGGGACTTTTCCAGCTCCGGAACTCCTTCTGCATATACGGTATGCCGCAGATATTCACAAATCTCCTCCAACCCGGACTCCGCAGCCCCGGCAAGAGCTTCGACATCCAGGGTATCGCAGGCTGCCAGCGCATTGCGGGTCCATTCCGGAGATTTACCGGTTTTCCATGCACGCACTGCAATCCGGATATCTGCCTGGGCCACCGTTTGTTCCGCATATCGTCCGAGAAATTCATTGTCCTGGGCTGTCCCGGCCTGATGAATAGCCTCCAGGGCAGCCTTGTCCACAATTCTGTCACAAAGCTGTCCATCCCCGGTGTGCATCAATGCCTCATAGGCCTCTCCGGCGGGATCCCGCATTCTCTCCGGCAGCAGGGAAAAATCCCGGCTTTGAACTGCCTCCATAATTGTGGCAGAATCCACAGTCCCGTGTCGGACAAAGGGAGATTGTCCTTCTTTCCCTGCATACACCAGCTTGATTGCCGTCTTCAGATTCTGATAGTCATTAGGATACCTCAGTATGTCGAATACCGACATATCCTCCACCAGTTCCTCCATCAGTGCCCAGGCTTTGTCCCTTTCCTCAGAAAGCATCTGTTCCACGTCGGTGTGACCTTTCCCGCCCCACCCTTTTTCCGTAAGCAGACGCAGACATTCTTCATAGCTTTTCGCCGCCATCAGCTGCTCTATAAAATCGGAGTTCAGCAGAAGCAGTTCCCTGGAACGAATTCGTGCAACGGCATAGGTATAAAGCTCTTCCGCCATGGTATTTCCTCCTTCCCGGTATCAGGCAAATAAGAATTCATGGACTTTATCCTGCAGGACATCGTGCCTGCTTTCAAACAAAGCCTCAAAGGAGCAATTCTCCTCCACTTCGCCGTATACCAGGACAAAGCCTCCGTCTATGGGTCTGGTTTCCTGAGAAATCTTCAGGGAACCGCCCCTGGCGGAAATGGCCTGATTCAACAAAGCTTCCAAACCGGAAGGAAGGCGGTCCCGATCCTTTAAGCAGAACAGGATCTGCCCGTCCTGCGGCAGAGCATATTGTTCCACCATCTCCCGGATTCGCCTGAAGTACTCGTCTTCGCTGCTCTCCAGAACAGCCTTCCTCGCCTTTTGGATCACATCTTCGATCATCTGTTGTTTGGCAGCCAGAATGGTCTTTCGCTTCTGCAGGGATACAGAAGACTTCGCACGGGCAATCCTGTCTGCCTGCTCCACCGCAGACTGCCGGGCAATCCGCCCGCATTCCCTTTTTGCTTCTTCTTCTTTTTCCTTCAGGATCTTTTCCGCCTGCTGCTGTGCCGATGCGATCTTTGCATCGGCAGTGCTGCGGGCCTCGGACAAGATCTGAGCCAGTATTTTATCCAAGCCTGACATATTTTTCTCCAATCTCTGATGCCTGTTATATATTCACGGAACCAATCCCGGTAACCGCCAGAATGGAGATCAACAAAGCAAGAATCGCATAAGTTTCCACCATTGCCGGGAAAATAATGGCTTTTCCGGATTGATCGGGGCGTTTGGCAACCATTGCAATACTGGCAACGGCTGCGCGTGCCTGACGAATGGCAGACCAATAGCCTACAAATATCATTGGCAGACAGGCGATAAAATAAAGCAGTCCCTTGTAGAGGGAAACATCGGAAGAACCGCCGAGAATCCCAATCTGTGTCAGAGTAATAAAGGCGATCAGCAAGCCATAAATTCCCTGTGTACCAGGCAAAAGCTGAAGAATCAAGACCTTTCCAAATTTACTGGGGTCTTCCGTAACTACACCAGCAGCTGCCTCACCAGCCATTCCCACACCCCTTGCGGAGCCGATGCCTGACATAACTGCCGCCAGTACTGCACCCAGCAATGCAAAAAACACGCCCATATTTTCCATAATCATGTTTCCTCCTTAATTTCAAAGTATTTCGTATGAACAGCAAAGGGAGTAAACTCCTTTCCCCCGCCTTCATAAAACTTGCCAAAAAACTCAACAAATGATAACCGGTTGGTATGTACATAAGCCCCCAGCAGATTTATGGCCATATTGAGAGCGTGACCGATCAGAAAAACAACCGCAAACAGCACCGCACCCATGACACTGTCGCCAAACATGGCGCCCATCTGATTAATCACTGTTGCGATGACACCGGTGGCAAGGCCAAGGGCCAGCAGGCGGGAATAGGAAAGAATATCGCTCAGATAACCGGTTACATTATATAATCCATAAAGGCCTTTCAAAATACGCTTGAACCAGTTGCGGGATTCCCTTCCTGCTGTAAGGATAATTCCCGCGCCGGCAACTGCGGCGATACTGCCCGCTGCTTTTCCCACAACAGAAGGCAGGACAAAATTCAGTCCGAACATCCCGGCAAATTGTGAGCTGGAAAGCAGGACAACAATGAGCCCGCCCACCAGCAGATACCAGAATAGAACGTCATAAACGGCATCTTTGTACTGCTTCGCCCGGATACATTGAACCAATTTGGCTCCCAGGCCCGTGAATAAATGAAGAACGCCAACTGCCATGGAAAACACAAGCATCTGCATGGGGTCATTGACAGGCTCAAACCACAGAGGCGGGACAGAAACCGTCCTGTGAAAAAATGTAGTCGATACGATCTTCGTCACATCTCCAAACCAGCTGCCAAACATGGCGCCCCAAAATGTTGTGGAGATACCGCAGAAGAAGAACATACGCAGGGTTTTCTGCATTCCAGGTTCCATATTTTTGTATTTCCGCAGGCAGAATCCGCAGCCGAGTACCATCAGCAAACCATACCCCGCATCGGACAGCATCAGCCCGAAAAGAATATAATAGAAGATTGCCATTAAAAACGTCGGATCGATTTCCCCTTTTCCCGGCAGGCTGAAAGATCGTAAAACGCCTTCCACCGGTTCGGCAAACTTGTTGTTTTCCAGCAGAATCGGTACGTCCGCATCCCCGGAGGGATCTTCATATTCCACCAATAAATCAAATTGTTCATTCAGAATGGCAGCGGCAGTGTCCGCCTTTCGCGCCGGAATGTAACCTTCCAGAAAGAAAGCATGCCGGGACTGCAGCAATCGCCCTGCGACATCCGCTTTTTCCTTTCTAATGGCATAGCAGTCCAGCATTCCCTTCAGACTGTCACGCTGCCCGGATAAGTCCCGGATTTCCTCCTCTGCCGTATCCCGGGCTTTCTCCAACCTGTCTTTCTTCTCCTTCCATTCCTGCATCTGCCGGATGGGGAGAGTCGGAACGGATGCGGATGGATAGGCAAACCCCATGCTTCTCAGTGCATTTTCAACCGGGCCGGCATCCCTGCGGAGACAGAGCAAAACAATACAGACCTGTTCCCTGGTCGAACTGACGATTTCCAGATGAACCGCATCCACCGCCGGAAGCCGGTCGAACAGGGACGCAAGGAGTTCGTCCCGGGACATTTCACCGGTCAGGGACCCGATAAATGCAGCCACCGATTTTGTTCCCCGAAACTGCAGGGGAAGATCCAGACTGCTCCAGGGAACCAAAGAATCCATCTGTACCTGGAGCTTCTCCATACCTGCCCTGTATTCTGAAATGGTGTCCGATAATTCCCGGATATGTTTTGCTGTCTCCAGGATCTCTTCCTGTTCCCCGTCCAGTTTCTCATACCTCTTTCGGGAAAGCTCCTGTTTCCCGTTCAGTACATTCAGCATGGGTTTCTTTTCCGGTACATGACGGTCCAATATCTCCAAAGCTTCCTGCACGACTGCTGCCTGCTTTTCCAGCAGCAATTTTTCAGAGGAAACATCATATTTATAAAACGCATTATCTTTCCTGTTGATATCATTGATCTGAACCGTGCCGCAGCGCTGCAGGACATCCAGCACCGCTCTGCGGTCCTTTTTCAATCCAATCATTGAAATATGCTTCATCGGCAGTATTGCCATGGAACCTTGCCTCCCTTAAGATCCAATCCTTCTCTGATCCGCAATGGTACAGGGAATCACAGAATATTCGACAGAATCCATTGAATTGCCGTTTGCTCCTTTTCCTCAGCGGATTTTCGGAGTGATTCCGTTTCCTTTTCCGCCTGACGCAGAGTCTTTGTAATCAAATCCGCTCCCTGCTGCCCTGCTGCCTCCAGATCAATACGGGCTTTTTCCCTTGCTTCACTGATTCGTTTTTCATATCTGCCATTCGCCTCATTTTTGGCGTCCGCAATCATTTTAGCACCTTTTGCCGACGCGTCCTTCACGATCTGATCGGCTTCCTGCTCTGCCCTGCGGATGGCTTCCACCGCTTCCTTCGCCAATTCAACCACCACCGTTTCCGATATACTGACGATATATGTAGAATAAATCATGTTCCGGTACGAAATTATTTCCATTATATCAAATACTGAATGGATTATCCAGAACTACATCTTCCTTTTCAACCTTTTCCATTCACACCTTTTCCATTCCGCTGTTCCTCCGTTCCCATGCCGGATCGCTGCGCCAAAATCCTTCAGCCGATGAGATTGATAAGAGGCAAAAATGGCAGGAAGGCCTGTCAAAGGCCTCCCGTTACCAACCTCCCTTTATAAAGACTCTGCAGCCTTCAGCCAATGCCGGCATATCATGGCATGTCCCTCCGCCGTTGGGTGTACCCCGTCAGCCGCCCAGAACCGCGGATCCTTTCGGGAAGAAGCGGCGGCAAAAATCCCGTCCAGCGGTACCAGCGCGGCGTCAAACTCCCTTGCCAGCTCCCGGACGACATCGATCTTTGGATTTAAGTCCTCCCGCCAGGAAGTCTTTTGCTCTTCCGTTACCATCAGCAAAAAAGGTTCCATCAGAATAATATCGGCGTCCAGATGCTCCCGGACCTGCGACAGAATCCTGCGATAGTG
>DHDO01000024.1:20188-28048 GCA_002399435.1 Firmicutes bacterium UBA4874
ACATCCGGTTTCACATCCAGGCAGTCTCTCTGCCACCGGTTTACAAGATCAATGGATCGGTTGCCGCTGACAGCCCGATTGATAAACCGGACATTTTTCTCCGGATGCAGCGCGCCGTACAAGGCCGCTGTTATACAGGGATATCCTGTACCCAGATAATGATCATCTTCCCGGCTTCTGCCACAGTCCGAAGTGCTGTCTCCCTGAAACAAAACCAATGCATCCTTTTTCATTCGACTCTGCCTCCCAGCTAAATGATTGCTCTGAACTATAATGTAATTATATTTCTCCTGCCGGTATTTCTCAATTCTCCGGCAAGTCTTTCCCTTTCCTGTCCTCAAATCCATCCAGACAGGAAAAATGAACCCCGTCCTTCTTCCATCCCCACAGGGAATCCAGGTTGACATTCTGTGCGGATTTGAAGATCGACTGGTCAATCCCGCTGTTGGATTCCTTCAGCTTTGCGATCAGTTCCTTGACCTCCCGGCGCTTGCTGGAAGTCTTCTTCGCCGCCACCACACAACCGCAGTTCATGGCGGGAATCCCGTTATTGGAAGTGAATCTTTTGATGTCTTCCTCATGGATATAGCACATGGGACGGATCAATTCCATATTTTCGAAATGCCGGGCCCGGAGTTCCGGGCGCATGGTCTTGAATTCGCCGGCATAGAACAGGTTCAAAAGTGTCGTCTCAATGATATCATCAAAATGATGTGCCAGCGCCAGCTTATTGCAGCCCAGCTCCTGTGCTTTCCCGTAGAGAGCGCCTCTTCGCATCCGTGCGCACATATAACAGGGATAATCCCGGGCAATGTGATCCACAATCCGGAAGATATCCGTTTTGAACAACTTTACCGGAATGTTAAGATACGCACAGTTCTCCAGCAGCAGCTGCCGGTTGGTCTCATGAAAGCCCGGATCCATGGAAATAAACTCCAGCTCAAAGTGGCAAACCCTGTGCCTCTCCATTTCCTGAAACAGCTTTGCCATCAAAAGGCTGTCTTTCCCCCCGGAAACCGCAACGGCGATCCGGTCCCCTTCTTCCACCAGTTTATAGTCCCGTACAGCTTTATTGAACTTTGCCCACAGGTATTTCCGATATTTCCTGACAATGCTGCTCTCAATTTCCTTTAGCGGCTTCCTCTCCGAAAGGGAAATACCTGCCTCACAGCCGCTCCCTGCCAGATTCTCCAATCCCATCACCTCAGTTTCCCTTTTCATAGCGATATTGTGCCAGCAGCAGATCCACCATTCTGCCGTAACTGCGCTCCCCATCCTCCTGATGATTGGCTTTCAGATACAGGTCATTGGACCGGGAGGAAGCCCTCCGGATAGGACCGTCGTATTTTTCCTGATACTTGCCGTTCTCGGCCAGATCTCTCCGTACCTTTTTGTCCAGCCCGTTATACAGCTCCCGGTATGCTTTCCCGTCCAGCCCGTAAACCGTATCCAGGGTATAATCCAGGGCAAACAGTGCACCGGCATATTGAAAGTCTGCATCCGGATGAAGACTGCAGGTCAGATAGGCAATATAATTGGCCTCATCTTCCCTGGCAAATCCCAGCTGGTGTGCCATTTCATGCATCATGGTGGACAGAATCATGGGAGTCGGGATTTTCATATTGACATTGGACTCCACGGTAAACGGGCAGTAGATCCCCCAGATATGCGTATAGGCGATGGCAGGTGAGAACAGCAGCGGCTTCGGCCTGCTGCGGACCCCCTTCAGCTCCGGCACATAACGGGAAGCCGCTTCATATCCCCTGTAACATCGCCGGAAGCCCCCTTCCGCGCCGCCAAAGGGTATCATGACTCCGGACGGATTTTCTGAAACATCTTTTCGCAGGGTATTGGCGTCCTTTGCCAGCTTTTGCGACATCTGAACCAGTTCTTCCGTGGAAGACGGCTGAATTTCCAGGCCGGTAATCTCGGAAAAGCTCAGGCGATTGTAGTTGAATCCCCAAAGTACAAGAAACAGGGAATCAATCAAACTGACTGCAAGCAGTGCATTGAGGACAAAGTTCCGCAGCCGGATCCATCTGCCCCTGCGGTCCCGGATCATTCCCCGGATCAGAGCTGCCAGCCTCCACAGGACAATCAGCAGCAGAGCAGCCGCAAGCATCTCTCCCACGGAAAAGGGAATCCACCCCAGCAATTTGCCGATTAGCCAGGATATCCCTTTATATATCCCTCCGGAATAATATTTCTCGGTCCATCGACTGTGTTCCCTGGACAGGGCGCTCAACAGCCAGCCAAGAGGGAGCAACAGAATCAGCCAATATTTATTGAAACTCTTTCGCCTTTCCCCAAACAATGCAGACTTTCGTGAAAACAAACCATCTCATCCCAACTGCTTCAAAATATCGGTTTCTATTATATAGCACAAACATTCCAACCGCTTTAGAGTATCGGTTCCTATTATAGCACAAACTGTCGGATTCGTGTTTATTCCCAATGAAAATGGAAGAAAAGAAAAAGCCCGGGGGGTGCCCGGACTTTATTATGTATTATTTATTGTTTTCCCGGCTTTTCCGGTTATTCCAGAATCCGCCTTGCTCCTTTAAAGTTCGTCGAAAAATAATGTTCGCTGAGTCTCTTCGTCATGATTTGTTTATGACTGTTCGATGCATGAATGAGCTGGCCGCCTCCTATGTAAATTGCAACATGACCTACCGGACCGCCTGGTGTTCTGGAGAAAAGCAAAATATCTCCGGGAGCCAGATCTGCCCTGGAGACCGGTCTGCCGTTGGCAGCCTGTGCCCCAGACACTCTGTTCAGCTGATACCCAAAATGTTTATATACATAAGAAGTAAATCCGGAACAGTCAAAGGCATTGGGCCCATTCCCTCCATGTACATATGGCTTCTTCAACTGCTTCAAAGCAAAGTTTACTACTTCAGAAGCTCGTGCAGGAACTGTGCCGGATGCCCAATTGGCCGATCCCTGGCTGGCAACAGTAGCGCGGGTTCTTCTGGAAGTGCTTCCCCTTGAAGTATTCCTCACCACGGGCTCGGGCTTTTTCGTCCCTTTGGCTATAATCTTGCTGACCGGCTGCTCCACAATGTTCTCTGCCAGGATCTCCCGGCTGACCTCCTTGCCGTTTTCCCGGACAATGTTTACCTGGATCTCCTTCTTCCCGTTGTGGCCTTCCTGAACGGTCCTGGATTTTCCTACGGGAAGGTTCTTATCCTCTTTCTCTTGTGTGCCAAACGGGATTTCTTCCTGGTAGGTGGACTTTTCCTTTGTCGCAACGGACAGCAGTTTCTTTTCAGCGGACAGCTCAATCTCCTGTCCCGGCTTGATATTGGAAACGTCCAGCCCCGGATTCAATGCCAGAATGTCGTTGACGTGGGTCTGATTGGCACCGGCGATTGCCCACAGGGAATCGCCCTGCGCAACCGTATATTTTTTCTTTTCTTCCTGGTTCTGGCGAAGCATATCGGTCGCTTCCTGTTCCTCCTTCACTTTGGCATAAGGAACCTTCTCCGGTTCGACCTTCACATCCTCCACAAACTTTACTTCCTGGACCTCGTTCGCCGCAGTTTCAATGGACTTCACAAAAGGTGCCTGAATTGCGTTTATGATATGATCTGCCTGTTCTTTGGAGCATACATGGCATACCGTTTTCCCGTTCACCTTAATCGCAAAGGCCTCTGCCTCAATATCCACAGCCTTCTCTATGCTCTCTGCCATCTTGTCTTCGCTGATATCCTCTGCCTTTCCGGTATCTACTTCCTTGAAATGGACATCCGAGATGATGTCAACGTTGTCCGGATATTTCTCCTTTAAATCCTTCAACACATCGTCATAGTAATTCAGTCCTTTGGCTGCATGTCGAATTACTCCGACCGACACGTCATTGACATACATCTCATAGGCCCCTGCGTTCTCCTTTTCCCTGACCATACGTCCGGCAGGAGCAAAAGATGTCAGCGTCCCTGCTGTGAACATACACATTGTAATAGGAAGCAGTATTTTGGATTTTTTCATTTGATTGACCCCCTCCCAACTGGAATAAACCCCTGTAGCATTTCTGGCGTCCAGTTTCTGGTTTATCGCACCCGCATCTGATGATGTATTCATGACTTATGTTGCCTTCGTCACACCTGTGTCCTATGGTACAATACTTCCCATCCGCGTACCATTCGTATTGCGTGTTACATCCGTATTTCAAATACATTACAATTCTGTTACACTAATAATTATATTCGACGTGGATATAATAATTCCTCCTTTGAGCTAAAATATTTTATATTTTTTTAGTACAGTTTGTTTCTGCCACAAATACCTGCTATACTTAGGAAGGAATCCTGATTTGAACCGGAAAGAAAGGAAATACTAAATGACCGAAGATTGCCGCAGGCAGAAAAGGGAAAGGCAGGAGGGTTTGCTGCAATGCCGGATGCAAATATAACAAAGATTGCCCTTGCCAATTCCCTGAAAAAGTTAATGGCGAAAAAGCCCTTCCATAAACTCAGCGTCCGCGATATTGTAGACGAATGTGGTCTGACCAGGCAGTCTTTCTATTACCACTTTAAAGACAAATACGATTTGATGAATTGGATCTATTATACGGAGACCACCCGGTTTATGACCTCTTATGATTCCCTTGAGAACTGGACGGATGGCTTGAAGGATCTTTGCTGCTACATGCGTCAAAACAAAACATTTTATACCAACGCGCTCAATACCACCGGGCAAAATTCCTTCCCTGAGTATTTGAATACTTACATCAGGGATATCGCCATATCTGCGATTGAAAACTCCATGCCTCCGGAGAGGTACGACCGTGATAAATGGGAATTTTTCGTATCGTTCTTCTCCACTGCCTTTGTCGCTTTTCTCATCCGCTGGGCCAATGAGGGTATGAAAGAAGACCCTGCAGAATTTATAGAGAAGATCCGCAGCTTTTTTGATGGAAGCGTCCTTCATGAACTGGCGGACCAAATCCGGAAATCGTCCGGAAACGAACCAACAAAAAAAGAAAAGGACTAAAGTCCTCTAAGTTAAAGTCCTTTAAGTTTAAGCCCTTTAAGTCATACTGAGATACATTTGACTGGCGTTCCAAACAGAAAGATCCACTTTCCGATATCCTTCCCCGGAGAGAATGGTTTTTGTGATGTCGTGAATGTCATGATGCCACTCCATCGTCAGCAGCGGCCGGCCATTTTCCCCTCTTGTGCTGCTTGCGAAGTGATAAATGGACTTTCTGCATTCGTCCGAAACGCCTTCTTCCGCAATATATATTCCAAAAAAACAACCGGAATCAATGGCGGACTGGACATACTCCGGGGCAGTCGCCGAAATCATTGTCTTATCGTTGTAATTTACGTGGAATCCATAGAGGCACCGCTTTTGATGCAGCAAGCGGAATGCCGTTCCCTTGCCCTTCCATTGAAGATCACCGCTCTCTGCCTGCACCGAAACAATCATATTGTTTCTCCTGCTCACAATATCCGCCGTCTCCTCTGTAATTATGTCGGGCGGAACCTTCATGGCAAACATGCATTCATCGTACCGCTCTGCGATGTCGCACAGCCTGGAAATGTCCCCTGCGTCATGCAGGCAGACGATATAAGAGTAAATGCCAAGTTCCCGAAATTCCTGGATACAGCGGTCCATATTGGGAAAAAAGTCCGGATCCGGCTCACTCCGATCAAAAATGATCAGCCAGGGAGCCAGATCTCCTGTGCTTTTCCATCTCTTTTTCAGCTTGCGGGCTCCGTGGATTAAACTGCTGTATCCCAGATTCAATCCCACTTTCCTGATCGTGTCATTGTTCACATTGGTGATCATACTGGAAATAAGAACATGGTATGGAGTCTGGGGACTGGAAATAATTTTTTTGGCAATGCCGAAAAAATTCTTCTGCGCCTCTGTCTTGGCATAAAGCAGGCCCAGATCCACCAGATTCCTGGTGCTTCGCTTCGTACTGCTCTTCATATCCTCCATGGCTTTGCTGACCGCTATGTTAATGGCCTGACGTACCAAACGATGCTGCAGCTCCAATGTGATCAACTCCTGTGATTTCAAGAACCCGTTTTTATTCTAACCTGGAGCGCAGGCAATCTCTATTGTCAAAACAAGAAATGTGTTAAAAATCTTTACAGATATTTATATTTGTCCAACTTATAATAAATCCACTCCTTCCTCCTTTTCCAACCAGCGGCAGTAGTCGTCCTTACAGGTACACGCGCTTCTGTGCTCACAGGGATCCACTTCCAGGATCTTCAGAATCTCTTTCTTGTATTTTTTGTATTTCTCATTATGCTTATTCCAAAATGCATACATACAGCCGAAAATCGCCGTGGTAGTCAGCAGGATACGGAAATAAGCCGCTTCCAGCCAGGAAGGCAGGGGAACACGGCTCAAAGCTGCAGTATGAAGGGAGAACCAGCTCTCCATATAATAGTCCATGTTTCCAAGGAAATAACCCCAAAGCAGAGCGGCAGCCAGTCCAACCGGTATCATGACAGCCAGATCCATCGCTTTTTGACGATACACTTTCAATAACTTGTCTGTTTTTTTGTTCAGCGCATAACTCAGCGTTTTTGGCCTGGGCATTGTTTTTTCCTCCTTCCCATATCTATTATCTATTCGGCAAAAAGGAAAATATTACAGTTCTCCCGCAACATGGCCCCGGATACAGCAGCGGACACAATGCCCTGTAATGCAGGACATTCATACGAAGCCAGCTGTTTGGGTGTTGATAAAGTTTGGTATACAATATATAATTGAATACTTAGGTGAGTACTTATAAACCACCAGGAAAAGAAAAGGTGAAAAGATGAACTGCTTCATCGGGATTGACATCGGTTCCACTACAGTCAAGATCGTTGTATTGGATGAAAAAAGCAATATCCTGTATAAACATTACGGAAGGCATTACGCACAGGTCCGGAAAAATACCATGCAGCTTCTCAAAGGTCTTGGAGATCTGCTGGAAGGGAACCGTCTGAAGGTTGCCATCACAGGATCCGCCGGGCTGGGATTGTCCAGGGATGCCCGGCTGGAATTTGTTCAGGAGGTTTTTTCCGCCCGGATAGCCGTGGAAAGCTTCCAGGAAAACGTGGATGTTGTCATCGAGTTGGGCGGAGAGGACGCAAAGATCCTTTTCCTGACCGGAGGGATGGAAGAGAGAATGAATGGCAGCTGCGCAGGCGGCACAGGAGCTTTCATTGATCAGATGGCTTCCCTGCTGAATGTATCCCTGGAGGAGCTGGACAAGCTGAGCGCCGGGCATCAAAAGATTTATAATATCGCATCCCGCTGCGGTGTTTTTGCCAAATCCGACATTCAGCCCCTGCTGAATCAGGGAGCCAATAAATCCGATATCGCTGCCAGCATCTATCAGGCGGTTGTGGATCAGACCATTGCCGGTCTGGCCCAGGGTCGTGAGATCAAGGGAAAAGTTGCTTTTCTGGGCGGCCCCCTGACTTTTCAGAAGGGCCTGCAGGAGCGCTTTGTCGATACCCTGAACCTGGATGACGAACATGCCCTGTTTCCGGACAATGCAGAGTATTATGTCGCGCTGGGCGCCGCTCTGTACAGTAAAAACAGTGCCACCATGGATTATGGAGAACTCATGGATCGTCTTTCCGGAGCGCAGGCCAACCGGAGCGCCATTCAATACGCCCCTCCCCTGTTTGATTCCCCGGAGGATTATCAGGCATTCCGTGCCCGTCACAGCAAGGACAGGGTGCGCCACATGGACATCCGGACATGGCGGGGAGATGCCTGCCTGGGCATCGATGCCGGTTCCACCACCATCAAGCTGGTTTTGATCACACCGGACGGTGATATCCTGTATGATTTCTATCAGTCCAATTACGGGGAACCGATTCCCCTGGTAAAGGAACA
>DHDO01000024.1:28281-30338 GCA_002399435.1 Firmicutes bacterium UBA4874
AACATCGTCGAAACCGTTGCCCATTATTTTGCCGCCCGATTCTACGATCCACAGGTGGACTTTATCCTGGACATAGGCGGACAGGACATCAAATGCATGAAAATAAAAAACAGTGCCATAGATTCCATCATGCTGAACGAAGCCTGCTCTTCCGGATGCGGTTCCTTTATCGATACCTTTTCCCAGGCGCTGGGATACTCAATTTCCGAATTCTCAAGGCTGGGACTGTTTGCAGAGCATCCGGTGGATCTTGGATCCCGCTGCACCGTATTCATGAATTCCTCCGTGAAACAGGCACAGAAAGACGGTGCGGATATAAAGGATATTTCCGCCGGACTGGCCATGAGTATTATCAAAAATGCATTGTACAAGGTGATCCGTGTTTCCTCTCCGGAGAAGCTGGGCAATCATATTGTTGTGCAGGGAGGGACTTTCCTGAACGATGCCATCCTTCGCAGCTTTGAGCAGGAAACCGGAAAGCAGGTAACCCGGCCGCCCATTGCCGGATTGATGGGAGCCTTTGGCGCCGCCCTCTATGCAAGGGATCTGGCAAGGGAACATTCCAATCTCCTGGGCCCGGCGGAGCTTGCCGCATTCACCCATACCTCAAAGGCCGCCACCTGCAATGGCTGTACAAATCATTGCAAGCTTACCATTAATCTCTTCAGCGGAAAGGAACGGTATATTTCCGGAAACCGATGCGACCGTCCGCTTGGAAAGGAAAAGAAGGCCGGGCTGCCCAACGCCTATCGGTTTAAGCTGGAGCGCCTGAAGAAATATCAGCCCGCGAAAGGAGCGCCTCTTGGCAGAATTGGCATCCCCATGGGTCTTAATATGTATGAAAATCTTCCATTCTGGCATACCTTGCTGTCGGAGATGGGATTTGAAGTCGTACTTTCCGGTCCCACTACGCGAAAGACCTATACAAAAGGACAGCATACCATTCCGTCCGATACAGTATGCTATCCTGCCAAACTCATGCATGGGCACATTGAACAGCTGCTGGAGAAGGGAGTCCCGACGATTTTCTATCCCTGCATGACTTATAATTTTGATGAGCATGCAGGAGATAATCACTACAACTGCCCGGTCGTCGCCTACTATCCGGAGCTGCTCAAGGCAAATATTTCCGATTTGGAGCACGTCAGCTTCCTGAATCCTTATTTTTCGCTGTCCGATCCGAAAAAATTTGTAAAAAAAGCCGGCCGATATTTCAAAAAGAAATTTGGAGTGCCGGAAAAAGTTACAAAGGCAGCAACAGAAAAGGCATATGCGGAATATTCCCGCTACCAGGAAGATGTACGTTCCTACGGGAAAAAAGCGCTGGAGTTTGCAGAGGAGAACGGGTATCAGGTGATTGTTCTGGCAGGAAGGCCGTACCACATTGATCCGGAAATCAACCATGGTATGGATCAGCTGATCAATTCCCTGGGATTGGTAGTCGTATCGGAGGATTCCATCAGCTATCCGGAAGAAAAGGAAAAGGTGGATGTCCTGAATCAGTGGACCTATCACTCAAGACTGTATGCCGCCGCAAAGTACGTAACCCGGCACAGCAATATGCAGCTGGTGCAGCTGGTATCCTTTGGCTGCGGACTGGACGCCGTTACCACCGATGAAGTGCGCAGGATCCTGGAGGATGGATCCCGGCTTTATACCCAGATCAAAATTGATGAAATCAGTAATCTCGGAGCTGCCCGGATCCGTCTGCGCAGTCTGATTGCAGCTGTTTCATTATAAATGCAATGAAAGACTGTCTCCGGACAGTGAGTACAGTGAGTTGTTAGAGGTGAGTCCATGAGTAAACTGGAATATGCAAAAAACGGCAGACTGCTGTTTACAAAGGAAATGAAAGAGGAATATACCATCCTGATGCCGATGATGCTTCCCATTCACTTTACCTTTTTAAAAAATATATTGGAAAAGTTCGGCTATCATATGGAATTGCTGCGCACCACCCATCCACAAATTGTAAACGAAGGGCTTCAGAATGTTCATAATGATATCTGCTATCCTGCCCTTCTGGTTATTGGGCAGCTGCTGGATGCCATTCATAG
>DHDO01000009.1:0-10298 GCA_002399435.1 Firmicutes bacterium UBA4874
ACTGCCCGCATCAGGTACTTATAAGTTATTGTGGACTCTCTGACGCCTTTGGACCGGATGCAGAGGACATAGGGCTGGCCCATCTCATCCAACATCTGCCCCCGAATTGTTCGAATCAGGCTGCATGTACCGCTGGTGCCAATAACAATAACAGGGATGATAAAACTTTTTACCCACTCCATGAAGGTTTTCCAGGAAGTAATGCTGACTTCCGGAAGCCCCATGATGGGTTTGCCCCAGATTCTCAGCGAAGCGTACATCAGTAAAAGTGCAAACAGGAAGTGGGGGACCGCCATACCTACAAAACCGATGAAGGTGAAGAGGTAATCTCCCACAGAATATTGGTGCTTTGCGGAATAAATGGCGATAGGGATGGAAACGAGGTAAGTAAACAGCATGGTTGACAGGGAAAGAACCATGGTTACCCCCAAAGTTTCCTTGATTTTTATCAGTACATTCTCATGGTAGTAAAAAGATGTGCCCCAGTTCCCGGTAAGGACTCCTTTCAGCCAGGAGAAGTATCGGACAATAAAAGGACGATCCATTCCATAATCATGCTTCATTTCGATAATTTGTTGCTCTGTTACGACTTCCCCTTCAGCAGCTCTGTTTGCCACCAGGGAATCGACATAATCTCCCGGAGGAAGCTGAATGACGAAGAACACCACAAATGTGATGAGAAGCAAAGTGATTGCGGCTACTCCAAGCCGACGAAGTAAATATTCCGGTTTATTCATGAAATGATCCTCCTTGCTTTCTTAAACAGATCGGTTTTGGGAGGAATCCCCCAAAACCGATCTGATGCCTATTTATTTGCGCTGTCCACCCACCATTGTTCCGGGCGGGCCAGGTTAAGGTAACGGAACTCATCGGCACTTATAAGGCCTTCCGGAAAATTGTGCAGCCGGTTACTGACCAGATTGCGGGATGGTTCCGGTGACAGATAACCGATCATCCAGATGTTTTCTTTGTGCAGATCATAGATCTTCTGGACATTTTTCTTCACGATATCCTCCCGGTCAGGGCCATTGGCAGCTTTAATGGCATCGTAGGCCTTTACCAGTTCCAGTATGTCTCCTTCCGGCGCAATACCACCGCCGGCCTCGGTTTTGCCGTCTTCATACCATTTGCCGTAAGCAGAATACCAGAACTGCACATTACGGACGGGCAACACAGCATCCGGACGGAGAGCCGGTGTGACGGTACCGACCGACTCCAGAGCGGCTTCCACATCATTGGTCAACAATGTGGTGCGTACATCTGCATCCACTTTATCGGAAAGCTTCACGCCAATGGCTTTATAGGCGGTCTTCAGCAAGGAGACAAAATCACCACTGGAAGATGGTTCCCGGATGGACAGAATGATCTCCACATCTTTGTCCGTGCCTTTCATTTTTCGATAGGTGCCTTCTTTCTGATCCCATGGTTCTGTTATTTCATCGAGAAGCTGGTTGGCGCGGTGCACATCATATTTTGTCCATTTTTTTGACCATTCCGGGTCATATCCGAAGGCTCCTTTTGGAACGGATGCCTGCCAGGGAGTCGTCACACCATTGTGAAGCGTCTTACTTAAAAGATTGCGATCTACACAGATGGATAAGGCTTCCCGGAAGCGTTTGTCCTGAAAGAGAGCACGTTTGTCCAGGTCTTTAACAGTCTGATTGATCTGAATTCCTTCCCCATCCCATCCGGAAGGGATCCATTCTTTTAAACTATGGGTATTTTTGAGAGCGGAAGCAACAGTGGAATAATCAGCAGGATTAATAATATCGAATTCGCCGCCGCTTGCTGCCAGAGTGATTTGTTCCTCATCATTGATGATTCGGAATTTGATACTGTCCAAATAAGGAAGCTGACGTCCTTTCTTGTCGGTCTTCCAGAAATAGGGATTTCTTACCAGCTCATAGGTCTCTCCAACGGTATCCCAGTTATCCCTGGTGGCAATGAAGCTGCGCAGCTGGGGTACAATATGAAAGTCCCAATGGTAATAGCCAATGTCCTTGCTCATGGTGGAATAGGATTCCCAATTTTTCTTAAAATCACGGTTGGCATTTTCCAGAGCTTTCTGTTCTGTAATAAACGGAAAATCCGGATCGTCTTTTACGCCGTCTTTGCGGGAGACATAGTTGATGTAAAAATGCTTAGGAAGAAACATCCACTTGTTATCAATGGCAACATTTTCGGGAAATGCCGGTGCAGGGGCAGCAAAAGTCACAGTAAATTCGTAGTCATTTACTTTTTTGAACTTGGCCCAGTATTGATCGCCATCCACTTCAACCTGATAACAACTGTAAGGGCGGGAAGTATAGGCGGGATAATATCCATCTGATTTGGGGTCCATTGCCGACCGATCTTCGTTCAGGGCTGGTGTGGACATGTGATCATAGTAAAAGATTACATCATCAGCGGTAAAAGGTTCACCATCTGACCAGCGCATTCCTTCTCTCAGTTTGATCGTCCATACTGTGGCATCGTCATTGGAGTAAAATTCTTTACAGACGTTAGGTTCCACTTTGCCGGAGCCGTCCTGTTTGAAGCGGAACATGCTTTGCTCTGAATAGGGGCCAAAGGTCCAATGGCCACTGTCTGCGCACTGGAGAGTGATGTGGCCGCCATATTCTCCCAGACTCATTACATCTGGCTCTATCATGATATCGTCAGAAGCGGGGAGACGTTTTTCAAGGGGAGGAAGGTCGCCGGAAGACACCTGATCTGCAAGCATAGGCGCTTCTTTGACTGAAAGGTCTTTTGGTTCAGATTCAGACGACTTGGATGACGCTTTACCAGGCTTTTTGGAGGTGACTGGAGACGGGCTGACTTTCGTCCCCGTATTTGAGGGTTTCGTGCCATTGCCACAACCGGCAATCAGAGAGACTACCATTGCAAGAACCAATATCAGGGACAATCTTTTTCTCATGAACAATCCTTCCTTTCGGCGTTAATAAATTGAATAATATGGAATATATAAAAATGTGCCATAGATATTCATATTTTGACGCACTACTGCTACAAAAAATCTTCTGGCTCCGGCTAATATTGTCAAATACGAACAAATAGTAGCTATATATTCAAGATCACTATATATAGTGTAACAACAGTTTGCATAATTGGCCATTCACTATTGTGTCTATAATATATATTTTTTGCCTGAGTCAAAGGAGAAATTCATTGCCATTTCCTGAGAATATCGTAAAAAAGGGCCTGGCTATCCTCAAAGGAGTCAGGACAGTGCTAGCCCCCTAAATGGTACCAGGTTAATGTTCCACACTACCTTCCCATGTGCCCACTTTTTTTGCGCCTGAGGTATCATCAAACCAATGCGTTGTAACTGTTTTTGCTCTCGTAAAGAAGTGATATCCGTCTTTTCCAAGAACATGAAGATCACCAAAGAAGGATTCTTTATTCCCGGAGAATGGATAATATGCTGTTGGAACCGGGATTCCTACATTAATGCCTACCATTCCGCCATCTGTATCCATCACAAATCTTCGACTGTAATATCCACTTTGCGTGAAGATACCTGATCCGTTTGCATATGGATTGGCATTCATTATTTGAATACCTTCCTCATAGTTTT
The DNA here is from genome assembly GCA_002399435.1 of Firmicutes bacterium UBA4874. Lineage (GTDB taxonomy): Bacteria > Bacillota > Clostridia > Caldicoprobacterales > DTU083 > UBA4874. Next base: position 3,578 of record DHDO01000009.1, read on the forward strand.
TTACACGTTTCACACAGGTCACAGGCCCAAAAATTTCACGGTCGCCTACACTCATCCCTGGTTTTACATGATCCAGAATTGTTGGCCCAACATAATAGCCCTTCTCATATCCCGGAACAACAACATTGCGTCCATCCAGAATCAGTTCGGCACCCTCGTCGATACCTTTTTGAATCCATCCGCAGATTTTGTCTTTATGTGCCTGACTTACCACTGGACCCAGGTCCGTATCTTCCTTATATGCACATCCTATCTTCATTTCTTCTGCCTTTTTCTTTAACAGAGCTACGAATTCATCTGCTATGCTGTCCTGTACACATACAACAGGAAGAGCCATGCATCTCATGCCTGCACATCCGTATGTAGAATTGATAACCGCATTTACTGTAGCCTCAAGATTACAGTCTTCCAATACAAGAGCATGATTTTTTGCTTCTGTCTGAGCCTGCACACGCTTTCCGTGAGCAGCAGCTTTGGAATATATTTTCTTTCCTACCCCTGTTGTGCCTACAAATGTCACTGCTTTTATACGCTCATCTGTCAAAAGGATATCTGCTTCAACTCTGCTGCAGGTTATCAGGTTTACCACGCCTTTCGGGAAACCTGCCTCCTTATAAAACAAATCCATTATTTTCATTGCGGTCAATGGAGTCTGGGAACTCGCTTTCAGAACAACCGTATTGCCACATACTATTGAAAGAGGAGTCATCCATCCCCAGGGAATCATCGCCGGAAAATTCATAGGCACAATACCGGCGGTTACACCCAATGGAAAACGGTATGTCGCACAGTCATATTGAGTTGTTACCTGCATTGCTGCATTTCCCTGGATCATAGCGGGTAGTGCACACGCTTCTTCCGTTGGTTCAATTGCTTTCTGCACATCTCCCCTGGCCTCCCTGATGTTTTTTCCCAGCTCTTTTGCACACAGTTCTGCTAACTCTTCCTTGTGGGCATAAAGAACTTCCCTCCATCCAAACATATATTGTTGCCTTTTGGAAAGCGACAACCTTGACCATCCTGGAAATGCTTCCTGTGCAGATGTGATTGCCTCATCCACCTCTTCTGGTGTACAACGGGGTGCCTGAGCAATTACCTCTCCTGTGCTGGAATCTGTAATATCCACATATTTACCACTTTTAGACTCTCTCCACTCTCCATATACACAGTATCCTTTTTTCTCAAGTGTTTTCATATATTCTTCCTCCTTATCAATTCTGGAATTGTGTTTCGGAAAAGCTCTCGGGTATATGCATTCTCCTTTCTTAGCTGTACATCCCCTATTTCACATTCCTTATTTCTTTTGTGACCACGTTACAGCATAAGTTCTCAATATATTTGATAATGTTATGGATATATATTGGACTATTTTCTATTATAGTCGTGATATATACAAAAATCAACTTAAATATATCGAAAATACATCCATACGTTTTTAGATCAGATGGTAGATCAACTGATTTATGAGAAACTGTTACCAACTCTCTTGTCTATGATTGACTATATATTGAATTTCACCTGACAAGGGCTTCAAAACGGTACTATTGTGCAATCAAAATCTGCTTACCGTTCTGTTCCAAATAGTCTCTTATGTCTGAGGTGGGCTCTTTTTCAGTAATCAGCAGATCAATTTGGCCTAAATCACAATACGTAACCAATGAAATTGCGTTGAATTTACTGCTGTCGGCCAAAAGATAGACATGCCGGCTGCGCTGAACCGCGGTACGTTTGATTTCGGATTCCACAGGGGAAGAGTTGGTAACCCCATTGGAAATGGAAAATCCGGTAGTGGCCATAAAGGCTTTGCTGATATTATAGTGCTGTAAGACCTGTGTAGCAGTTGTACCGGTAAAGGAAAGCGTTTTACGGCTGAGTGTCCCTGAGAGGGAAATGATGTTGATGTTTTCATAGGGAATCGCCCGCAGGATGATTTCCACGTTATTGGTCAGAATGGTAACTCCTTTCTTCTTTGTGATGGAGTCTATGACAGGCAGTGTCGTAGTACCGGAGTCCAGGAAGATAATATCGCCTTCCTCTACCAGATCTGCAGCAGCAGAGGCAATTTTTCGCTTGGCATCGGAATTTGATATGTTTCGTTCTTTAAAAGAAATAAGTTGCCTTTGTGGCAGTACCGTTACCCCGCCATATATTTTCTTGATATCACCTGATAGCAGGATCTCGTCAAGGTCCCTACGCAATGTGCTCTTGGAAATATTGAACTGTTCACAGATCTTATCCAGTGTGACAGTCTTGCTCAGGTAAATATAGTCCCGGATCTTCTCAATTCGCTTTGATCGCATTGTACACGGCTCCCAACATAAGTAATATAGGTCCTATTGCTTTCTTTTCCAATTATAATGAATATAATCAGATTATTCAACACAAATATAATTATTCGGTAAACTTTGAGAAAAATCTGACTGACATGTGGTACGATATTATCAACTATTGTAAGGCTGTAATATGAAAGTATTTTATCCATACCTTATATCGTTATATTGAATAAAATATTGCAGCACATCTTGTATATTATATTTAAACATTAAAATAAACTTGAAAATATATGAAATAACTATTGAAAGTGATTATAGTTAGTGATAATATATGTTCAAGAGTTAATCAACACTTAACAGGAAGAAGTGTTAGTATGCCAATTCGTTCCATGAAGCAATTGATTCAGGATGCAGACTCACAGAATAAGGCAGTCGGAGCTTTCAATGTGGGAAACATGGAGATGCTGCTGGGTGTGGTGACGGCTGCCAGTGAATTGAATACACCTGTCATTTTGCAGATCGCGCAGAGCCGCTTGCTGCATTCGCCATTATATCTGATGGGACCCATGATGATAAGTGCTGCCCGAAATGCCCCTGTGGATATCGCAGTTCAACTGGATCATGGGCAGACGGAGGAAACCGTACGGGAAGCACTGAGTCTTGGTTTCTCTTCGATCATGTTCGATGGATCCGGATATGAATATTCCAAAAATGTAAGACTGACCTCCCGTATAGCGGCAATGGCCCGGGATGCCGGGGCATCCGTAGAGGGGGAACTTGGCGCCATCGGAAGAAGCGGGGAAAAGGAGCTTAAAATGATCTGTACAGATCCGGATCTTGCTCAGGAGTTTGTACAGAAAACAGGGGTGGATGCATTGGCTGTCGCCATCGGGAATGCACATGGTCATTACGCTGCTGATCCCAAGCTTCAGTACAATGTTTTGGAAAGGATACATAATAAAGTAAGCATTCCTTTGGTACTGCATGGAGGGACGGGAATCCGTCCGGAAGATTTCAGGAAGTGCATCCGTCATGGAGTACGGAAAATCAACATTGCGACAGCTGACTTTGACGCTCTGACGCGTGGAGCACAGCATTATTTTGCAGACAGGGAAGATTACAATTATTTTGGATTGAACGAAGAAATGGTACATGAGGTTTATGGAACCGTTAAGAAGCATATCCTGATATTCAACAATCAAATTTCGCTGGAGCAGATTTTTAAGAATCAGGAGGAGAAGGCATGAAATACATACCGCTTGATGCAGGCCGGAATCTTGATTTGATCCTGCTAGGAAGGGTCGCTATTGATTTTAATCCGCTGGATTACAACAGGACGCTGGCTGAGAGTACCACATTCAGGAAATATCTCGGAGGTTCTCCTGCCAATATTGCAGTTGGCCTTTCCCGACTTGGGAAAAAGTGCGGTTTTTTTGCCCGCGTGTCGGATGATCGTTTTGGAGATTTTGCAGTCGATTATTTCAAAAAAGAGAATATCGATACTTCCCACATTCACCGCTGCGAGCATGGGGAGAAGCTTGGACTTACCTTTACGGAGATCCTCAGTGAGGAGGAGAGCAGTATATTGATGTATCGTAACCGGATTGCGGATTTGCAGCTCTGCATGAAGGATATCGATGAGAAGTATATCCGTCAGGGCAAAGCACTTTTGATTTCCGGAACGGCACTGGCAGAAAGTCCTTCACGGGAAGCTGCACTGAAAGCTGTATTCCTTGCCAAAAAGACGAATACTCCCGTGATTTTTGATATCGATTACCGGGAATATAATTGGAAGTCCAAGGAAGAAATTGGTGTATATTATGGCATCGTGGCAGGGCAGGCAGATGTAATTTTGGGTTCACGAAAGGAATATGACCTGACAGAGCAATTGATCCGGCCGGGGATGAAGGATGAGGAAAGTGCTGCATACTGGCATGGCCGCGGAGCAAAGATTGTGGTGATCAAGCATGGGAAAGAGGGTTCCACTGCTTATACCAGCGATGGGCAACGTTTTTCCATCAAGCCATTCCCAATAAAAAAGCTGAAGGGTTTTGGCGGCGGAGATGGGTATGCATCTGCATTTTTATACGGATTACTGGAGGGCTGGGATATCATTGATTGCCTGGAATTCGGCAGTGCGTCGGCCTCCCTTTTAATCGCCAGTCATTCCTGTTCCGATAGTATGCCGGATGTTGCCGCCATCCAAACCTACATCAAGGATTGCAAACAGAAATACGGAAACATGATTGCAAGGGCTTAGAAAGGTCCCCATGAAGAAGCTGTCCGGTCAATATGGAAGACAGGGAAAAGGAGGGTTCATTTTGAGTACGGTTCAGATGACAATGGCACAGGCATTGGTACGTTTTCTTGATAACCAGTATATTCGTATGGATGGCAGGGAAAGTAAATTTGTAGAAGGAATCATTACCATTTTCGGGCACGGAAATGTGTGTGGCCTGGGGCAGGCATTGGACGCAAATCCAGGTGGACTGAAATATTATCAGGGAAAAAGCGAACAGGGGATGGCCCATATCGCTACTGCCTTTGCAAGGCAGAATAACCGAAAAAAAATAATTGCATGTTCCTCGTCCATTGGACCTGGGGCTGCAAACATGGTAACTGCTGCCGCTTGTGCCTCGGTGAATAACATTCCACTGCTCCTTTTGCCAGGTGACACGTTTGCCACGCGGCAGCCGGATCCGGTTCTACAGCAGATTGAGCAGCCATCCAGCCTGCAGACTACGACCAATGATGCTTTCAAAGCTGTTTGTAAATATTGGGACAGGGTGGAGCGTCCGGAGCAGCTTATGACAGCCATGCTGAATGCCATGCGTGTACTGACCGACCCGGCAGAAACCGGTGCGGTTTGTGTAGCAATTCCGCAGGACGTTCAGGGTGAAAGTTACAATTATCCGGATTATTTCTTTCAGAAACGGGTATATGAAATTCCCCGGTATCTTCCTGCTCCGGAAGAGCTCCAGGACGCAGCGGATACCATACTCATCAGCCATAAGCCGGTTGTCATTTGTGGAGGAGGTGTGAAATATTCAGAAGCGGGAAAGGAATTAGAAGAATTTTGCAGGCAGTTCCATGTGCCATTTTGTGAAACGCAGGCAGGAAAGAGTGCATGTCCATCCAGTTCCCCGTATAACCTTGGTGGCATCGGAGCAACCGGCAATCTTGCAGCAAATTCGATTGCAAGAGAAGCAGATTTGGTTCTGGCAGTCGGTTCCCGTCTTTCTGACTTTACGACCTCTTCCAAGTGGCTGTTTCAAAACCCCAATGTGAAAATCATTTCGATCAATGCATCCAGGTTTCATGCTTATAAGATGGACGCTGTTCCGGTCATTGGAGATGCGAGGGAGACTCTGAAAGCATTGGCTGCAATTCTCAGGGAAAAGGGTTATCGTTCTACATATCTTGACGAAATTGCCAATGCAAAGTCAGCCTGGGAGAAAGAGATGAAGAGACTGGCATCCTATTCCTATGATAAAGATTTTGAACCGATGATCGAAGCCCGGAATCCATCCAGCATTGAGGATTTTGTGCAAACGACCGGCGGCCGGCTGACACAAACAGCCGCAATCTGTATGATACGGAAATGCATTGATCCGGATGCAATCATCGTTGGCGCTGCCGGTAGTCTGCCAGGCGATTTGCAGCGCATGTGGACGACGGATGTACGTGATTCCTACCATATGGAATATGGCTATTCCTGCATGGGTTATGAAATTGCAGGTGCGGTTGGCGTGAAACTGGCGGAGCCGGAACGGGAAGTTTACGCCATGTGTGGCGACGGAAGCTTTTTGATGCTGCATACGGAACTGGTCACTTCCATCCAGGAACATAAAAAAATCAACATTTTGCTGTTTGACAACGCCTCATACGGCTGCATCAATAACCTGGAGATGTCAAACGGGATTGGAAATCTCGGAACGGAATTTCGTTACCGTGATTTGGAAACATCCAGACATACAGGCGGTTTTTTTCCTGTCAGCTATGCTGCTGTCGCGGCAGGCTATGGTGCGAAAACCTATACAGTGCATACACCGGAAGAATTGAAAGCTGCTCTGAAGGAAAGCAAAAAGCAAAGAGTATCCACATTGATTGACCTGAAGGTTCTGCCCAAGACAATGACACATGATTACGGTTCCTGGTGGCACGTTGGCATTGCAGGCGTTCCAGGCAGCCAGTCACAGAAAAAAGCATACGAGCAAAAAGAGCAGCATCGAAAGGCTGCCAGAAAATATTGAACAGGATTTTTATCCATTGATTCAAGTTACGATTTCACAAAACCAAATAATTTTGTCATAAATATATGAGATGAGGAGGAGAAATGAAATGTTCAACACGGAAAAAGTTTTTCCTGGCATCGCACCCATTGCCTGGACAAACGACGATATGCCGGATCTTGGCAAGGAAAACACTTTTGAGCAGTGTATCAGTGA
>DHDO01000009.1:10505-14868 GCA_002399435.1 Firmicutes bacterium UBA4874
TGCGTATCGCAAGTGCCTGGTTCAGTGCTTTTCTCACCACCCGGCCTTATGGGGAAACCGAAAGGGCTTTTTTGAAACACCGTGATTTTCTGCATGAACTTGGCGCAAAGGTAATTGTTGTATCGGAACAGGGACATAGTATCCAGGGCAAGATGGACACGCCGATTTTTGAAGGCAAACACATCATGAATGACAGCGAATGGAAAATGCTGACGACGGGACTGAATAAGCTGGGAGATCTGGCCAACGAAAAGGGAATGAAACTCGTTTATCATCATCATATGGGGACGGTTGTCCAAACATCTGAGGAGATTGGCCGGCTCATGGAGGAAACCGATTCGAACAAGGTTTATCTGTTATTTGATTCCGGGCATTTAGTATTTTCCGGAGAAGATGAAATCGCTGTACTAAAAAAGTATGTGGATCGCATCAAACATGTTCACTTAAAAGATGTGCGTCCCGAAAAGGTGGAGCAGGTCAGAAAGGAAAAGCTGAGCTTTCTTCAGGCAGTACGTCTTGGTGCTTTTACCGTGCCAGGGGATGGCGCAATTGATTTCAAGCCTATCTTCCGGATTCTTTCGGAACACGACTACGAGGGATGGCTTCTGGTGGAAGCTGAACAGGATCCGGCAATAGCAAATCCATTTGCTTACGCCAAAAAGGCCCGCAATTATATCCGCAGGACGGCAGGAATCTGAAACATGCTGTTGCGGAAATCGATCCGGGATCGGAGCAGTACCGAAACAGGGGGAAATGTGAATTAAAATCTCTGCCTTAAACGAAGCGGTGGGTCAGCTTTCCGGCGGTAATAAGCAGAAAGTGGTAATTGGGAAATGGATCAATGCAGATGCTGATATTTATATATTTGATGAGCCAACACGTGGGATTGATGTTGGTGCCAAGGTTGAAGTGTATAATATTATTAACTGGTTTGGCGGCAAGGGTACTATGTGGGGAACCATGATTGGCGCATTGCTGATTTCTACGATTCGGAATGGACTAACATTGCTGCAAGCTTCTGCCGATATTCAAAATATCGTCGTTGGTCTTGTCATTATCGGGGCAGTCTGCCTTGATGTTTACCGTGGCATGATGGAAGAAAAAGCAAGAAGATTGGCAACGAAGTGAAGTAATGAAGCTATATTTGTCCCGGTATAATAGTAAAAATCAATAGAAGATCCAAAAATATAATGATCAGGAGGTCGTTCGAGATGAATATTGGTGTGATAGGAGCAGGGCGTATTGGAAAAGTACATTGTGAAAGCATTACCTATCATGTAAAGGATGCGAGGGTTGCTGCCATTGCTGATCCGGTATGGACAGAAGATTCGAAGAAATGGGCCAGGGATATGGAAATTCCTGCATGTATTGATTACCACGAGATTCTGGACGATCCGACGATTGATGCAGTAATGATTTGTTCCTCGACCCAGACGCATGCAAAGATCTCCAAAGAAGCAATCCATGCCGGGAAGCATATATTTTGCGAAAAGCCCGTATCGCAGGATATTTCTGAGATAAAAGCAGTTAGGAAGGAATTATATCATTCAGATGTAAAATATCAGGTTGGTTTCAACAGACGGTTCGACCATAATTTCCGTGCAGTACGCAATGCAGTGCAGGATGGCAAAATTGGAGATGTCCACTTGGTAAAAGTTACCTCACGGGATCCGGAGGCTCCACCGATTGAGTACGTAAAAGGATCGGGCGGTATGTTTATGGATATGACGATTCACGATTTTGATATGGTCCGTTATCTTACCGGCAGTGAAGTGGAGGAGGTTTATTCCAACACTGCTGTATTGGTGGATCCGGAGATCGGGAAAGCGGGGGATGTCGACACGGCTATCGTGAGTTTGAGACTCAAAAACGGAGCCTTGGCAGTTATTGATAACTCCCGCAGGGCTGTCTATGGTTATGATCAGCGTGCAGAAGTTTTTGGATCCAAAGGGCAGGTAGAAACAGGGAATGATTTGCCTTCCAGATCTGTCATCAGCACCGTTCATGGGGTCACAGCTGAAAAGCCGCTTCATTTCTTCCTGGAACGGTATATGGAGGCTTATACCAATGAAATAAAAGAATTTGTGAATGCGGTACAAAATAATACGGATGTTCCGGTTACAATAGAAGATGGGCTTCAGGCAGTTTTGATCGCCAGAGCAGCAAATCGATCTGTTAAGGAACATCGGCCGGTTGCACTGGCAGAGATGCAAGCCGAAGAACAGTGAGATGTGATTCGGATTTTCAGATTTATTGATTGCATCATAAGTTTTTTTAACAGAAGGAGTATTCTGACATGAAAATCTTTGATTACCCGGAATTTGATCGGGCAGGCAAGAAAATATTGACACGTACCAAAGGATCCTTTTCCAACGCAATGATGAATATAACGGTATATCGGATGGATAAGGGACAATCTCTTTCTTTCACCTCAAATTCAGAAGAGATGGCTGTTTTGCTGGTGCAGGGAGAACTCACCTATTCCTGGATGAAAAACAAGTTTTCTGCTTTACGCAGAAGTTTTCTAAAAGATGGTGCATTTTGCCTGCATGCCTGCAGGGATACAAAAATTACGGTGACTGCATTACAGCCCAGTGAGATTTTGGTTCAGAGTACTGAGAATTCCGAAACGTTCGAAAGTAAGTTCTACACTCCTGAAAATTGCACAGAAGAAACTTTCGGGAGAAATCAGTTTGACGGAAAAGCACAGCGGACTGTTCGAACCTTTTTTGATTACCACACGGCGCCTTATTCCAATATGGTGATGGGGGAGATCATTGTTCCGCAGGGCGGCTGGTCAAGCTATCCACCTCATCAACACCCGCAGCCGGAAGTGTACTACTATCGCTTTGAAAGGCCGCAGGGCTTTGGCGCATGCTTTATAGGAAACGATGTCAATAAGATAAAGGATGGAAGCTTTTGTGTGGTTCCCGGTGGCTTGACCCATCCACAGGTGAATGCTCCAGGTTATCCCATGTATTATGTCTGGATGATCCGTCATCTGAAAGGAAATCCATGGACAGACCGAATATATGATCCGGCGCACACCTGGCTGTTGGATGAAACATAATTCAAAACGAGTAATAAATTTCTGTTGGAGGGCATCCACAAGATCAATGTTTTGCAGAAGAGATGCTCTCCAACATGTGCTTTGTTGAAGAAGATCGCAAATTCTGCAGAATCAAAGGATAAGCGATTGCCAATGCTCATAATCGCACTTGTGGCAAATCAACACTTCAGAAAACAAAACTATATAACGCACGTTCAAATTCATCGCACTTCCATTGCACTTCCAGCGAGCCCCTTGACTCCGGATGTTGCTTTTTCTATTCATTTCTTGAAAAATCTTTTACCGGTTGATGAATTCTGCTTATTATCCTGGGTGTTTGTGTTATACTTGTAACCATAACATGAGTCTCTGATTAGGATTGAATTTGGGACAATTCATAGCCTGACTCTTGCCTATGCCACCGACCAGGTGGTATCCGGCGCTGTCGTCGTTGTTGTGATGCCGCTTTTACTGTCCGTTTCCAGACGGCTGACCAAATACGTCCTCAGGAAAGAAAGGCAGCGGACAAAACCATGCTGCGGGTCGGCGAGCTCCTTGACGATCCGGAGTTCATCAAGGCAAACTCCCTGGAAGATACGACTGTCGATCGCATCGGCGCACAGCTTGATCGGCGTATGGCAGTGGAAGGCGACCGACCCACCGAGTCCGTAAGTAATCAAATCAGAAAAAGATGCGACAGCCGGTACGGATTTGAATATCATTGCCCAATAGAATATAATAGAAAACGATTGCAAAATTATTGACAGGAAATAAACAGGAGGATGAACGGATGAATAAAATTGATCAGCTATGCATCAATTCCATACGAATTTTATCAGCAGAAGCAGTGGAAAAGGCAAAGTCCGGCCATCCGGGGCTGCCGATGGGGTCGGCTCCCATGGCTTATACTCTTTGGGCAAAGATTTTGAAGCATAATCCCCGGAATCCATCGTGGGCAGACCGGGATCGGTTTGTCCTTTCTGCAGGACATGGATCCATGATGCTTTATTCCCTCCTTCATTTATTTGGATATGGTCTGACAATGGAGGATCTGAAGAATTTCCGGCAATGGGGAAGCAGGACTCCCGGACATCCGGAATATGGCCATACGACCGGAGTGGAGGTAACCACGGGTCCACTGGGACAGGGAATCGCCAATGCAGTGGGCATGGCAATGGCGGAAGCCCATTTGGCAGCAAAGTTCAACCGGCCCGGATATGAGATCGTAAACCATTACACCTATGCTTTATGCGGGGATGGCTGCCTGATGGAGGGCATTTCCGGAGAAGCCTCTTCACTGGCCGGCACGCTGAA
>DHDO01000009.1:15103-15333 GCA_002399435.1 Firmicutes bacterium UBA4874
GATGTGGGCAAGCGTTATGAAGCATACGGCTGGCAGGTGCTGCGGGTGGAGGACGGCAATGATACGGATGCCATTGAGGCAGCACTGAAGGAAGCCAGACAGGAGACGGGAAAGCCCAGCATGATCATCGTACGGACGGTGATTGGATATGGAGCGCCTGCAAAGCAGGGTACTGCCGCTGCACACGGCGCACCCCTCGGTGCGGAGAACGTCCAGGCTGCCAAGGAATT
>DHDO01000009.1:15551-16102 GCA_002399435.1 Firmicutes bacterium UBA4874
GAAGAGGATTGGAACAAGCTATGGGATTCCTATCAGGAACATTATCCGGATCTGGCCGCCGAATGGGAAGCCTGGCATCGGCCCTGCCGAAAGGAAGATTTATTGGATGACAAGGAGTTCTGGCATTTTGAAGGAGACATGGCTACCCGTTCTGCCTCCGGAGAGATACTCAATCGCCTGATCAAAAAGGTTCCCAATCTGATTGGCGGGTCCGCAGATCTTGCTCCTTCCAACAAGACGGAAATAAAAAACATGGGAAACTTTTCCGCCCGGGATTATGCAGGTTCCAATCTGCATTTTGGCGTCCGGGAGCATGCGATGGCAGCCATTGCCAACGGCATGACTGCTCACGGCGGGTTAACCGTCTATGTTGCCACTTTCTTTGTATTCAGTGATTACATGAAAGGCGCCATGCGGCTGTCTGCTATGATGAAGCTGCCGGTGCTTTATGTTCTGACTCATGACAGCATCGGTGTGGGAGAGGACGGGCCCACCCATGAGCCCATTGAGCAGCTGGCTTCCCTGCGCAGCATTCCGAACTTTACGGTGAT
>DHDO01000009.1:16335-17075 GCA_002399435.1 Firmicutes bacterium UBA4874
TGACCCGTCAGAACCTGCCTCTGCTGGATGGTACGGGCAAGGGTGCGCTGAAGGGCGCCTATATCCTGAAGGATTCCGAAAAGGAAGTACCAGATATGATTCTGATGGCTTCCGGTTCCGAAGTACAGTTGATTGTACAGGCACAGAAAATTCTGAAAGAGCAGGGAATCGATGCCCGGGTCGTCAGCATGCCTTCCTGGGAGATATTTGAAGAGCAGACGGCAGACTATAGGGAAAGCGTACTGCCGAAAAAGGTACGTGCCAGACTTGCTGTGGAAGCAGGGACTTCCTTTGGCTGGCAGAAATATACCGGGTTGGATGGAGAGGTCCTTGCCATGGATCACTTTGGCGCATCCGGCAAATATAACATCCTGTTTGAAGAATTTGGCTTTACAGTGGAGAATATTGTCAAAAAGGCTAGGGAAATCGTCCTTTGACCTGGCCCAGGGATAGGATTGAAATAAATTGAAATCAATATAGGATATAGAATTTGGCGAAAATATCAACCGGATATCACGAAAGCTTCGTAGTATCCGGTTGATTGCATTTCCAATGCATTTCCAATATATTTGCAATACTTTTTCAATGCTTTTGATTGCTGTTACTGCTTTCTTCCGGAGCAAAACCTGACAGGAGCCAGGCAGGAAAGGATGCGGCATTTATATTTTTACAAACTTTGGCTGCCTGTCGGTAAAGAAGGTTACATAGTCAAATCCGGCCTGTTTCAGCCATTCCAGTGC
>DHDO01000009.1:17236-19433 GCA_002399435.1 Firmicutes bacterium UBA4874
TCGGATCCGATGGTGACAATTTCTCCGCCCAGATCCCGGTATCGTTTTAAAATGGCAGGATGTGGATGAGGCTGCCTGGAGCTATGTTTGCAGCCTGCTGTATTCAATTCCAGACCCTTGCCCCTTTCCACCAGCAGTTTTAAAATGGAATCTATGATTTCCATTCCGATTTTATAATCTTCCGGGGCATAGGGATAGGGCATATAACGTCTCACATAGTCCAGATGTCCCAGGACACAGTAATCGTCATATTGGCGAAGAAGATCGTAGATCTTCTGATAATAGACGGTATAACTTTTTAACTTGTCCCGTCCTTTATAGTATTCCGGGCGGTAGGGGTCCAGCCCGTCCACCAGGTGGAGCGAGGCTATGACAAAGTCAAAGGGATAGCTTCTGACAAGAGATGCGGCGGCTTCCAGAGTCCGGTCCTGAAGACCGATTTCTATGCCGGTTTTTACGGAGAGCTTTCCCTTGTATTTTTCCCGGACGGATGCAATGGATTGAATATATTGATCCATATCCTTGATTTGAAAGGCATTTTTGTTCTCCGGCAGGTTCATGTCCATATGATCTGTAAAGGCAATTTCTTTCAGTCCTACGGACATTGCCTTTTTACATGCCTCTTCCATGGTCATTTTCCCGTCGGGAGAAAAGAAAGTATGCATATGATAATCGAGCAAAACGGGTCCCCTTCATTCTGTATATATTTTGGGGTGCATGTTTCAATGATCCCAAACCGTATTGTAGTATTCCCACCGGGGTAAGTCAACTGTGCAAAACATATTTCACGGATTGAAAGGAAATTGCCGTATCGGTGCAGAATAGTACAGGATAGGACATAATTCTGTTTTCTTTGCTTTAGTATGGTTCATGGGAAGAGAGGCGGAAGAATGAAGGAATATCTGCGTGAAGACCTCCGATCGTTGAAACCTTATCGTCCTGTAAGGGGAGAGTTTTCCCTGAAAATGGATGCCAATGAAACCCCTTTTCCAATCCCTCTGGAAATACGGGCACAGCTGGCTTCTGAGCTGCTCGAAGAAAACAACTATCATCGATATCCCGACCCGGATGCAGATTCCCTGCGTGAGAAACTGGCGGAGGATCTGAAGATCAGCCGGGACAGTATCCTGATTGGCAACGGATCGGATGAGTTGATCCGGATGGTTACCAATGCCTTTGTGGACTGGGGAGATACGGTATTGTGTCCTTCGCCTTCTTTCCCTGTGTACTGCCAATGTGTGCGGATTGCAGGAGGTATTGCGGCAGAATATCCACTGGGCAAGGAATTCTGCTATGATTTGGGAGAGATGGAGCAGTCAATGGAAGAATATGAGCCGAAGATGATTTATATTGGCTCTCCCAATAATCCGACCGGAAGTGCCATGCCGATTCCGGATATTCAGAAGCTGGTCCGGAGCTTTGACGGGATTGTGGTGGTGGACGAGGCTTATTATGAATTCTGCGGAGAGTCCGTGATTCCATTCATCGATCAATATCCCAATCTGGTGGTTCTGCGGACCTTTTCCCATGCCATGGGGATTGCGGGGCTGCGGATCGGATACCTGGTGTGTAACAAAAACCTGGCATACGAGATACAAAAAGTAAAGCCTGTCTTCAATGTCAACTGCTTTTCCCAACGGGCAGCGGAGCTCATATGGGAGTGCAGGGAGGATCGGGAGAAACAGGTACGGGAGATCCGGGATGCCAGGGAGTGGCTTTTTCAGGCACTTGACGGGCTCCGGGGCGTTCATCCCTATCCCACCAGGGCAAATTTCATTCTGTTCAGGGTGAAAAACGGTGCCTTGGTTTATCAGCGCCTGCTGAAAAAGGGTATTTTGCTGAAACGGTTTGCCGGGGATCCGATGTTGAAGGATTGTTTACGGGTAACGATCGGCCGGATGGAGGATAACCGGTACTTTCTTCACAGTCTGGCGGAAATACTGGTGGACATGGAGGAATGGTGAAAAACATATACCGGTTCACAGGGATGACAGGGATGACAGAGAATTATTTTACGTAATTCTGACAACAAGTGGTTGACTTCTCCGCCCGGATATATTATAATTTTACTTGCTGCTGAAACAGAGCGGCGTTTGGGAGCATAGCTCAGCTGGGAGAGCATCTGCCTTACAAGCGGAGGGTCACAGGTTCGAGCCCTGTTGTGCCCACCACATAACTATGGCCTAGTGGCTCAGTT
>DHDO01000081.1:0-1437 GCA_002399435.1 Firmicutes bacterium UBA4874
TTCGAACTGCAGCAGCTCCTGTCGGAACTGGTGGAATCCCGGCACCTGAGCTACATGGAGGGACGTCAGAGCCATTATTATACCCTTACCGACAAAGGAAAAGAAGCGCTGCATTTCTTTCATTCCCGGATTGATTACCAAACCAGGGAAATGATTGAGACCTATGCAGACCAGAACCGGGACCGTATCCGGAAGGAAAGCCAGCTTACGGCAGAGTACAGCCGTTTGTCCAGCAACGAATATGAGGTTCTGCTGAGAGTGATGGAAAAGGACATCACCCTGATGGAACTGCACCTGAATGTAACCGATGCCAATCAGGCCAGGACCATTTGTTCCAACTGGAGGGCAAACGCGCCCGCCGTCTATAAAAAAATAATGGAAACTTTGATTTGATACCGTCAGCAAAAAAGAAAAGGCGGGAGACCCAGGTCCCCGCCTTTTGGACTTTCGAAAGAACGCATTTTATTTCTCGTATTCATCCAGTCTCTGTTTGCTCAAAACCACCGGAGAGACCGCGTTGATGGAAAACGGCTTCAAACGGATGGAAAACCGAAACGGCTCCAGATGCAGCAAATATTTCTCCAGGGGAGCCGGCCCACAGCTGTTGGTTCCCAGCCCGATCTGCCGATAATCCAGATTCCAGGTGATGAAATCCTGTTTCACCAGATCACAGGTATGCTTTGCTTCCTCCAGATTTTCCTGAGTATATAAATGAGCACTGAAGTTCAGCTGCGGCATCACCGCCATCAGGCCCATACCATTGAGATCGGTTGCCGCCACCCAATGGACATCGGTCCGGTTCCCGTTTTCCTGGGGATAAACATAAGGGGTATACAGGTCCTCGATCCCTGCTGTAAAAATCCCCATCCGGTTTGCTTCCCTGCTGTCGGCATAGGACTCGCCAGGGCCCCTGCCATACCACTGAAAGCGCTCCAGATCCCCGGGCACCTCCATCTGCAGCCCGATCCGCGGCAGGGTATCCGGCAGGGATTCGCCATGAGGCGTACCGGATACCTCCATAACCATATCCCCGCTCCCATAGATACGGTAAACATACTCCGCATGAACTCCCCATCTCAGCACAGGAGGCGCGATTCGTGTCCGTATCCGGACGATGACGCAGTGATCCTTTTTGTCCCATGAAAAGCCATCGGTACGATGCTTCATGGCATTCAGCCCGAAACTCTTCCATTCCTTTCGGATGTTCCTCTCATTGTCCGTGGGGGCATGCCAGAAATTCAGCCGGGGCCCTTTCACCAGAAGGGACTTTCCCTTATAAATCCAGGATTTCAGGACCCCATATACTTTGTCAAACACCAGGCAAAAGTCCTCTCCCCTGACCACCAGATCATTCCCCTCTTCCCGGCAGGAAGGGGCCGGCATCCCTTCTGCCTTCACAGCCGGTTCGGCCGGAGCGGACAGCGGAAGCCGGAACTG
>DHDO01000081.1:1615-3220 GCA_002399435.1 Firmicutes bacterium UBA4874
CTCCGGAATCTGATAAGGCAGCACCACCTGCGCATTTCCTCCTGCAGGAATCTCCGGAAGCTCCAGTGTACCCTGCTGCAGTACTTTCCCATCCGCTTCCAGGGTCCAGGCCGCCCGAAGATGATCCAGACCGAGGAAATCATAGTGATTGAGAATCCGGACGATTCCTTTCTTCAGATCCACTTCCTCCACCTTCACCGGCTCAATGACCTTTTTATATTCCGTCAATCCCGGAGAAGGTGTCCGATCCGGGAAAACCAGGCCGTCGATGACGAAATTCCCATCGTTGGGCTGATCTCCGAAATCGCCGCCATAGGCATAATATGTTTCTCCCTTTTCATCCATTTTCGGGATGCCATGGTCCAGCCATTCCCAGATAAAACCACCCTGCAGCCGTTTGTAAGTATAAAATGTTTCCCAATACTCCTTCAGCCCGCCGGGGCCATTTCCCATGGCATGGGCGTACTCACAGAGAATATGGGGATTTTTCATCGTTTTCTTTCCCACTTCCTCCAATTCTTCCACGGAGGTGTACATGGTGCTGTAGACATCGCCGGCCTGCAGCTCATAATTCTCCTCTTTGAAATGCCTGCCGGATTCCCCTTCATAATGAACCAGACGCGTCGGATCCTTGGCTTTCACCCATCGATACATTGCCTTATGGTTCCGTCCAAATCCGGATTCATTGCCCAGGGACCACAGAAGGATGGAAGGATGATTCTTATCCCGCTCCAGCATTCTGGCAACCCGGTCGATATAGGCGTCCTCCCATTCCGGATCATCGCTCAAAGCCTGATATCCATGGGTTTCCAGGTCGGTTTCATCGATCAGGTACAGACCGTATTCGTCGCACAGATCATAAAACCGGACATCATCCGGATAGTGGGAAGTCCGCACGGCATTGATGTTGTGCCGCTTCATCAGAAGCACATCCTGCAGCATGCTTTCATAAGGAATGGTCCGTCCAAGACGGGGATGGTGCTCATGGCGGTCCACGCCCTTGAACTTGACTGCTTTCCCGTTCACCAGAAGGGTTCCGTCCTTCAGCTCCACCATGCGGAACCCGATCCGGGAAGAAACTGCCTCCACCGTATGGCCGTCAGCATCCGACAGGACCAGCAAAGCGTGATACAAACAGGGAGTCTCCGCCGACCATTTGTCAGGATTCGATACCGGAAGGGAGAGTGTTACGGTAAGCCGGCCTTCGTTTATGCTGAGATTCTCTGCACTGCAGCTGCCGATTTTCCTCTTGTCCGCATCCAAAAGAATCATTTCCAATTGCCAGCCGACAAGATCCGTTCCGCTTACATTGGACAGGGACACATCCGCATCCAGTACCGCATCCCGATAATCGGAATCCAGCTTCGTCCGGAAGAAAAAATCCGCTATCTTTGTCTTCGGCATGGCCAAAAGGGAAACATCCCGAAAGATGCCGCTGAGCCACCACATATCCTGATCTTCCAGGTAACTTCCGTCGGACCATTGATAAACCCGGACCGCAAGAATGTTTTCTCCCGGATGAACCAACGCACTGATATCAAACTCGGAAGGCATCCGGCTGACCTGGCTGTACCCCGCTTCCTTTCCATTGATCCATACATGGAA
>DHDO01000081.1:3461-12618 GCA_002399435.1 Firmicutes bacterium UBA4874
TCAGCAGGCGTATGGGGCGGATCCACCGGGAACGGATAATTCACATTGGTATAATGGGGATGTCCGTATCCTTTCATTTGCCAGCTGCAGGGAACTTCGATATTGTCCCACGCCGTGCAGTCAAAGTCCCCGCTCTGGAATCCTTCCGGAGCCTCCTGGGGGGAAGGGGCATAGTAAAATTTCCATACCCCGTTCAGCAGCCGATACCAGGGAGAGCCCTGCCGCTGTCCGGTCAGTGCGGACTCCGGATCCGGACAGGGAATGTACCAGGAACGGTTTTCCAGCCTGTGACGCTGCAAAACCTTAAGATTGCTCCAGTCTGCAGGGCAGGTCGTTTTTTGCATCATTTAATATCCACTCCAATCCTCTGTTTGTTACCTTTATTTTTATTTTTTCTACCTTTCCATTTGCTCCAGATTGGCAGCCTGTTCCAGAACATGTTTCAACATGACCTGGTATTTCTCCTGCTTTTCCCGCTCTGCCTGTACAATGGCAGCAGGCGCTTTCCGGATAAATCCTTCGTTGGACAGCTTTGCCCCGGCCCTTGCCAGTTCCTTTTCCAGATTGGCCTTTTCCTTCTTCAGGCGCTTCTTCTCCTGTTCAAAATCAATCAGATCCGCCATGGGAATCGTAATCTGTGCCTTTGCGGTTACCACCGATGCGGCATTCACCGGGATTCCTTCCTTCCCGGTCCGGATGCTCACTTCGGATGCACCGGCAAGCTTTTCAAAATATACCTCCGCATTCTGAAACAAAGCGGCATTGCCCGGTTCCACCACCAGGATCAGCTTTGTCTTTCTGGAGGGAGAAACCTCCTTCTCTGCCCGGATATTCCGGACGGCACGGATGACATCCATCACAGCCTGCATTTCTTCTTCTGCATCCTCATTCAGCTCCTCCTGCCGTTGTACCGGCCAGCTTGCTGTCATGATGCTTTCCCCTTCATGAGGCAGATGCTGCCAGAGCTCTTCCGTCAGGAAAGGCATGAAGGGATGCAGCAGCTTCAGGGTATTGGAAAGGACATAGGTCAGGGTGGAAAGCGCCGTGTCCCGGGCTTCTTCTTCGGTGCCATACAGTCTTGGCTTCACCAGCTCGATATACCAGTCACAGAATTCGCTCCAGATGAAATCGTAGATTTTCTGCGCGGCCAGCCCCAGTTCATATTTATCCAGGTTTTCCGTCACTTCCCCAACCAGGCGGTTGTATCGGCTGACGATCCATCGGTCGGCGATTTCCGGCTGTCCCGCCGGGCTCCATCGGTTCTGGCTTTCCATCTTCCGCATCTGTCCCTGCCCTTCCCCCGGATTCATGAGAATAAAGCGGGTGGCGTTCCAGATCTTGTTGGCAAAGTTCCGGCTTGCCTCCACCTTTTCGTAATAGAAGCGCATGTCATTGCCGGGGGAATTGCCCAGAATCAGGCTCATGCGCAGGGAATCCGCGCCATATTGATCAATGACCTCCAGCGGATCGATGCCGTTTCCCAGGGACTTGCTCATTTTCGTGCCCTGCGAATCCCGGACGATGCCGTGAATCAGCACATCCCGGAACGGAACTTCCTTTGTGTGCTCCAGCCCCGAAAAAATCATCCGGGCTACCCAGAAAAAGATAATATCGTATGCGGTGACCAGGACATTGGTAGGATAATAATAGGAAAGCTCCTCTGTCTTCTCCGGCCAGCCCAGCGTGGAGAACGGCCACAGGGCAGAGCTGAACCAGGTATCCAGCACATCCTCATCCTGCCGGAATTGATCATTTCCGCAGCGGCTGCAATGGGTGGGCTTTTCCCTGGCGACTACGGTTGCACCACATTTTTCACAATAATAGGCCGGGATCCGATGCCCCCACCAAAGCTGCCTGGAGATGCACCAATCCTTTATGTTCTCCATCCAGTTGTAATAAATCTTCGCAAACCGATCCGGGACAAACCGGATCTGCCCGGAACGAACTGCTTCAATGGCAGGCTCTGCCAGCGGCTTCATCTTTACAAACCACTGTTTGGAAATAATGGGCTCCACCGTTGTGGAGCAGCGGTAACATTCTCCTACATTATGTGTGTGCTCCTCGATCTTCACCATCAGGCCCAGTTTTTTCAGGTCCTCCACAATGGCCTTTCTGGCTTCATAGCGGTCCATTCCCTCATATTGCCCCGCCTCGGCATTCATGGTTCCATCATCGTTGATGACCCGGATCTGCGGCAGCTGATGCCGCAGACCCACTTCAAAGTCGTTGGGATCATGGGCAGGCGTAATTTTCACCACACCGGTACCGAAATCCCGGTCCACATAGGTGTCGGCAATGATTGGTATCTCACGGTTCGCCAGCGGAAGGAGCACGGTTTTCCCGATGAGATGCTGATATCTTTTGTCCTCGGGATGCACCGCCACAGCTGTATCGCCCAGCATGGTCTCAGGCCGTGTGGTGGCAAGGATCACTTTCTCCTCACTGCCCTTTATGGGATAAGCGATGTACCAGAACCAGCCCTGCTTCTCTTTGTATTCCACTTCCGCATCGGAGAGGGCGGTTTTGCATTGGGGACACCAGTTGATAATGCGGTTTCCCTGATAAATCAGCCCTTTTTCATACAAACGGACGAACACCTCGATGACTGCCTTGCTGCAGCCTTCGTCCAGGGTGAAGCGTTCCCGGGACCAGTCGCAGGAAGACCCCAGCTTTTTCAGCTGATCGACAATCCTGCCGCCGTACTGGTCCTTCCATTCCCATGCCCGCTTCAAAAAACCATCCCTGCCCACATCATTTTTCGTGAGCCCTTCTTCTGCCAGCTTTGCAACTATTTTTGCCTCAGTGGCTATGCTGGCATGATCGGTGCCGGGTACCCACAGCGTACTGTATCCCTGCATGCGCTTCCAGCGTATCAGAATATCCTGCCAGGTATTGTCCAGAGCATGACCCATGTGAAGCTGGCCTGTAATGTTCGGCGGCGGAATCACGATACAGAAAGGTTTCTTGTTTTGATCCGGCTCCGCATGAAAATATCCTTTTTTCATCCATTCCTGATAGATTCGGTCCTCCACCTGACCGGGATCGTAAGTCTTCGCAATATTCCCGGTCTGCCTATCCACTTTTTCGCTCATAACGATACTCCTCCATTCCTGATTTTATTCCATGTCCCAAAATAAAAAAAAGACTCCGTCCCAAAGGACGAAGACTGTTTCGTGGTACCACCTTTCTTTCTGCCGGGCCTCCAAAAACAACCCGGCAGACGCTTTGGCCCTATAACGGGAGCGTCCGTAATGACCTGTCGGTATCCCTATCCGTTCGGCCAAAAAGCTCAAAAGCGACCTTCCATATTGTCTGTTCCCGGGAGCCTTTCAGCCCGTGAGCTCCCTTCTCTGTAGAAAGACCGATATGTACTCCTCTTTTTCCCTGCCATTCCTCTATTTTGTTCTCTTTGTCTATTATAACCCAAAATCAGGTATTGTCAATCGCGTTATAACCCAGAATCGGGTATTGTCAATCCCATTATAACCCAGAATCGGGTATTGTCAATCGCCTTTCCCGTTAGAACCAGCGGATTGTTCCAACGGTACATCCTTCTCCGAAAGCTTGCCTTCCCAATCCTTGTTCCACTTTTTCCCTTCTGTCTTCTGCCCCTTCTCTCCGTCCGGACTTCCCGCGCTCTCCGATCCCTTCAGGACATTATCCTGTCCGGACTCTTCCTTTCTTCTTACGATAGCCGAGTAAGCATAAGCATACTGCAGGGAAGAAACAACCGTGCTCACAATTGCAGCCCATAAAATGTAATCGGCATAGCGGAAATCGAATACCAGGGCAGTGATGGCGATGTAAAACAAAACCGTGGCAAATTTGCCATAGAAATTGGATTGTACCACAATCTTTTTTTTACCGTATAAAAGTGCCACTCCGAAAATCATCATCAGTTCTTTCAATACAACAACGGATACGGCCCAAAGCGGAATCCTGTGATCAATAAACAGACAAATCAGGACGGTCATCAGCATCAGCTTGTCCGCCAGCGGATCCATCATTTTCCCCCATTTGGTGATCTGATTGTGACGTCGGGCAATCTCACCATCCAACATGTCAGTCAGCCCTGCAAGAAGAAAAATCAGGAATGCCCACATTTCATTATTTGCCAGGCCCTCATTGAAATAGAAAAAAGCATATACGCCAACCAATAAAAACCGTACCAAAGTCAGAGTGTTTGGCAGATTCATCAACAAAAAAGAACCTCCGTTCAATATTTCGATATATTTCCCTATGTTATATTATTCGGCTCGGGGACCCGAAAATCCTCCCTTTTCGCCAAAAAGGCCAAAATGATTTTGGCATGTCTCCGTCCTCACAGCGAGCCGTTCTCCAATTCGGCAGCCGCAGCCTTTAGCTCCCGAAGGTACAACCCGGCGGAGGCGTCGCTGGGCATGCGCCAGTCCCCGCGGGGAGACAGGCAGACAGAACCGATCTTTACCCCATCCGGCAGGCAGGACCGCTTGAACTGCTGCGTAAAAAATCGTTTGTAAAAAACGGTCAGCCATTTCAGAATCTCCCGGGGAGGATACGATGGAAACGCCAGGGTTGCCAGCTTCAGAATCTTGGCAGGAGATAAACCATTGCGGACCATGTGGTACAGAAAGAAGTCGTGAAGGTCATAGGGCCCGATGGTTTCTTCCGTCTTTTGGGCAATATGCCCGTCTTTATCCGCCGGCAGCAGCTCCGGACTGATGGGAGTATCCAGAATATCCCTCAGCGCCTCTGCGACCCTTTCGTTCTTCGCCGTCTCCGAATACCAGGATACCAGATGCCGCACCAGGGACTTCGGAACTCCGGCGTTCACGGCATAGTTGCTCATATGATCGCCGTTATAGGTGCACCAGCCAAGGGCCAGCTCCGATAAATCCCCGGTACCGACGACAAGGCCTCCTTCCTGATTCGCCACATCCATCAGGATCTGCGTTCTCTCCCGCGCCTGTGTATTTTCAAATGTGACATCATGAACCGAAGCGTCGTGACCGATGTCCCGGAAATGCTGCATACAGGCCTCCACAATTGATATTTCCCTTGTGGTTATGCGAAGCTCCCGCATCAATGTTACCGCATTCTGATGCGTTCGTTTCGTTGTGCCAAGACCCGGCATGGTAATCCCGATAATGTTTCTATCGGGAAGGGCAAGAGTGCGGAATGCGTTCGCTGTCACCAGCAGAGCCAATGTGGAATCCAATCCGCCGGAAACAGCGATCACTGCCTTCTGAATTCCCGTTTTCCTCAGCCGTTCCGCCAGGCCTACAGACTGCAGGCGGAAAATTTCCCTGCATCTTGCGTCTTTCTCCGACTCATCGCCGGGAACAAAGGGATGAGGATCAACAGAAAAACACTCCTTGACATCCGGATCCCCGTTCCAATCGAACTTTATGAACCGATATTCCTCCGGCTCCGCCTTTGCCGCAAAACTGTTGCTTCGGATCCGGTCATTCCGGAGCTTCTCAATGTCCATATCATAACAGGTGCAGGCAGAAGGCTCCGGAAAAATCATCTCTCGGACGATATGCCCGTTTTCAGCCAGTATGGTATGCCCTCCGAAAACCAGATCGGTGGTGGATTCCCCCTGTCCGGCAGAGCAGAACACATAGCCTGCAAGACATCTTGCGGACTGCTGCCGGACCAGCTCCCGCCGGTAATCGCCTTTTGAAACGGTTTCATTGCTGGCAGACAGATTCAGAATCAGGTTGGCCCCATGAAGCGCATGATGGGAGCTGGGCGGAATCGGCATCCATAAATCTTCGCAGATCTCCACACCGATACATAAATCCGAATTCCCTGCCTGAAACAGAATATTCTCACCGAATGGAATCTCCTGACCCAGAAGATGTACCGAATCATAGCTGCGGTCCGAAGAGGAAGCAAACCATCTTTTCTCGTAAAATTCATTGTAATTGGGCAGGAAGGTCTTTGGAATGACACCAAGAATCCTCCCGGAATGGAATACCACCGCACAGTTGAATAGCCGGTCCTCCGCCTCCACCGGCATACCCACCGCGGCAAGCACATCACAATGTCTTGTACGGGCCAGCAGTTCCTGCATTGCCTGCCGGGCAGCATCCAGCAGGGAACTCTGGTGAAACAGATCACCGCAGGTGTATCCTGTCAGCGATAACTCCGGAAACGCCATCACCTTCACGCCATGGTGATCTGCATCCCGGATCCGATCAGAAATCTCTGCGGCATTCCGTGCCGGATCCCCGATCCGGACATCGGGAACTGCTGCAGCAACTCTAGTATATCCATATTTACCCAATTTCATTTTGTATTCCTCCAATGAAGGATATCGTTTGTCCGCATCCGGCACTTGATATCATTCTGCATTATCTGTCCTATATTTGGATTTGCTTTTTGTCCTCCATTTCATTATAGCACTCACCCGCCGGAAACGAAACTCTTTTGTCCTGCCTGACCAGATTTTTAGAAACAGCGCCATCTATCGGCTTCCTTCCGATTCCCCTCACGGCGGACATCCTTGCCTTGGCTGAACATTTCCCACTGCCAGGGCATGTACGGAATTTTCATCCGTCAGTTTGCGCCCATGCCGGGCGCACAAAAAAGGCGGCAGGAAAACCCTGCCGCACTCTCTGATCGAAACATCTGCAGATCAAATGAATTGGTCCGTGCTGATGCTTATCCATCCCGCATTCTGTGAAGCGGGCTTTTCACAGCTGCCCCTCAGCCGGAGAAAAACCTGAAATATCCTCTCCCTCAGATATTGTCTTTCTTCAAAACAGTAACGCCGGTATCCACCGTGGAGCCGTCCCCCTTATCACTGCCGTCCAATGCGGCGACGGCGGCTTTGATCCCTTCAGAACCCATTTTATCCGGATTCTGAGCCATTACACAAAGAAGGGAACCATCCCGGATCAGCCCAAGAATCGTATCCGATTTATCAAATCCAACACCGATGGCTTCTCCGCCCGCTTCCTTTATTGCATTGCCCGTACCGACCGTACTGCCTTCATTGGTCCCGAAAATCCCGACGCAGCCCTGCGCAATGTAGTTGGTGGCAACGTCCTTGGACTTGGCGGCATCGCCATCACTGTACTGCGTTTCCAGGAGTTCGAAGTCGCTTCCCTCAAAGGCGGAACGGAATCCGCTCTCACGGTCCACAGTGGACTGGGTAGCGGCGTTGACACCGATAATGCCGATTTTTCCGGAAGTGACGCCTTTGTCCTTCAAAGCGGCAAGCAGTTGTTTTGCGGCAGTTGCTCCGGCTGCCTTGTTATCGGTACAAAAGGTTTTTACGGCTGGCAGATTGGCCGGAGAATCCACATAGACAATTTTTACACCTGCGGATTCCGCTTCCTTCAAAGAGGAAACGGCAGCGTCCGGGCCGTTGGCAGCCAGCAGAATAGCGTCCGCGCCGTCCGCAACCGCATTGTTGATGCATTCGATTTGCTTGGCATCATCCTTTACATCCGGCGCCGTCCATTTGTAATCGACATTTCCCAGCGCCTCCACTGCCTTCTTTGCTCCCTTATCCATATTAACCCAATGCTGATCCATCTGATCCATCGAAATCAAATAAATCCGATATTTTTCGCTGTCCCCGGCAGAACCCGTTTTGCCCGCTCCCGCGCTTTCCGAGGGCTTTGGTGCCTTGTTGCCGGAAGCAGGATTCTTCAAATCACTGCTGCAGGCAGCCGCAAACAGCAGCATTGCGCCTATGGTCAGCAAAGCAAGGGACTTTTTCCAGATGACTTTTTTCATGATATGACCTCCTTGTTCTTTATTCATTTATGATCAGAAAAGAAAGCAGGAATGCTTTCCTGTCAGGCCGGGGTACTTTTTCCTTCCGCTCCGGAAGCAGGACGGCTTTTCCTGAAAAAGTGGCGGGGCCGGCTGCCTCGCAGGACAACATCCAGCAAAACCGATACCACTACAATGATGCCGATAATGATATTCCGGATGGCGACCGGGGCACCTGCAAACTGCAGACCATTCTGCAAAACGCCCCAGATAAATGCACCAATCACCGTGCCCGGTAAAATGCCTTGTCCGCCAAGAGTGGAAACGCCGCCGATGACCGAAGCAGCCACCGCAAACATTTCATATCCATTCCCCGCATCCATGGTTCCCATGCCACTGGTGGCGCAGATGATCATCCCCACCACACAGGAGCAAAAGGCACTGACAAGATAAACCTTGATGGTGGTACTGTTGATATTGACGCCGGACAGCCTGGCTGCCTCCGGATTGGACCCGATGGCGTAAATATGCCGGCCAGTCCGTGTGCGGCTGAGCAGAAAATTGCCGACCAGCCAAAGAACTGCCGCAATCCAGATGGTATTGTACAGGCCCAGAAACCTGCCATAATAAAAGAAATTACGAAATCCTTCGGCAGCCTCGCCGATGGAATCGGTGTTATAATTGTTGTTGGCAATCTGCGCAATGCCGCGGGCAATGGTCATGGTACCCAGTGTGGCAATGAAAGGCGGCAGCTTGCAGCGGGCAACCAGCTCCCCATTGACGATCCCTATCACAAGACAGCAAGTCAGGGTGATAAAAGTGGCTACCCAGGGGTTCACTCCATTGGCCATCATGGTGGCAGAAAGCATGCAGCTCATTCCCACCACGGAACCAATGGAAAGATCAATGTTTCCGGTAATCAGGACAAAGGATTGCCCGATTCCGATAATGAGGATCGGCGCTACCTGGCGCAGCAGATTTCCCACATTCCGTCCGGAAAAGAAGGACGGGTTGAGAATGCCGAATACAACGCACAGTACCACAAGGCCTATGGTCACTGTGATCACCTGGCCCATGCCGCGTATCGCCAGAATCCTGTGCAGGGGATTTCTTTTTTGTGTTCTTTCCATGTTTTTCATGCTCCTTCCGATGCGTAGGCAGAATCGGCCTTTTGAAATTTGCTCTCAAATCGGGTGGCATACTCCAGAATTTCATTTTGAGTACAGCTTTCCGGAAAAAGTTCGCCGATCATCCGCCCATCGCACATGACAAGGATACGGTCGGCAACTCCCATAATCTCCTGCATTTCAGAGGAAGCAAACAATACGCCTATCCCGTTTTTCTTGAGCTCATTCATCAGATGATAAATCTCAACCTTCGCTGCAACATCAATGCCCCGGGTTGGCTCATCAAACATCACCACGCGGGAATTTCGGGCCAGCCATTT
>DHDO01000107.1:0-1320 GCA_002399435.1 Firmicutes bacterium UBA4874
AAATGACGGACATAAGAGGCAATGCTTCCGGAAAAAATAGTGTCGCCCAGTATCACCACACAGCGGTCCCCACCGGCAAAATTCTCCGCCAGGCCCAGTGCCTGCGCGATTCCTCCCGCCTGATCCTGCACCTTGAAGGTAAACCGCAGGTCATAATCATAACCGCTGCCCAGCAATGCGACCACGTCTCCCATATGCTCCCGACCGGTCACCACCAGGATTTCCCCGATCCCGGCCTCTTTCATACGGGATATGGGATAAAAAATCATGGGATATTTTCCGACCGGAAGCAGATGCTTATTGGTTACTTTCGTAAGGGGATACAGCCTGGAGCCGGTCCCTCCCGCCAATATAATACCTTTCATTTGCAAAAGCCCCTTTCCATCCTGCCGTCTTTCCGTTATCCTGTCAATGTTCCGGCAGATCTGTATGGATTGTTTCATTCCGCGGCCCGGTACGGACCGCCTAATCGCATAAGTAATTTCGTATGGCATCCTGCCAGGAGGCAAAACGGATTTTCGTTGTCTGATCCAGCAGATAATTCTCCAGCACGGAATACGCGGGCCGTCTGGCCGGCGTGGGGTAATCCTCCGTGGATATGGGAAGGACCTCTTTCCGGATCCCTTTCAGCCGGTAGATTTCCTTTGTGAAATCATACCAGGTGCAGGCTCCCTCACAGGTGCCGTGGTACAGTCCATATTGTCCGGTCCGGATCAGCGCAAGAATTGCCTTTGCCAGCTCATCCGCACTGGTCGGGCTCCCTGTCTGATCGTCCACCACCCGTACGGGATCCTTCCCGGAAGCCAGACGAAGCATGGTCCGTACAAAATTATGTCCTTCTCCATACAGCCATGCGGTCCGGATAATGTAATGCCGGGGATTGTGCTGCATGGTCATGAGTTCTCCCAGGCGTTTGGTCCGGCCATAAACGGTCTGCGGCGAAATGGGATCCGATTCCCGATAGGGCCGCAATCTCCCGTCCCTGTCCTTCGCCCCGCTGCCGTCGAAAACATAATCCGTGGAGATCTGTACCATGGGAATCCCAAGATCAAAACTTGCAATGGACAGATTTTTCGGACCCACCGCATTGACCAGGAAGGCCCGGTCTGCATCAGATTCGGCCTGATCCACCGCCGTATAGGCCGCACAATTGATGAGAATATCCGGCTTTGCCTCACGCACCAGACGAATCACCTCGTCCAGCACGGTAATATCTGCATCCGCAAGATCAACCGGTATAAACCGCATCGACGAATCCTTGCCGGCATACCGCATCAGCGCATGTCCCAGTTGTCCCTTTGCCCCTGTGATCAATATGGT
>DHDO01000107.1:1503-7837 GCA_002399435.1 Firmicutes bacterium UBA4874
ATCCACCGTCAGGGAAACGCCTTCTCCGGCATAAACCCGGAATTCCACATCCTTTTCCTCCTGATCCAGGGTAAAGGACAGGGTACCGGAAAGCTTCCCGCCGTTCGAAAAGTCCGTCAGATTCCCCAGGCTCACCTTCTGTCCGCCCTGACGGCAGACAATATCGATAAATCCCGTTTTCTCATCCGCATCTTCCTCCGAATGAGGTTTTCCTGCCTTACTGCCCTGTTTCATTCCACTGCTGTCCGCAGCACTTGCTGCCGTGTCCCTGCTGATTCCCTGGTGAGCCTCCGGCAGCTTTCCTGAAAAGGACAATTCATAGGTACCGGCCGACAGGGAGGTATAGTTGCCAAACAGCAAAAATCCGGCCTGTCCGTTGGAAGTTATACTGCCCCCGTCTGGAACACCGTTTCGTGTCTCAAAGTCGGCAGGCAGGCTGTACGTATAATACAGGTTTTCAGGGGAATAGTCAAGACGACGGACGCCAGCGTCGTAGTCCCGCGGAACCACCTTTTCCGGATAATGCCCACGGCTTTGTTCCGGATAGAATCCCCTGATCCATTCATCATGCACGCGGGACAAAGATATACCGTTTCGGAACATAAAATCGACCTGTTTGTAATTTGGCCAGCCAACTCCATAAATGGATCCTTCCTCCTTTATGAAATCTGCCATCGGCTGCGAAAAGCCTCCCTCCTTCAACAGATACACTTTCTTTCCATTGATATAGGTCAGGGGAGAAGCCAGTTGACCGTCTTCCGCAAATGCCGGCGTGTCCTCCGGTATTGCTCTGGCCACCTTCTCAAACTGTGCCCCATATCCTTTGAACATACTCTGAAAGAGAAACAATCCGGATTGCGACAGCGAAAAAATGAATAACGAAAAAACAACGGCGTTCTTGATCCAACGATTCCAACTTCTCCCGTAAAATCTAATTTTCTGTATTCCATAAACCGCCATAAGAAGGACCACCGGGATGTTGACCGTAATCCACCTTCGGGACGCCCAGGGATGATCCGGAGTAATACTGGGCTGGTACGTATAGATCAAAATACTGGCAGCAGAAATGGCAATAAAAATCAGATAAGGGTGTATCCCCTTTCCCCGTATGATGTGATAAACACCCAGAAAACCAAAAAGCATGGCAATCTGAGGAACATAGAAGCCGAATTCCAACAAGGAATGGGTTCTGAAATATTCCTCTGTGCCGACTTCAAATCCGCCTGTAAAATAGAGTGGGCGAATAAAGGAAGCAAACAGGAACAGGGCAAACAGAACACAGGTGAACCACTGGGGAAGCCTTCGCCGTTTCAACCGCATGCTACAGAAAAACAGAGGACGAAACGTATCCGGCTTCCGGTCGATAATAAGTTTCCGGATCAGAAAAGCCAGGGGGATCAGCAGGACGAAAGCAGCGTTGGCCAGCAGCAGCATCTTTAAAGAACCAATCACCCACAGATCCCGGTAATAGGGCGCACTGTACCGGAATCCGTACAACACGGATAATACCATACCAACGGTATACCACAGCGATGTGGTAAGATAAAACCGGCTTTTCCCCCGGTGGACCAGAATAATGTACGCAGTACAGAGATAAATCCCCAGTCCGAATATGTAAGTGTCAATCCGATTGAAACAGCTGATGCCCATCAAGATTCCGCTGATCGCAGCTGCCTTCCGGTCGTTCCTGCGATATCCCTCCGTAAAGACAGCCATGGCGGCGAAAAACAGAAACTGGGACAGGATTTCCGTCTGGGTAATGCGCGCATTCCAGATCTGGGATGGATTGATGGCCAGCAGCAGCGTTGCCAGCAGGGCGCCTTTTCGCCCGATCAACCCTTTTGCAAACGCATAAAAGGCAATCAGGGACAGAACCGCGATCAGGGCGTTGACCCGCACGGCGCCGTCCACACCGGCCAGAGAAAAGCCAATGGCCAGTACGCTGGGAAACATAGGCAGAAACTGAGGAATGATCTGGCCGGGATCCCTGGAAAGGCCACGCTCAAAGGCGGAATAAAAGCCCGGGTATCCGTTGCGAATCACGTCCTGAAGCCTTTCGTAATTTTCACTGAGATAATTATCATGGATATACAATCCGCCGCTTTGATTGATGTAAGCTCCCTGTATGGTATAGACGCCGGGATCCCGCCCGCCGATAAGATATTCCGTGGGAAAAAGCACATAAAGGAGCAAGGCCGCCAGACAGATCAGAAAAAGGATCAGATGGTACCGATCCGGTTTCTTCCGAAGGAGGGCAGCATCGCCTACAGGTTCCTGCCCCCGACCCGCGCCGACTCCGGCATCGCTGCCGGGCTGTTTTCTGCGCCGCCTGTCCGCCATCCCGGTAAAGAGCAGAGCCAGGCAAAGCAATGCAGCGGTGACCGCCAATATCAAATTTAGATGAACCAGACTGTATTCTCCCAGAATCGTCAGGCCCAGAGCCGCGGCTGCCAGCCAGACAACAACACCGGATACGGAAAGAAAAAGGTTCTCCGGCATACTTTTTCTGTTCTCTTTTTTCGACAAAAGCCAACAGTCAAGAAGGATGCAGACCATCGACAATAATATGAAGGAACCCTTCATGGTTTTCAACACCTTTCCCATGATCGAACCTGCCCGGCGGAAAAGGATTTTCCTCCGGCATCCTGCCTTCAGCCGGAAACCGACTGCGAACGGATGTCCTCCAGCGTTTGATCGATCAATTTTTTGTATTTTGCCATGACACTTTTCCAGGTATAGTGATCATGGATATATTTTACACAATTTTCCTCCATTTTTTCATACATGTCTTTTCTGCCGGTCAGAAGGTGAAGGCATTCTTCAAATTCGTAATAATTGATGTAGTACAGCCCGCCGTTGCTTCGGATACAGTGCCCCTTCAGCACATCGCACTTTCCGTTGACCAGAACCGGCACTCCCAGAGCCATGCTTTCCAGCACCGACATGGACAGGCTCTCAAAGCGGGAAGGAAGGACCAGCAGCCGGGCGGCGGCCATTCCGTTGTATTTGTCCCCGTCACTGACAAAGCCTAAAGGCAGAATGTCCGGATCCCGCGGAATATCCATTGCCGCTTTGCCCATCAGCACCAGTTTGAGATCGGAAGGATGCTCTTTTTTATAGCGCAGGAAATAGTCGAACAGACGGGGTAATCCCTTGGACTCATCCAGTCTGCCCACATAAATGAGAAAATCCCCGGGGATGTGGTATTTCTCCCGGAACGCCCCGGCATCAATCTGTCCGGGCAGGTCGATCCCGATGCCAACCACATCGGACCGCTTGTAGCCGTTATGGAACGTGCGGTTTACCAATTGCTTTTCTTCCTCCGTCAGATAAATCACAGCCCTCGGAAGATGAAAAAACGGATAAAAAATTCCCATATAAATGGAAGGCTCGTTATGGGCCGTCGGTATCAGCATGCTTTTCTCCGGGATCTGTCGGAGTCCGGCGAAGGTGGTGTAATAAAGATAGGTCATAAAAATAAAGATATCATAATTCTCCCGGTTTTGCCGGATATAATCAATCAGTCCGGAGGACAGCGGGCCCTGAAGCTCCATCCATTCCATCTGATCCTTCAGGCTGGCATGCGGATTGTGATATACCCGGGATGACAGCTGGTCAAAACGGCGCCGATCCCTCTCCTGATCCACACGAAACCGCAACACCGGTATCCCATCCACCTGCTGCAGTCCTTCCGGATAATGATTGGCCCAGTCATAATAATCGGTGGCGCAGGTCGTCAAAACCTGCACATCATAATCCTCCGCAAGCTTTCCGGCAATCTGTCTGCAGTACAGCTCGGATCCGCCGTTGATCTCCCTGCCATACCGCTGCACGATCATTGCGATTCTACTTCTGCTCATTTTCTTCACCCAGTATTTCCTTTATATATTCCCGGACGCAGCCGGCCACCCTTTCATAGGAAAAATGCTCCAATCGTTTGGCTTCATTTGCAATCAGCTTATCCCGCAGCACCTGGTCGTGAACAATCCGGTTCAGCAGCTCCGCGGCAATCCCATAATCCTTTTCCTTCAGCAAAACCCCGGCATTGCCCAGGGTATCAGGAATCGCTGTACTGCTGTATGCCAGGATGGGGACCTGGAACAGCATGCTCTCGATCAGGGGCACGCAAAAGCCTTCATGCTCACTCATGCACAAAAATACATCACTGATCCGATAATACGCCAGAATTTCCTCAAAAGGCACCTTTCCGGTAAAGAAGACATCTGCAAGCTCCAGCTTTTCTGTCAGCAGCTGCAGGGCGCCGTAATAACGCTCCATTCCCGTATAGGAGCCCACCAAAAACAGCCGGGAAGTGGGATCCATGTAGTTCCTGTAATAAAAAAAAGTCTTGATGATATCTTCCTGCCTTTTATTCGGCGCGATCCTTCCCAGAAACAAAATATTGGTGCGTCCATCCTGATACTTTGTCAGGATCCTGCGGGACGGTACTTTCCCATAATCCGGATAGGAAATCAGGATCGGCAGGAGATGCACATTCCGATACCCATATTGTGAAAGTTCCCTGCAGTTGTACTCCGAATCCCCGAAAGCCCAGTCGAAGGTGTCCTTCATCATGGCCAGCTGCCGGCGCCCTTCCCTTAAAATCCGGTAATCCCGCCAGCTGTAATCCCGCATAAACTCCGGCGGCGTAATGTTGTGATAAATCATTACTTTCCGGAAAGACGGCATCTTCATCACATCCCGGGACAAGCTGGTACCGGTGGACATATGATAAATCAGGATATCCTTTCCGGAATTCCGATATCTATCCATATGCTTTACCTTTCCCTGTGCGCCGCGGCCTATGTTCTGGGCATAAATCTCCGTTTCCAGATTCATCTGCTTCAGAATGTCAGCCAGGGCAAGAGCGTGATTGCTGACCGCATCTCCATAGACAACGGTGGGTAAAATCTGAACAATGCGTGGCATCCTGTCTCCCCCCAGCTTAAGTGTACAATTCCTCAATAAATTTCCGATATCTTCCGGTGACGACATCCCAGGCAAAGTTTTCCCCTACGAATCGCCTTCCCTGTCTTCCCAGCTGATCCGCCGTTTCCCTGTGATCCATCAAATATTCCAGGCAGCCTTCAAACTCACGATACCCGTCAAAATAAAGCCCTCCGTTGGACTGTACGCAGAAATCCCGGGTCACTGCGCATTTGCTGTTCGCCAGCACCGGCCGCCGCCCTATCCAGCTTTCCATAATCACAATGGAAAAGCTCTCATTGAAGGAAGGCTGGCACAAAGCAAGCGCAGCGGAACAGGCATTGTATTTATCCTGAATCGGCACGAATCCCAGATCCCGTACCCTGCCCCGGCAGGACGCAGGAATCCCGATCTCTCCCCCTCCGATCAGGACCAGGTCCAGGGGGCAGTCCGGATGCTCCGATAGAAATTCCCCGAAATACTGCAGAAGCAGCGGAACATTCTTGCCGGCATCCTTTCTTCCGGCATAAAGGAGAAAGGGATGTTTCAGTTTATATTTGCGGAAAAAATGCCTGGGATCGGCGGAATAATCCTGCCGGATGCCCAAACCGATCACCTGGCGCTTCTTGCCTTCTATAGAGTAAAGGCGCTCCGCCAGCGTCGCTTCCGGCCGGGAAAGAAAGATCAGTCCGTGGACCTGCCCAAAAATCCTTCGTATCCCGTCCAGATGAGCATAACTTTCATCATGGAGACATGGGATCAGAATGCTCTTTTCCGGACAGGCCGGAATACCGTAATAGGCAGTGCCGAACAGATACGGAATGTGAATAAAGCAATGATAGTCCGATGCATGTTCCCTGATATAGCGGGTTAGATCCGGACTGTGGACCATCTCCCGGAAAAAAATCTCCTCCTCCTGCCGGCGGACCGGCTGACCCCGCATCAATGCGGCATTCACCCGGTCAAACGCGGCCCGGTCCCTGGAAGCGGCCCGAAACCGTCTCACCGGGATACCGCCCACCGTTTCCGTTCCCGGCTTATATACATTCCGGCCCCAGTCACTGGCAAACTCCCGGACACAGGTCGTCAGGATCTCCATGTCCACCCCGTCCTGCTTCAGATGTTTTGCCAGCTCCCGGCAGGCATCCTCCGCCCCGCCCGGAATCTTTTCCCCGTACCATGGAACAACAAAAGCAACTTTCTTCATAACTGTTTTCATCCTGTTCTATTTCCGCGCAATTGCCGCATAGTCCTGCATTCCGAACAGAAGGTCGTTTACCCTTCCCATGGCGGCATTGAACTCCTCTTCGTTCTCGATTCCGCTTCCCCGAAGCGCAGGAATCTTATCCCGGATTTCCGAAAAGTAAATGTTCTCCACGGAAGAAAATCCGGTGGATTTCAGTATAAA
>DHDO01000107.1:8054-8579 GCA_002399435.1 Firmicutes bacterium UBA4874
CGTCTCGACGATAAAGACGCCGTCGTCCGCCAGCTTTTCATAAGCCAGCCGGATCAGCCGGATCATGTCCTCATAGGGAAGATGCTCCACCACCTGCCCCATATAAATCCCTTCCAGCTCTCCCTGCGGAACGGACTTCAGATAGGTTACGGCGTCTCCGTATTCCACTGGAAGATGCTTGTCCCTGCAAAACGTGACCATATCCTCATTGATGTCGATTCCCCGGATGCCGGTTTTTCCCTGCTCGGTCAAAAGCTCCACAAACTCGCCCCGGCCGCAACCGATATCCAGAATCCGGTTCTTGCCCTCCAGATATTTCAGGTATTTTCGCTGACTCTCCTTGATTTTTGCCCGGCTGCCCCGGTACTTCATTTCAAACATGAAGTAATCAATACTTTCCTCCGGCTGCTCTGTTTCCCCTGAGGCAAAAGTCTCTGCCCCGGATCCGGAAACAGCTTTCGGAACCGGAGACGTCCCTGTATTTTCCGCTGCCGAAGCTGTCTTTCCTGTCTTGCCGGCTTCCTG
>DHDO01000069.1:0-655 GCA_002399435.1 Firmicutes bacterium UBA4874
TACTTTGATGTGGAACAGGAGGCTGCATATGCATACGGCATTTCGTCCATTCCCACCACTTTGTTTATTGATAAAGACGGCTTTATCATGACAGGCGCCTATGGAATGCTGGACAGCGAAAGGCTGCAGGAGGGCATCAGCCGGATCAAATAGTTCTGCCTGGAAGGAACATTTCATGCAAATCCATGCTTATAAAAAATGCTCATGTGAAAAAAATGATTATGTAGAAAAACGTTCATGTAAAAAAAGATTTTGTAAAAAAATGCTTATGTAAAATGCTGATAAAAACGGTTTGTCTCTTTGGGGATAAGCCGTTTTTTCAAATAGCCATAGCAAGAGCAGGATATTTGTAATACTGATCCCGGATATTGCCACATATACATAAAGGAGAGGATGCTGCGATTCCTTACAATGATATGGAGGTGTCAAAAGTGAAAAAAAGCCGATTGGTTTGCCTGATTGCCATTGTTCTGGCTGCCGTTCTGCTGTTGGTCGCCTGCGGGAAAAACGGGTCTGATAAAAAACCCCCGAAAGGTACTGGCAAAACGAAAGCTTCCGACTCCACGGATTCAAAAACAAAGGACAAAGCAGCGGAAGAGGATCTTACGCCCTATACTTTTACCCAATATTATAATTATGAGGGCTGGAATCTGAA
>DHDO01000069.1:823-3433 GCA_002399435.1 Firmicutes bacterium UBA4874
ATTGAATTTTCCAAACCGGATACTGATGCACAGGCAAAATTGAATACCCTGATCACGTCCGGGGATTTGCCGGATTCCATTTTCATGGATCGGAATCAGGACTACCTGAGGATGATTGAGCTGGGCTTGCTGCAGCCTTTGGAGCCCTATATGAAAAAGAATCCGACGATGGAGCAGAATCTTCTGGAATCCACCCGCAAAATGCTGAAGGTGGATGGGAAGCTCTATATCATTCCGCAATGGGTCGATTCCTATCACACCGGGGGAAACATGGCGTGGATGTATGTGGACAGCATCTATAAAAAGCTGGGCAGTCCCAAGCTGGAAACCTTTGATGATCTGTATCATTATGCCTGCAGGGTGCGGGACGAAGTACCTAAGACGGTGGACGGCCTGAGCGTGACTCCGGTACAGTTCTCAGCAGGCGGAAACGGCGGAGTACTGCTTAATGCTTTTTACCGGTCCTATGGGGGCGTGCGAACCGGATGGTATACGGTGCTGGACGGCAAATATCAACTGATTTTCCGGGATCCCCTGTTCCGGGAAGTTGTTATGGAAATCAACAAATGGTGGAGAGAAGGCCTGATTTCCGAAACCCAGTTTACCGACAGCAGCGATCAGGTTCTGGAAAAAATGGCAGCCGGGCGAAACGGACTGTCCTTCTATGATCAATCCATGGATGATGAGAATAAATTCCGAAAAATCTATATGGAGAATCATCCGGGAGACTCCTACGAAATGGTTGTGCCCAATCTGTTCCCGCCGGCAAAGGGATTATCGTCTGACGACCTTTACGGGGAATGGAGCAATACGATAGGCGCAAGCGGATTCGTCATTACCAAAAAAGCGAAAAAGCCGCAGAGAATATTTGACTTCCGATCGTTCTTCTATACACCGGAAGCGGCGCAACTGTTAATGTATGGTCCTCAGGGGCATTTGTGGGACGAATTGGACAAAGACGGCCTGCCCATCCTGAAAAAAGCGGAGAATGAGCTGACGCCGGATGAAGTCAATGCGTTGGGTTTATGGTTCTGGATGGAGCCGGGGTTTGCCGATACCATTGACAAGCTGAAATTTGCCATGAATGAGAAGATGCCTCCGGATAAGCAAAGCTGGGTTGTCAGCAACCAGGCCAATCTACAGACGCCGACAAAATGGAGCACGGATGAATTTGTCGGAGTGACCGATGGCATCAAGCCTACGGACCCGGAAGGGATCAATAAGACCCTGGTGGAGGATTATATCGACCAACAGCTGCCAAAAGCAATGATGGCGAATTCCAAAGAAAAAGCGGGGGCTATGTTGGACGACATCCTGAAATTTGCCGTGGATAACGGAATTGCGGCCGTTGAGAAAAAAGCAAATGCCGTCTACCAGACCAATGTAAAAAAAATTGGAACGCAGCTGACAAAAGGGCGGTATGCCAAATAGCAGATCCGGTCCATTACCGTATCAAGAGAAGGGGGGCAGCTGTTTGTATGGCTGCCTTCCTGATCCATTATTCCTTTTTCGATGAGGTACTCACGAAGTATACTGTTCAATTAAGCATACAGTTCAATACAGTATACTGTTCAATTAAGCATACTGGCCAATTAAGCATACTGTTCAATAAGGTTCAGGTTCAAAGGGAAGAACCCTGGTTCAATTCGGATGCGCTGTCTTTGTCAAGATACATCCGGCAGCCTTTTTGCTGTCTCAGAATACTTGCGGGGCAGCTTTCACTGATTTCTCCGGTTAATGCTGCCGCCACCGCTTTGGCTTTCAGCTTTCCGGGAACAATACAGAACTGGTAAGGAGCGTGAATCAGGGTGGGTATGGTCAGGGTGAAGGCCTGCTTTGGCACATCCTCCAGCGTGGGGAAGCAGTTGTCATGTACCTGCTGCAGCCGGCAGGTTTCATCCAACGTTACCACTTTTATGATCCTGGGGTCGTGAAAGTCAGCGACACTGGGATCGTTAAAGGCGATATGGCCGTTTTCCCCGATGCCCATGAAAATAATATCCGGCGGTGCGGCCTTCAGCAGGGCAGCGTAATGCGTACATTCCTGCCTGGGATCAGCATGACCGTCAATCAAATGAACCGATGCAAACGGAACGCGGCGGAAGATTGCTTTGCTCAGGAATTCATTGAAGGATTGAGGATGTCCGACTTCAAGTCCCACATATTCATCCATGTGATAAGCGTGGATTTTTTCCCACGGAATATCTTCCCGGGCGAGAGAGGCAAGGAACTCATTTTGGGAGGGAGCAGCGGCAAACACACAATGAATCTCGCTTTTTTGCTGCAGCAGCGTGCGGATTTGTCCCGCCGCATCGTGAGCTGCAGTTTGCCCCATTTTTTCCCGAGTTTTAAAGATCTTTACTTTCATTTTTCCGTATGTAGTTTCCTGCATGATAGCACTTCTCCTTTTTGGATATTGTAATGGAATGGATTTTGATGATTGGACCGAAACAGTACTTTTGAGTTTTTGTATGGATTGTATGGCCACCTCACTACTATGAGTTAAGGAAACCTAATGAAAGATAAATTACCATTCATAGATTATCAGAGGGCTTATTGCCTGTCAAGATGTTATGTTTATGAATGCGTATTTATTACCTGTCAAGATGC
>DHDO01000074.1:0-182 GCA_002399435.1 Firmicutes bacterium UBA4874
TGCATTAGGGGATTTTTTGCAAAAAAGCCAAAATTATTTTGTAATTTATGCAGGAATTTTAAGATTTATATAGAATTAGTAGCTTGTTTGTGTAATTGTGTATAATTCTTACATAAGTACTATAAAACAAGAAAATTCGGTAAAATATACTTTATGCGTAAGAAAGGTTTGAAAAGAAAGGT
>DHDO01000074.1:300-13311 GCA_002399435.1 Firmicutes bacterium UBA4874
TGAAAAGAAAGGTTTGAAAAGAATGGAAACAATGACGGATCACTCTATCGTGAATGAACAGGAAATCGAGAGCCTGCGCGCTCATCTCAATCAGCTGATAGCAGACCACGGGGAGGATGAGCTGCTTCATCCGGATGTCGTCGAGTTCAGCCAGCTGCTTGACAACCTCATCTCTGCATATACAGTCAACAATCTGGAACAAAATCAACAATAATTGATGACTGCCTCATGCTCATGCAGACAGACAGTATCAAGGGCGGGATAATGGAAAATACCCGTCCTTATTGTTGTATTTTTGGTTTGGAAACGGGGCTGTTTGGAGAGGACGCGTCTACTGCAGACTGCAGTTTCCGGTACAAAGCCTCCGTTTCGTCCGGCTTTTTGAAATTCAGGACGATCCACTCATCTCCCATATGCATCAGTACAAAGGGCCCTGCAGTGGAAAACGAAATGAGTCTCGTTTTCCCCAGCTCTTCCAGGTCATAAACCCCTCTTCTGGCAATGCCGAGCAGATTCATACCATTTGTCCTTGTCCTGATCCGGGGCAGCAGCTCCCTCAGCTCAAGATGGTCAATGTCCTCTATTTGCATCCCCACTCCGTATAAACCGGTTATCCGTACATAATTTTCACTTATGATCACCTGAGGCGGCTTGGTGCCGATATAAAGCACCAATACCAAAAGAACGACAATCGTTATATTGAAAAGATATTGCAACACCTGATCTTTATTGATTCGCATCGTTCCTCCCTCTCACATGCCAGGTCTGCATCCCGCGGATCCGGCAAGAAAAAGCAGCCAAATCCCCGCCGAAACCAGGAGTAAGACAGCACGATTATGAAAAGTCTCCATGTAAAGTATACACTAAATACACTAATATATATCGTCAACCCAGCAAAAATATTTATAAACTACCGATTAAATTTTGTAAAAAACTTCTGCTCTTTCCATTTATCTTTGCTTGTTTTTATATACCTTTATTTACCTTTTTATTTACGCCTTTTAACTATTCTTTTCTTTGGAAAAACCAAACGAAAACAGGAAAGCTTCCGGATATTTTCAGGCTAGAAAACGCCCGACTTTGGGATAATAATTGTATCAAACAGAAAAAGGAGTGAATTCATCATGAAAGGCATGAAAGTCATGAAAGGCAGAAAACCTGTAAGAAAAATGATGTCGGAATTCTCTGAAGAGCTGGGAGTGACCACTCGCAAAAAGAACAAAATGGGAATCAGTTTGCTGGTCGCTGCCGGTGGGATTATTGGATACAACCTGATACGGGGAGCTATGAATCGTACAAAATAGGAAGTTAAAACCTCGGGAAAGGAAAATATGCAAAAAATCTCAGGA
The DNA here is from genome assembly GCA_002399435.1 of Firmicutes bacterium UBA4874. Lineage (GTDB taxonomy): Bacteria > Bacillota > Clostridia > Caldicoprobacterales > DTU083 > UBA4874. The sequence goes on from DHDO01000074.1 coordinate 1,650, forward strand.
GGCTGACAAAGCCTCCTTTCTTTACTGAGTTGCCACATTTCCGGTCACCCGTGCATTGCTTCCCTGTTCGCCAGGAGGATATCCATCAATATCCATAAATATCCATCAACATTTTCTTGACATTCCCAGCCCAAGGCATTATACTATCTGCAGTTAACTAGCTAATGATTATGGCATTAATTATTATGACATAAATGCTACCCAATCATGCCGCTGCAAAAAATACAGAAAATATATTACGCTGATATATTCCGTACTGCGACGGGTCCATTCGCCCAGGAATCCAGCAGGAGGTGAAAAGATTGGAGCAATCCATGAAAAATAAAAGTGACGGGGTGTCCACCGGCAAGAGAATATTACATGAGATCATTTGCTTTGCCATGAAACACCGAACCATCATGCAGAGCTATCTGGATAAAACAGGGGTTTATCAGGCACAGCACCATTTATTGATGAGAATTTCCCACAATTGTTTTGCGTCCCAGAAAGATCTTGCGGAATCCATGGAAAAATCCCCGGCAGCCGTTGCCGTTTCCCTGAAAAAGCTGGAAAAAGGCGGCTATATCACGAGGACCACAGATCAGGAGGACAACCGGCTGAATCACATCCGCATTACCGGAAAAGGAGATGAAGTCGTGGAGCAAAGCAGGCAGATTTTCATTACTTCCGAGCAAAGAATCTTTCAGGGACTGACAAAGGAAGAACAAAGCAGCCTTTTGCGGCTGTTGCATAAGTTGAATGCCAACCTCGCAGGAATGGAAGAGGAGATCAGGGCAAAATAAGGTTCGGGATAAAACAAGTTCATGCTTGTGTAAGAAAGGACAGAATGTATGAAAGAATACTGGAAATATGCAAAGCCATACCTTTCATCGATGATCATCGGGCCTATCCTGATGATTACGGAGGTAATCGGTGAAATCATTATGCCGCTGCTGCTCAGCAATATCATAGACAATGGGATCCTTGGCAGCCGCGGTACCTCCTATATTGTGTCAATGGGTGTCGCAATGGTGGGAACTGCCCTGGCCATGCTGCTGGGAGGCACAGGCGGAGCTTTTTTTGCCGTCCGGGCTTCCTCAGGATTTGCCAATAACCTGCGAAAGGATATGTTCCATAAAATACAGGAATTCTCTTTCTCAAATATTGATGAACACAGCACCGGATCCCTGGTGACACGGCTGACCAACGATGTCACCCAGCTTCAGAATATGATGCAGATGATGCTGCGCATGGCCCTGCGGGCGCCGGGAATGCTGATCGGTGCGCTGATTATGGCCATCCGGCTGAACGCCAGACTGGCCGCGGTCATCCTGTTCATCATCCCACTGCTGGTAGTGGCGATCTACCTGATCATTCAGATCGGTTTTCCCCGGTTCACCATCATGCAGAAGAAACTGGATGCGCTGAATACCGCCACCCAGGAAAACCTGACCAATATCCGTGTAGTCAAGTCCTTTGTGCGGGAGAGCCATGAAGAAGAAAAATTTCAGAAAGCCAACAGGGATCTGAAGGACAAAACAATTCATGCCATTAAAATCGTCATCTTTACCCTGCCTGTCATGACCCTGACCATGAACATTACGACTCTGGCCGTGGTATGGTTTGGAGGAAACCAGATTATTGCCGGCAGCATGAAAACCGGCGTTCTGATCGCATTTATAAACTATGTGACTCAGATTCTGATGTCCCTGGTTATGATATCCGCAATCATATTGAACGGGTCAAGGACTCTGGCATCTTTAAAGCGTATTGACGAAGTCCTGCATACCCATGTGGATCTTTCGGATGAAAACGCCTCCCAAAAGGACCAAATTATCCGGGAAGGCCGGATCCAATTCCGGAATGTTTTTTTTCGCTATTATAAAAACAACAGGGAGTGGATCCTGCAGGACGTCAATCTCGACGTTGAACCGGGCGAGACCGTGGGAATCATTGGCTCCACCGGATGCGGCAAGACCACGCTGGTGCAGCTGATTCCCAGACTGTATGATGTCGATTCGGGAGAGGTCCTGGTGGATGGAATCAATGTAAAGGATTATTCCCTGAAAAACCTCCGCAGCGGAGTCGGTATCGTCCTTCAGAACAACGTCCTGTTCTCCGGCACCATTCGGGATAATCTGATGTGGGGCGATGAGGATGCAGATGAGGAAACCATTACCCGCTTTGCAAAAAACGCACAGGCACATGATTTCATTACGTTATCCCCCAATGGATATGATACCGAACTGGGTCAGGGTGGCGTCAACGTTTCCGGCGGACAGAAACAAAGGCTGTGTATCGCCCGGGCGTTATTGAAGCGGCCCAAAATCCTCATTCTGGATGACAGTACCAGTGCAGTGGATACGACAACCGAGTCCAGGATTCAGGAAAGTTTCGACAAGGATCTGCCCCATACCACGAAAATTATCATTGCACAGAGGATTTCTTCCGTGATGGATGCGGATAAAATTGTAGTGATGGATGAAGGAAAAATCACCGATGTGGGAACCCATTCCGAATTGCTGCAAAGCTGCGAAACATACCGGGAAATTTACAATTCGCAGATGGATAAGGCGGTGACTGTCTCATGAGCCATATGACAGAAGAGAAAAAAGAGGCACTGATTAAAAGATATGGAAGTCAGTATACCACGGCAGAGCCCAGAAGCAAGAGATCCAAACGGGGAGCATCAGGGAGTAAAGGACCGGGGCGCGGTATGGCCGGGGCCAAACCGAAGGACGCCAAGCTGACCATCCGACGGCTGTTCGCTTACCTCGATCAGGACAAACTGAAAATGTTTCTTGTCTTTATCTGTGTGCTGATCAGCGCCGTAACCGCACTGGCAGGCGGCTATATTCTGCGGCCCGTCATCAATAATCTGGCAGACCCACATCTCTCTGCAGCGGCAAAGGCAAATGGGCTCCTGATGGGTGTGGTCGTCATGGCGCTGATCTATCTTATCGGTGTCCTGAGCTCCTATCTGCAAATGAGAACCATGATGAATGTTTCAGAAAGTGCCTTGTACCATATCCGGGAAGACCTGTTCCATCAAATTCAGAGGCTGTCCCTGAGGTTTCATGACACCCATACCCATGGCGAAATCATGAGCCGTTTCACCAACGATCTGGATGTGGTCAGCCAAATGCTGAGCAATACCCTGCCGCAGATCTTTTCGGGCGTTGTGTCCATTATCGGTACTCTGGTCCTGATGTTTTACACAAACTGGATCCTGGCACTGCTGGTTATCGTGACCGCTCCGGGAATGGCTCTTGCAGGCGGCGCCATTGCCAAACGGAATCGGCTTTATTTCAGGCAGCAGCAGCAGTCCCTGGGTGCAGTAAACGGATATATCGAAGAGATCGTGACCGGCCAAAAAGTGGTAAAGGTGTTTTGCCATGAAGACACAGCCATAGAGGAATTTGACGCCATCAGCGACGACCTGCATGGCAAACAGATCCGGGCGCGGTTTTTCGGCGGCATCATGGGGCCGGTCATGGGCAGTCTGAGTCAGGTCAGCTATGCCCTGGCAGCCGTGGTCGGCGGTATCCTTTGCCTGACCGCCAACTTCGACATCGGCGGTCTGACCATTTTCACCAACTATGCCAGGCAGTTTGCCAGGCCGATCAATGAACTGTCCATGCAGGTAACGACGATCTTTTCTGCCCTGGCAGGAGCCGAGCGGGTCTTTGAAGTCATGGATGCGGATCCGGAGACACCGGATCCCGAGGATGCCATTGCAATCTGTTCCGAATCGGAAAGGGTGGAAGGCGCCCATCCCATAAAGGGCAGAGTGACCATGGAAAACGTCAGCTTTGGATATACTCCGGGCAAACCGGTATTAAAAAGCGTAAATGTCACGGCGGAACCGGGACAGAAAGTGGCCTTTGTCGGCTCAACAGGCGCAGGCAAAACCACCATTACCAACCTGATCAACCGGTTTTACGATATGGAGGAAGGAAAGATCACCATCGACGGAATAGATATCCGGAACATCCGGAAAGATTCCCTGCGAAGCAGCATTGCCATGGTTCTGCAGGATACGCATCTGTTCTCCGGAACGGTCATGGAAAACATCCGGTACGGACGTCTGAATGCAACGGATGACGATGTAATCGCCGCTGCGAAAGTCGCCAATGCCCATTCCTTTATCGAAAGGCTGGAAAACGGATATCAAACCATGCTGAAAGGCGACGGAGCCAATCTGAGTCAGGGCCAGCGCCAGCTGCTGAACATTGCACGGGCCTCCATATCCAAAGCTCCGATTTTAATACTGGATGAGGCTACCAGCTCAGTGGATACCCGGACGGAAAAACATATTGAGCAGGGCATGGACCATCTGATGGAAAACAGAACAACCTTTATCATCGCTCACCGGCTGTCCACCGTACGGAATGCCGATAAAATCATCGTACTGGAGCATGGCGGGATCGTGGAGCAGGGTACCCATGAAGAACTGCTTGCCCGGAAAGGAAGATACTACCAGCTCTATACCGGAAAAATTGAGCTGGATTAACTGGATTATATTAAAACAGTTCGGATTGAATGCATTGAATGCATTCAACCGGATTCAATGAATCCAAGCATGTTTTGAACTGGATTGGATTGAGCTGGCCTGAATCTTTCAGGCAGATACAGAATGCCCCCGGATCCCAATATTGGATTGCTGTCCGGGGGCTTCCTTTTTATCTCTGTACTCTTTTATCTCTGTACTCTGCCGGAAGCATCTCCGCGCATCAGTCTTTCCACGTCGGATCTGCCTACCCGGTTGAAATCCCCGGGAATGGAATGCTTCAGACAGCTGGCAGCCACGGCAAACTCCAGTGCTTCCTGTTTCCCGGCATAGGTATTGAGTCCGTAGATCAGCCCGCCGGCAAAGGAATCCCCGCCGCCTACACGGTCCACAATATCCCGGATCTCATACTTCCTGCTCACATAGAAGTCTTCCCGATCGCTGAGGCATGCGGACCAGCCGTTGACATCCGCACTTCTGCTTTCCCGCAGGGTAATGGCAATCATCTTCATATTCGGATATTGTTTCAAAACGGCATCGGAAAGAGCCTGATACCGGGACAGATCCAGTTTTCCGCTCTCGACATCCACATCCACCTGAATGCCCAGGGATTTCTGGCAGTCTTCCTCATTGCCTACCGCCACATCCACATATCCGGCCAGCTCACACATGACCTCCGGTGCCTTCTTCCCATATTTCCACAGGTTCTTCCGGAAATTCAGATCACAGGAGACGGTTATCTTCTTTTCCCTGGCAGCCTTCACCGCTTCCATGGACAATTCCATGGCATTCTGCGAGATCGCAGGAGTAATCCCCGTAATATGAAACCAGCCCACTCCCTCCAGTGCCTTATCCCAGTCGATGTCGCCCGGTTTGGCAAGAGCGATGGCCGAATTGGCCCGGTCGTATACGACTTTGCTGGGAAGCTGGTTGGCTCCGCCTTCCGCATAATAAATGCCCATGCGTCCGTCTCCGCGCAAAATCTTACCTGTACCAACGCCAAATCTGCGAAGCTCCCCGATACAGGCATCAGCAATGGCATTGTCAGGCAGAACCGTGAGGAACTCCGTATCCAGCCCATAGTTGGCAAGGGACACTGCCACATTGGCTTCCCCTCCTCCGAAGGTAGCCTCCAGCATGGGACTCTGAAAGAAGCGCTCCTGCCCCGGCGCCTTCAGCCGAAGCATGATTTCACCGAATGTCAGGTATTTCATTTGAATCACTCTCCTGTGTATTGTATAATAGATACTATAGCCTTTAATCTTATGTTATCATATCACAAAATGCACTAAAATGGTACAAATTCCCGCATAACAATAGCATACAAAGCGCATCAATCCGAGGTATCCGCGGTTTTCTCCCCGCCAATGTTATAGATATATCTTAGAAAGGCATTCAGCTTTATACCACGCCGATGGATGAAGCTCCGGAATATCCTGTGGAAGAGCTGAAACAAGCCATATCCGATTGCGGCTCCGGCAGTGTTGTAAATCAAATCGTTGACATCAACGACTCTCAGCGTAAAGGGCACACTCAGTGTCCCCTTTGGATGCCGGCAACCCAGCACCCAGAGGGGCAAAATATTCAAAAAGTCCGCTTAAAACCCCGCTTCGTCATTCCTTCCCTGTTGCTTCGTTATTCCTTCCCCGTTGTTTCCTTTTCCGCCCTGTAATCCACCGTTGGTACATAATAAATCTCATAATGTCCGGCGGTCAGGGTAAATATCACACCGTCCAGTTCCTGCAGGGCATCCGTTTCCAGAGCCGACAGTGACTTTCCGTTTATGGTAACCCCATCGATCACGGCATCAGGAAGCTTCACTTCTGCCACTGTATCAAAGGGAATGGTAAACGCATAATGCAGCCCATCCCCGTCCAGCATCCAGCTGCTTTCATACCGGCCTGCCGCCGAGTCCAGGGACGCCTTCGACCACGTAAGCCTGCCGTTGGGCTGAGGTTCCAGCTTTGCCCTGCGGAAACCGGGGCAATCCTCCACCGGCTGAATGCCGCACATGTTCCGGTACATCCATTCCACAATGGATCCGAACGCATAATGGTTCAGGGAGTTCATACCCCGCTCGCCGAACTTCCCGTTAGGCAGCAGGGAATTCCACCTCTCCCAGATGGTCGTGGCTCCCATCTTCACTTCATACAGCCAGCCTGGAAAATCCTCATTCAAAAGCAGGCGATAAGCCGTATCGTTGTATCCATTTTCCGATAATACCCGGCACAGGAGAGGGGTCCCCACAAAGCCGGTCTTCAAATGATAATTGTTTTCCTTTAATTTCCTCTCCAGAGTGGAAGCAGCCCGTTTGCGGAACTTTTCCGGAATCAGATCCATGTAAAGAGCCAGCACATAGGCGGTTTGCGTATCCACTGCCAGCCTTCCATTGGGAGTCAGGAATTCCTTTTGGAATCCTTCCTTCACTTCATCGGACAATGTCTGATATTCCCTGGCCATGTCCTTCTTCCCCAGTACACGGGCTGCCCTGGCAACCAATTCCGCGGAATAGGCATAATAAGCTGTTGCTATGTAGTCTTCCGCCGTTCCGCCTCTGGGATTATACTCGCCTGGGCCGTCCAATGCCAGCCAGTCTCCGTAATGAAAGCCGGTATTCCACAAATGGCTGCCATCATCCTGCCTGTGGATATAATCCACCCAGGCCTTCATGCTCTCCAGCTGCTGCTCCAGTATGGCCTTGTCTCCATAATGCAGATAGACATTCCAGGGAATCACCGTGGCAGCATCCCCCCATACAGAAGACCCCACACCATCCACGCAGGTTTTCGGCACAACATGGGCTACTGCACCATTGTCCTGCTTTTGCTCCAGAGCCAGATCATACAGGTATTTGTGATAAAAGGCATCGGTATCCATATTGAAACAGGCGGTACCGGAAAAGACATCCGCATCCCCTGTCCATCCCATACGCTCATCCCTCTGGGGGCAGTCCGTCGGGACATCCAGAAAGTTCCCCTTCTGTCCCCACAGGGCATTCAAAAACAGCCGGTTGACCAGAGGATCGGAGGTCTTGATTTCGCCGATGCGTTCCATATCGGAATGCAGGACACATCCGGTAAAATCCTCCGGATGAATCTCCCCCGGCCAGCCTTCCACTTTCACATAACGGAAGCCGTAAAAAGTAAAGTGGGGCCGCACCACCGCAGGACATCCGTCGGAAATATAGTGAAACTCAGCCTTTGCCGAACGAAGGTTTTCTCTGGAAAAACATCCGTCCTGCAGCTCTTCCCCATGCATGAGAACAATCTCCGTATCCTTCGGGGCATTCACCTTCATCCGCATCCATCCCACCATGTTCTGCCCCATGTCCAGTACTGTCTCCCCTTTCGGTGTCCGGATCACCTGGACTGGCCGGAGTTCATTCATGACATGTACCGGCAGACTTCGACGCGCTTCCAGCCGGCCTTTGCCGATATCCAGGAAACGGGTGCCGGACCAGCTGCCGTCATCCAATCCAGTCTCGGACCAACCGGCAATCTGCCTGTTGGAATCATAAACCTCCCCGTCATAAATGCTGCTCTCCTGCACCGGTCCGGGTGCGGCTTTCCAGCTTTCATCCGTTGCAATTGTCACGGACCTTCCATCCCTGTAGGACACGATCAGCTCACAGATCAGAGCCGTGGTATCCCCATAGATGTTGCCCTGGTTGGCCCGAAAGCCAAAACGCCCTTTATACCAGCCATTGCCCAGCATGGCGCCCATTGCATTTTCGCCGGGATGCAGCAGGGACGTTACATCATAGGTCTGATACTGCATCCATTTGTCATAGGCATTGCAGTCAGGGGTCAGATATTCCTTTCCGGCCTTCCGGCCGTTCAGCTCGAGCTCATAGAGCCCCAGGCCGCATACATATACCCGGGCAGAAGCCACTTCCCCATCCAGGGAAAACGTCTTCCGCAGTAAGGGATGAATGCTTTTCTCCTCCCAGTCCGGAGTAATCCATTCTGCTGTCCAGGGTTCTTCCATTTTGGACGTTTCAAACCAGGCAGCCGGACTTTGTATTTTCCCCTGCTGATCCGTCCAAACCGTGACACGCCAGTAATATCTTGTGCGGGGCTTCAGCTCCAGCGGAAGCCGGAATCCCAGGCTGTCAATATCATCCCGTTTCCCGCTGTCATACAATATCTGCCCGAAGTCTTCCTCCGCTGCCACCTGTACCCTTGCGGCCGTCTGAAACTTTGCACCGGGCGCCTTCGTAACCCAGCTCAGACGAGGCTGTCCCAAATAAAACCCAAGAGGATTACCGATCCGGTTGCACTTCATTCGCGTGATGCTCATTATGACTTTACTCCTTTCACCCTTCTGTCCTTTCCATACATCTGTTGCTTTTTATAATACAAGGTCCAAGGTGATAATACCATATATTATCTATATTGGCACAACAAAATTCATAGTATTTTTATCAGGAAGGGCGGCATAGTTCGGTAAGCCTGCGATTCATCTCGTCATACTTCTGCTCGGAAGAAAGAGCCACCAGATAATCCCCATGCAGAACACAGGTATCCCCATTGGGGACAAATTCCTTTTCTCCTCTGCTCAGCCCTATAATCAGCGTGCCTTCCGGCCAGGATATGTCCCTTACTCTTTTCCCGGCTATTTTACTGCCGGGTTCCACCGGAACCTCAATAATCGCTCCAGCCCCTTTCCGGTCAACCGGGGTTCGATTTCCGCCTGTCATACGGTCCAGCAGCACTTCATAAATGGGAGATATGTTCAGAATATCCGATGTCAGCAGTGCAACAAAGGAAACAACTGCAACCGGCAGCAAATGTACCAGGGATCCGGTCATCTCCGCCATCAGCAGAATACTGGTAACCGGCGCCTTTACGGAGCCTGACATGGCTCCGGCCATTGCACAGACACAAAAAGCCGGAATAAACTCTGCAGGCACATCAAATACAGCAACAGCCTGTCCAAAAACACGTCCGGTCAAAGCCCCAATGGCCAGAATCGGCATAAAAATACCGCCGGGAATCCCGCTTCCAAAACTGGTACATGTAAAAATCAGCTTTGCAATCAGAAAGGTTATCAGCAATGGGATGCCGATCTCCCCGTTCTCCGACAGTTTGATCAGACCCTGTCCCCCGCCCAGAATCTGCGGGAGGAACAGGCCACAGGGCAGTGCAATGAGAAATGCAAGGATCGGACGCAGGACGGCAGGTATTTTTTCATATAACGTTCCGGCTCCCAGCAGGCCTTTGTTCGTAATGCCCCCCACGAGCCCGGAAAGGATTCCCAGAACCGGCAGCCACATATAGTACTGCATGGGCAACTGAGAAATGCCGACATAGCTCAATACCGGCTTCAATCCAAAAAAATACTTGGATACACAATCCGATGTCAGGGCTGCGGCGGTTGCTGCTATCAGAATATTGGGAGAAAAGGATCTGTGAATCTCCTCCAGAGCAAACATAATACCGGACAGCGGTGCGTTGAATGCGGCGGAAAGGCCGGCGGATGCGCCAGCCGTAATCAGATAATTCTCTTCCAGCTTGTTTTTTCCGGTTTTCTCTGCCAGTGCCTGGCTGCCGCATGCTCCAATCTGGATGGATGGACCTTCTCTCCCCACCGATACCCCAAAAAGAGATCCCATAAATCCCGCCAAAAAACGCACGGTCAATATGGCGTACCATTTCATTTTCATGCCCAGCAAAAGAATACCTTCCACCTGGGGGATGCCACTTCCCTTTGCATCGGGTTCCAGCCTTGTAAGCCAGTACACGATAAAACCCGCAGCGATGAGGAAAAGAATCCATGGGGCAATAAAAATGGGATGAACTTTCAGATACCGATAGGCCTGAATCGACTTTTCCGTACCAAATTCAATTCCCAGGCGGTACAGTACAGCCAGAAGGCCGGAAATCAAACCAGCCAGGATCCCCTTATAAGTGATTCTCCACTTTAATTGATTGAAACCTGACAGCATGTGATATATTTTTGATTTTCCCAACAATACTCCCCCAAAGATTCAATATGTGATTACCAAATATTACAAACAACCTGTGAACCGAAAGACTGCCAATGGTCCGGACTGAAGTACGTATCGTAATCAGAGTATGTACCAAAATACGTGGGCCACGTATTGTCCGGGCAGGAAGGCGGTTCAAACAGTTCCGGCTGTGCCAGCCATGTATCCGGATCATCATGGGAAACGCACGGGGCGGAGCATTCTTTCCGTGGACGTCCGGATCCCGGAATCCCCAGCAGGAAATAAAAATACCGATAAACCTTGCGGTAAGCGGACATGGGCGGAACCTCCAGAATGGAACGGTATCCTTTCAAAAAGGGCACGACGGATTTTGAGTCGAGAAGATATTCCAGGCCGATGAAGTCCAGCACCCTCGGACCTGCCACATAAGCCCTGCTGCCCACAAAGGCAGTGATATTTCCTTGCCCGGACAGGAACCGGGAAGGACTCATCCCCGGAAGAATAGGGCAAAACCATTTCGGGACGGGCAGGGAGCCCAGTTCCTCCAGGATTTCACCGGACATTCTCCGAACCGCGCTATCCACAGGATACGTCTCCGTCATTGTCCGGATGACTTCTGCTAGATGATCATGAAACCGGGCTCTCGGCTCTGTTTTGGTTTTCGCCAGGTTTCCGAAAAAGTTGGTGCGGCTGCGATGCACCTTCGCCAGCCAGATACCAAACGAAACAAGAAGTTCCTCCGGCTGATCCGCAAAGGATTTCATTGCCTTTCCCCTCATTTTCTCCACAATTAGATATTCCTTGCCGCCCAACTCCTTTTTCGACTGAATTTTCGGCACAGGAATATCCGAAATCGTACTCAACAATTCCAGAGTTTTTTCATAACACGACATATCTTCGGGGTCCCTGCCGAACAACTGCCTGCATCCCTTCCAAAATTCAGTCTCCGGCAGCTGCCCGGATCCAGGCATGAGCACCACAGATTCTCCGGAAACCGTTTTCACAAACCATGCCGGGCCGGCCAGTCCGTAATTGCCGGAATCCTGCACTTTCATCACTTCAATGATCTCTTCCTGAAACAAGCGCTGCAGCAGTCTGCGCTGGGATGTATCTGTTGTCACAAGCTCACCTCCCCATATGATTACCATCCATATATACCATCTACCTGAATTATTGGTATAATACATAGGGATTATACATCGCAGTCTATAACATTGCAAAAA
>DHDO01000002.1:0-13660 GCA_002399435.1 Firmicutes bacterium UBA4874
GAGAGCCTGAATTCCTTGAAGATCGCGAGGAGACCAAAAACTGATGCCCCTGATTCAAGCTATTTAGTAATCACATTCAGACAGTCAATTTTTGAACATGTCAATTATTTTGCAGACTTAGGTATTCCATCTATTATTGGAGCTCTCATTGGGACAAGTGTAGAGGACATCGGATTTGGATCAAATGCACTTGGTTTCAATTGCATCCTAGAAAAGAAGAGAATTATGTGACTTATGAGTTCATTAATAGTGAATTGTCCTCTAAACAGATTGATGACATAAGTATATTAAATGATCATAGCATTGAGGATTTACTCAAATCGATGCCTCAATATAGATGGGATGAAATACTTTCCATAGTTAGTAAATGGTACGGCTACTTTAAGGCCAATCGACCAACTGGGTTGTTTTATACTATACCTGGGCAAAAGCCTGTTTTTATTGCTTATCGTATAAATTAGTGGTGCATAACGCAACCCACTGGTTCTGGGTTGCGTTGCAACAATATTATTCAATATGGGTTAGGCAAATAACAAGTCCGGAAATCACATTCTGGCAGACATGGTTTCAATATTTATTATCACTTTCGCTACCATCATTTTAACTTCAGGTCAACTTGGCCCGAAGTGGCTTCTATACAAAAACACCGCCTATAGTCTCACTAAGGCGATGTAAGTGCAAACTTTCTGTTTTTGGTGTAAATACTACTTGCTGATTGCCCGCAAACCATTGGTAATACTGGATTTCTCCAAGTCCTATAATTTCACTCCGACCATTGAAAAGGTCGTCGACAAATGTCGACGGCCTTTTGCCTTGCCTGTAATCATGCGGGTCCCGGGCTGCAAATCCTATAAGGCTACTCGAAATCGAGATGCGCGTGGAAGGACTTACGTATTTGCCATAAAATGATTATGAAATTGGCAGTGAAGGTACAAATCCCCTCTATTTATGTTGCTTCTTCGATAAAGTCATAACAGTGAAAAGGCCTATTGCTATAAATGCGCAGGTAATGGCTACAATTGCAGATGAAGGATTATTTTGTGCGGAAGAAGGCAGTTTCAGATAATGTCTGACAAAATATTGTATGGCCAGATTTCCCAAAACACCAAACAGGATCATTGCCAAAGCGATCCTGTTTGCTAACCTCATTTTAACGAAAAGGAGCAATAATACAAATGCCCATAGGCTGGCCAACGATAGAATTATAATGGGTAGTGCGAACGGAATCACCCAGTTTTTTGCCGATCCTAAATATTCAATCAGCAGCAGGAACGGAACAATTGTGACACTAAGGCCAGCCATCGAAAAAAGGCTGCGATACTTCTTGAATTTCAACAATGGCGCTATAACCAGCCAAGCAAGCACTGCGCTTCCAAACACATAAAGTGACCAGTCAAATCTTGCGGATAAAATATAGTTGCAAAGGCCGCACACGAATACTCCAATAAAAAGAGCTCCCGACAAGGACACGAATGCAATCTCTTTTGCCCGGGATCCCTTCTGTCCTTGTAATTGTTTCATATATTCGACCGTGCTTGAAACGATGGCATCCGGCTGGGGTGTCTCCTGTATGTTGCTTTGAGCACGAGAAGGCTCTGCATGCTCACCCGGCATAATCTCGCTGGATGACACGCCCAACAATTCCGCTAAAAGAGGAATTGTTGTAATTTCAGGATAACCAATTCTCCTTTCCCATTTTGAGACTGCTTTGTCCGTTACATTTAATTTTAACGCAAGCTCTTTTTGCGTCATACGCATTGCTTTTCGTCGTTCGGCGATAAAAGCGCCTGTTTTTTTGATTTCCACGAATACACCATCCCTCAGTTATTGTGACTGTATTATAGCATAATGCCGTAATATTACCTACCGACGTTTTGGTCATGTCTCTAAATGAGGTAAACGAAACGTAGAATATTCGGCATGCTGCCGCGCTTCTTGTCAAGACCCGATGTGCTGATAATTTCGTCTACGAAAGACTCGTCAATTGTATTGCCATCCAATTCCATTGGCAGTACAATATTTTCATTCTGCTGCCCCAGGGCCCGCTTTCCTTCCGCGATAGAAACTGTCTAGACAGTGTGATAGCCGTCTTTTTCAAAAGTGAAGGCAATGCCGCGGCTCAGGTTTTCATCGTCTTCCAATATCAGGATCGTTTTCACAGCAAACCTCCGTTATTTTTATAAAGCCCACTAATTGACAATCATTATATGCGCTTAAGCAAATAGATACAAGCTCTTTTGATCCTCCAACCAATTCATGTTTACGACGCATTTACGCAAGATACCCAGCAGTGATATAATAGGTGATATGAAGCCGGCCATTTTGCCGGGAGCTATGACAGAAGGGAGAATATCTTATGTATTTGTTCAAACCACTTACAGTAAAGAGCATGACTCTGCGCAACCGGATCGTTATGCCTCCCATGTGTATGTACAGTTCAGAAACAGAAGGCATGCCAAATGAATTTCACTTTACCCACTATACTTCCCGTGCCATTGGCGGAGTGGGACTGATTATTATGGAGGCCACCGGCATCCTTCCATGGGGTCGCATTACGGACCATTGCCTGGGCCTTTGGAAGGATGAACAGGCAAAAGCGCTTGCGCCAATTGTCGCTGCCTGTCAGAAGCAGGGGGCCAAAATGGCCATTCAGCTCAATCACGCAGGACGTAAATGCACAGCGCGGGAAAAAAGGATTTTTGCACCCAGCGCCATTCCATTCGAAGAGGGTTCCCCCATGCCTCATGAGATGACGGAAGAGGATATCCGTGATACCATTCTTGCGTTCCGGAGCTCAGCAGCAAGGGCAGCTGAAATCGGATTTGACGCTGTTGAAATCCATGGGGCCCATGGTTATCTGATTAATGAGTTCCTATCACCGCTCACCAATCACCGCACAGACGGTTATGGTGGCTCAACTGAAAACCGCTGCCGTTTACTGATTGAAACGCTGCAGGCGGTACATGAGGTTTGGCCTGATGATAAACCTGTTTTACTGCGTGTATCCGCCGAGGATTACGAACCAGAGGGCTTACATCCAGCAGAAATGGCCAGGATTGTTGAACTGGTGAAGCCATATATTGATGTGCTGGACGTAAGTACGGGTGGAGTTGTGCCAACACCGCCGCCGGCCCTTTATCCAGGCTATCAGGTAAAAGCTGCTGAAGAGCTGAAACAGGCGTTGGGCCTTCCTACAATTACTGTCGGTCTGATCACCGATCCACATCAGGTGGAAGAAATCCTGGGGGAAGGGCGGGCGGATCTCGTTGCGCTTGGCCGGGAACTTCTGCGCGATCCCTATTGGGTGATGCACACAGCCCGTGATTTGGACGTCAAATATCAGTGGCCGGAGCAATATCTGCGAGGATTTACTGCAAGGAAATAAGACATAGGAGGATTCCCCATGGATTTAGCTATGTTGAAAGAATATTTGCCGTTTCTCATTCCGTTGGTTATCGCACAGCTTGCGCTTGGTATTACCGCCCTTGTTCATGTGCTCCGGCATCCCCATTACCGTTTCGGGAATAAAGTGATGTGGGCTTGTATCGTCATGCTCGTGCAGACTATCGGGCCAGTCGTATACTTTGCCTTTGGCAGGGGTGAAGAATAATGGGCATTTTGGAGATTCATCAGCTTTCCAAGCGTTTTGGTCGCCATGAGGTACTCAATGGATTGGACATGGATGTTCCGGAGCATTCCGTATTCGGTTTTGTTGGCCAGAATGGCGCGGGTAAAACAACAACAATGAAAATTGTTCTCGGATTATTAAAGCCGGATAGCGGAAGTGTAACTGTATGCGGGGAAAAGGTTGCGTATGGCGAAACAAAAACGAATCGGAACATAGGCTTCCTTCCCGATGTTCCGGAGTTCTATGGATATATGAATCCAATGGAATATTTGAAGCTATGTGGTGAAATAACCGGGCTTACGAAAGTGAAGATCAAATTGAGGAGCGAGGAATTGCTCTCGCTTGTGGGGCTAAAAGACCAAAAAAAGAAAATCAGCGGGTTTTCACGAGGGATGAAGCAGCGCCTTGGTATTGCACAGGCCTTGCTGAATGAACCCAAACTTCTCATATGCGATGAACCCACATCGGCACTTGATCCAATCGGCAGGAAGGAAATACTCGACATCCTGCTTGCAGTGAAAGGAAAGACGACCGTCGTATTTTCTACACATATCTTGTCGGACGTAGAGAGAGTATGCGACCGCATCGCAGTATTGCATAGCGGCAAGCTGGCGCTGCACGGCACGCTTTCTGAAATAAAGGAGAGCCACAGGCATAATGGATTTGTTCTTGAGTTTTCGAGTGATATGGAAGCGTCCTTATTCGAGAACACGGAAGAGCTGAAGCAGCCGTCAATAAGTATGTCGCGCAATGGAAACACTGTGACGGCGTTTGTTACCGATCACGATATGGGCGGACATCTTCTGCTGGGCGTGCTATCGCAAAAGCGGATTGTTCCATTGAAGTTCGCAGTTATGGAACCAACTCTGGAAAGTTTGTTTATGGAGGTGGTCCAATGAGAAACTACCTGGCATTTCTAAAAAAAGAGATTTATGAATACACAAAAACTTATAAGCTGCTCATTATGCTGATGGTCTTTGCGGTTTTCGGAATCACAAATCCCCTTGTGGCAAAACTGCTGCCTGAAATACTTGGAAGCCTTAAGACGGAAGGCATCATCATGACATTGCCAGAGGCGACTGCCTACGACGCCTGGACGCAGTTTTTCAAAAACGCAACGCAAATGGGGCTGATCGTGATGGTGATCCTGTTCAGTCCTGTTTTGTCATCGGAACTGTCCAGGGGGACGCTTATCAATATGCTGACAAAAGGGTTGTCACGAACAGTGGTTATCCTTTCGAAATACACCTGTATGGTTGTGGTGTGGACGATCAGTATTGCACTATGCTTCGGACTGACTTATGGTTATACGGTGTATCTTTTCCCTGCGGGCGAAACAGCAAATCTGCTCTTTTCCACGTTTTGCCTATGGATGTTTGGCTTGTTTTTGCTGGCCACATTATTGCTCGCAGCAACCCTAACGAAAAGTAATTATGGATGCTTACTCATCACAGGCGCAGTAGTGGTCGCCTGCATGCTTGTGAATATCATACCGGCGGCACATAGGTATAATCCAATTTCGCTGGCGACTGACAATATGGGACTCATAACAGATGACATAGAGGTATCTTCGCTCTATTGCACTATCTTGATATCCTGCCTGCTTTCATTTCTTTTTTTGACGATATCGGTATTAATATTTAGAAAAAAGCAAGTATAAATCAGAAATATTACCTTCGGCTGCCCCAAAGCCCAAAGCCGTCGTTACATGCCTGCAAGCATTAAGCCGCTTTCCGTTTATACGCCCTCATCGCAAAGATATATGCCACAAGCGTAATTCCGATGCACCATACGAGCGCAGTCCAAATGTCGTTGCCGACAGGCTGCTGCGTGAGTAGAGAACGTATCGCATTGACGATGGAGGTGACTGGCTGGTTTTCGGCAAAAACGCGAACAGGTCCCGGCATAGAAGCGGTTGGCACAAATGCCGAGCTGATGAACGGAAGAAAGATTAGCGGGTAGGAAAAGGCGCTCGCACCGTCCACAGATGTTGCAGATAATCCGGCTATCACCGCGATCCATGTCAGAGCTAATGTGAACAGCACGAGAATCCCGCTCACGGCAAGCCAGGATAGCACCCCCGCTGGAGAACGAAAGCCCATAAGCAGCGCAACGAGAATGATGACGACGACCGAAATCGCGTTGGAAACCAGGGAAGTCAGCACATGCCCCCACAGCGCAGCGGAACGCGCGATCGGCATCGAGTGGAACCGCTCGAAAATGCCGCTTTTCATATCTGTAAACAGACGAACAGCCGTATAGGCGATGCCGCTTGCAATCGCCACCAGCAGGATGCCGGGGAGCAGGTAATTCACATAGTTATCCGTGCCGACCTGGATAGCGCCGCCGAGCACGTAGACGAACAGCAGCATCATTGCGATAGGCGTGAGGCACACTGTGATGATGGTGTCCATGCTGCGGGTGATATGGCGCATGGAACGCCCGAGCATGACGCCCATATCACTGAAAAGGTGTTTTTTTACAGCTTCCAATTACTTTTCCTCCTTTTTGCCGACAACTGCGAGGAAGATCTCCTCAAGCGTGGGCTGTTTTTCCACATACTCCACTTTTGCAGGCGGGAACAGCTTTTTCAGCTCTTCAAGCGTGCCGCCTGCGATAATCCTGCCCTCATGCAGAATGGCAATCTGATCAGCGAGCTGCTCGGCTTCATCCAGCATCTGCGTGGTCAGGAATACCGTTGTGCCATTTGCAGCAAGCTCTTTGACAGTCTTCCAAACCTCGATGCGGGCCTCGGGGTCCAGCCCGGTGGTCGGCTCGTCGAGAAAGATAACCTGTGGTTTTCCAATCAGACTCATGGCAATGTCGAGTCTGCGGCGCATACCGCCCGAGTAGTTGGAAACTCTGCGGTCGGCGGCATCGGTCAGAGCGAAGCGTTTCAGCATATCGTCTGCAATCTGACGCGGATTTGTGAGATGCCGCAGTCTGGCGATCATCATCAGATTTTCCCGTCCGGTCAAAATCTCATCCACGGCGGCAAACTGCCCGGTCAGGCTGATTGACTGCCGCACCTGTTCGGGTTTTGCTGTAACGTCGAAGCCGTTGACGCTAGCGGCGCCCCCGTCCGGCTTGAGCAGCGTGGTGAGGATTCGGACGATCGTCGTCTTGCCCGCGCCATTGGAGCCGAGCAGGGCGAAAATACTGCCCTTGTCCACCTCGAAATCCACGCCCTTCAGGACATGAAGCTGTTTATAGGATTTTTGCAACCCTTTCACTTGAATCGCTTTTTCCATCCCAATTTCCCCTTTTACTTTTTTTTATCCGTATCCTTTTTTATGGCCTTATAGACTTTCCGGTTAACAGAGTCCTGATAGACGTCGGCGTAGGTTTTTGAATCTTGGATCAGATCATCGCAGAAGGCTGCTACGTCACTGCCGGTCACTTCGAGCACGCCTTTTCCCGAGGCCGCGCCTTCTTCAAAAAGATCGACGATCCCCGAGAGCAGGCCAATTCCTTCGGTCATTTCGACAGGGCCAACTTTAAAGAGATATTTTTGAATCTCTTTATAAACGATCTGATAATCCTGCGGGAGCGCTTTGACACGCGCCATATGCGCCCGCCACTCTTTTTTACCTTTGATGATATCCTGTAGATTCATTTTATCCTCCTATTTCCCCAATTTTTTAGCGACAGTATTGTTGAGCTGCTCGCGCCACTTATCGCGGTACGACTTTGCCCCTTCTTCGCCGGCCAGTGCGGCACAGAAGCCTTTAATATCGTTGCCCAAAACCTCCTGGACACTCTGACCGTCCGCCACCGCTTCTTCGAGCAGGCCAAGCACGCCGTCGAGAATCGGCATGAGGTTGCGGCCGGTGAAATCTGCGTGCGCCCAAAGATTCAAACCGATTTCGTCCCATGCCGCCTGATAATCGGCAGGCAGCTTTTTAACCCGCGATTTAAAAGTTCTCATTTGTTTCGTCATGTCGCTTCCGGTGATCTTTTCCCAAAAATTCATTCCTTTTTCACCTCCTTTAACTCGTTGATTTTTGACTCGACGAACTCCCATTTTTCCCAGAATCTTCGCAACTTTTCACGCCCTGCGTCGTTGAGTGCGAAGAATTTTCGCGGCGGCCCCATGTCGGAGGGTTTTTTGGTGATCTCTACCAGCTTGTTTTTTTCAAGCCGGATCAGGATGGTGTACACCGTTCCCTCCACAACATCCGTGAAACCAAGGGCGTTCAGCCGCCGCGTAATTTCGTAGCCGTAGGTTTCTTTGCGGTTTATGATTTCAAGGACGCAGCCCTCAAGCACACCTCTGAGCATTTCTGTTAGGTTTTCCAGCATAATCCCTTCTTCACTAATCTTTGTGACCCATATGCAGTGTGACTTACTACTGCTATATAGTAACACGCAATAGGCAGTTTGTCAACAGCGTTTACCCGGATAAGAAATTCCTTCTAAACGTAAGATGCAAATCTCTTTTTCATTTGGTGCCTTCCATTTACCCGCTCCTGAATCCCTGAATAAAATGAGTCTGCACGGGCAAGATAATGGCACCCAAAAATGATCAACCAACAGGTGATTTTTTGAAAAAAAGATTCTATCAGCTGAAAATTATTTTGACAGGCATCCTGACCGGGTTATGCAATGGTCTTTTTGGCGCCGGCGGGGGAATGATTGTCGTTCCATCCATGGTGCATTTCCTGGATGTGGATGAACATGATGCCCATGCGACGGCCATAGCTGTGATTATGCCCCTGGCTGTCATCAGCGCCTTCATTTATTTCCGGAACGGGTATCTGGATTTTGGGAAAACATTGCCGGTTGCCGCCGGAGGAATTCTGGGTGGATTTACGGGTGCATATCTCCTTCACCGTGTATCTTCCTATTGGCTGCAAAAGATATTCGCGTTGTTTATGATTGTGGCTGCAGTAAGGATGATTTTCTGAAGCTGCTTTTGTTTGCAATCGGATTGGTGTCCGGCGTAATCAGCGGAATGGGGATTGGAGGAGGAACCGTTCTGATTCCGGCGATGATTTTTCTGGCAGGTGTATCCCAGCACAGTGCCCAGGGGATAAACCTTACTGTCTTTATTCCCACGGCATTGGTTGCCATATGTGTACACAGCAAAAATAAACATATACGGTTCCGGCTGGCTCTCCCGCTGATTCTGGCAGGAATATCCGGTGCTGTTCTGGGTTCTGTCCTGGCATCTTCCATGCCCTCCCGGCTTCTCCGAAAACTGTTCGGGGGATTTTTGCTGGTGATGGGCATATACGAACTATTTCAAAAAAAGAAAAGCTAAATTGGCAAGTTGTTATTATCATTTCATGCTTTTTATGATATAATAAGTACAGATCATCGAATGTGCTTCAATAACCTGAAGGGGCTTCGGCTTCGGAGGGTTATTTTCGTATTACAGGGATGTCTTTTTTTTAACAAGGCATTCCGGATATCCCTGCAAAGGGATAAGAGACCGAGTCTTAGGAGAGAGGTGTTCTGTTTGGCGAGTAAAATACTGCCGTTTGCCGGAGGAATCCATCCGCCGCACAGCAAGCACAGTACGGAGGACAAGAAAGTTGAGATCTGCAAAGTCCCTGATATTGTGAAGATTCCTTTGAAGCAGCATGTTGGCGCACCTTGCGTGCCATTGGTAAAACCGGGTGACAAGGTGAAATGGGGGCAGAAAATCGGCCAGCCCCAGGGCTATATCAGTGCTGCCGTACATTCCAGTGTTTCCGGAACGGTTCAGTCCATCGAAGAAGCGGAGCAGCCGGACGGCAGCCGTGTGGAAACGGTTGTGATTCAAAATGATGGGAAGGATACACCGGACCATTCGATCCGGCCGGGTACGCTGGAAAGTCTGAATGCAGAGGAACTGAGAAATATTGTTATGGAGGCCGGCATTGTCGGAATGGGCGGGGCTGCCTTTCCCACTCATGTGAAGCTGTCCCCGCCTCCTGAAAGGAAGATCGACACCGTCATTTTAAACGGGTCGGAGAGCGAGCCCTTCCTGACCAGTGATGACCGGCTTATGCTGGAACATCCGGAGGATATCCTTTATGGTTGTAAGGTTATCATGAAGATCCTTGGGGTGTCCAGAGCTTTTATCGCAATTGAGGACATTATGCCGGAAGCCATCCGGATCCTGTCTGCCAAAGCGGAAGGGGAAAAAGGCATACAGGTCGTCCGTCTTGGGACGAAATACCCACAGGGTGCAGAAAAGCAGCTGATCTATGCAATTACCGGACGTCAGGTCCCTTCCGGAGGCCTGCCGATGGATGTCGGTACCGTGGTCCAAAACGTTGGGACGGCAGCTGCCATTTCCCGTGCGGTCCGGACAGGAGAGCCGCTTACCCAAAGGATTGTAACGGTATCCGGAGGGGCGGTCCGGGAGCCGAAGAATCTGCTGGTCCGCATCGGCACCTCCTTCCGGGATGTCATTGATTGCTGCGGAGGATGGAAGGAAAAGCCCGTCAAGATTCTTTCCGGTGGCCCGATGATGGGGGTGGCCCAGCATACGCTGGATGTACCTGTGACCAAGGGTACTTCCGGGATTGTGTTGTTTACGGAAAAGGAAGCCGCCATGCCGGAGGTGTCCAACTGCATCCGGTGCGGAAGATGCGCTTCGGTTTGCCCGATCCGTCTGATGCCTCTTTTGATCAGTGCAAATTCACTGAAAGGCAATTACGAAGAGGCGGAGAAGCTTCATGCTCTGGATTGCATCGAATGCGGAAGCTGCTCCTTTATCTGTCCGGCGGCAAGGCCGCTTCTGCAATCCATTCAGGTGGCAAAGAAGGAAATCCTGGCCGGTCGGAAAAAAAGGGATGCATCGGTTTCCAATGATTTGTCCGAAGGGCGGACAGACAGGAATAAAAGCAACAGGACATAAAAAAAGAAGGTAGAGAAAAATCAACAGTAAAAATGAAAAAAGATTAACAAAGAACAAGAAGCAAGGATAAAAGAAAGGAGGTTTGGGTATGGATTATTTTACGGTTTCTCCCGCTCCTCATATCCGAACGCAGGAATCCGCTTCCAGAATTATGCTGGATGTCGTCATCGCATTGATCCCTGCCGGGATTGTTTCCATATTTGTTAACGGGGTAGGAGTCCTTTGGACCATACTGATCAGCATAGTCACTGCCGTGCTGACAGAATATCTTATTCAAAAGTTTATGAAAAAGCCGGTAACCATCAACGATTTCAGCGCGGTGGTCACCGGAATACTGATGGCCTATAACCTTCCTCCAGGTGCACCCTGGTGGCTGGCGGTTATCGGTTCCTTCCTCGCGATTGCGCTGGTCAAGCAGTTGTTTGGGGGGCTGGGACACAATTTCATGAATCCGGCGCTGGCTGCCCGCGCGATTCTGCTTGCCGCATGGCCGGTACGAATGACAACGTGGGTGCTGCCGGATGCCGTTACTTCCGCGACCAGTTCCGCCACACCCCTGGCCATGATGGAAGGGACGTGGGCTTCCGCATCAAAGCTACCCAGTTTTCTGGACGTATTTCTCGGGAATATCGGAGGGTCCATCGGTGAAACATCTTCCGTGGCTCTGCTGATCGGTGCGGCGTATCTTCTTGTGCGGAAGGTCATCAGCTGGCGGATTCCTGTGACATATATCGCCACCACATTTATTCTGACCGTTTTGCTGGGAGGGCACGGTCTGTATGGCGCGTTTTACCAGATTTTTCTCGGAGGTCTGATACTGGGAGCCTTTTATATGGCGACGGACTATTCCAGCTCTCCGATTACCCCAAAAGGTCAGATCATTATGGGAATTGGCTGTGGCATCCTGACTGCCGTCATCCGGATTTACGGAGGGTATCCGGAAGGAGTCAGCTATTCCATTCTGTTGATGAACGTTGTCACGCCATTGATTGATAAATATACCATGCCAAAAATATATGGGGAGGGAAAAGCTCATGCCTGAAACGGTTCGGATTGGATTGAAACTTTTCTTGATTACCGCAATTGCAACGCTTGCCCTGGCATGGACGCATATGATTACCGATGTGCCAATTCGGGCACAGGTGGAAAAGGCGGCGACAGAAGCCAGACAGGCCGTATTGCCGGACGCCGGGGAATTTCAGCAGATGAAGGTATCATCATCCGGACAATATCCGTCTATACTGGAAGCCTACAAGGGCCTGGACGGAAGCCAGACCGTGGGTTATACGTTCAAACTGAGCGGAAAGGGCTATGGCGGAGACCTGGAAATCATTGCGGGAATCCGTACGAATGGCAAACTGGCAGGGATCCGTATCCTTCAGAATTCCGAAACTCCCGGGCTGGGAGCAGAATCCCAGAAGCCTGAATTCTATGAACAATACAGTGGAAAGTCTGCTTCCAAACCATTGGAGAATGAGGACATTTCTGCAATTACAGGGGCTACGGTAACGACCCATGCCGTTACCAATACGGTGAACACTGCCATCAAATATTTCAATACGGAACTGGGAGGTGGGAAGCAGTGAAAATCAAGGATATTCTGTATAACGGGATAATAAAGGAAAATCCGACCTTTCGCCTTGTGCTGGGGATGTGTCCGACCCTTGCCCTGACGACTTCTGCGATCAATGGAGTGGGAATGGGTCTGGCGGTTGTATTTGTCTTGGCATTTTCCAACCTTTTTATTTCCCTGCTCCGGAATTTTATTTCCGATAAAATACGCATTCCGGCATTTGTTGTAATCATTGCAGCATTCGTCACCATTGTCGAAATGCTGATGCATGCGTTTGTACCGGAAATATATGACGCAATGGGGTTGTATCTTCCCTTGATCGTCGTCAATTGCATTATTCTCGCCCGGGCAGAAGCTTTTGCCTTCAAGAACCCGCCGCTTCAGTCCTTTGCGGATGGAATCGGCATGGGCCTTGGTTTTACCCTCTCCCTGACCCTTTTGGGATGTATCCGGGAATTCATCGGTGCGGGGTCCATATTTGGGATCCCATTGCTGCCCGCAGCATATGAGCCGGCTATTATCATGATTCTGCCGCCCGGCGCGTTTTTTACACTGGGACTTTTGCTTGCCTTTTTCAATAAAATAAGCGAAAGAAAAAAGAAGAAACAGCCGGTAACCGCATAAAGAAAGGGGGATTTGACCGTGGGATATGCAAACCAAATATTTATGATTGTATTAAGTTCGATTCTTGTCAATAACTTTACTATGTCAAAGTTTCTGGGCATCTGTCCATTTCTTGGCGTGTCCAAAAGAGTGCCAACAGCAGTGGGCATGGGGATGGCAGTAACCTTCGTCATTGCTCTGTCCTCCCTGTTCACCTATCTGGCACAGTATTTTATTCTGGTACCCCTGCATATGGAGTATATGCAGACCCTTGCCTTTATTTTGATCATTGCGGCATTGGTTCAGTTCGTGGAAATGGTGCTGAAAAAGTCCAGCCCGTCCCTGTATCAGGCGCTGGGCGTTTATCTTCCCCTGATTACCACGAACTGCGCGGTATTGGGCGTGGCCATCATGAACATTGAGGAACATTATGACCTGCTTCAGTCCCTGGTGAATGGGATTGGCGGAGCTCTGGGATTTACCCTGTCCATTGTTCTTTTTGCGGGAATCCGGGAGAGGCTGGAGCTGTCGGATATTCCAAAGCCGTTTCGCGGCTTTTCGATTGCCATGATCACCGCTGGTCTGATGTCTGTGGCTTTTCTGGGATTTCAGGGATTGATAAAATAAGGGGGAATTTTTGATGTGGGAACAATTATTGCTCCCGGTACTGAGTCTGAGTGGCTTGAGCTTTATTTTTGGAGCGGGATTGGACCTGGCCTCCAAAAAATTTGCCGTGCCGAAGGATGAAAATGTGGACAGGATCCGTGAGGTGCTGCCCGGAGCAAACTGCGGCGGATGCGGACAGGCAGGCTGTGATGCTTTTGCGGAGGCTGTGGCGGCCGGAAAGGCACCGGTAAACGGTTGTCCGGTAGGCGGTGCACCTGTTGCGGAAAAAGTAGCGGCAATCATGGGTGTGGAAGCGGAGACAGAAGAGCGAAAGGTCGCCCGGGTGTTGTGTCAGGGCGACTGCGACCAGACATCCCGCCGATTTGAATACAAAGGAATT
>DHDO01000002.1:13812-15378 GCA_002399435.1 Firmicutes bacterium UBA4874
GCATGTATGACAGCTGACGGACAAAGAGGCTGCAAATATGGATGCCTGGGGTTTGGTACCTGTCAGCGGGTCTGTCCCTTTGATGCCATTCATGTGAATGAAAAGGGGCTCGCAGCGGTTGACCGGGACCAATGTACCGGCTGCGGAAAATGTATCGCTGCATGCCCCAGGAATATCATAGAGCTGATCCCTGCCTCCAGTACCGTACAGGTGGCGTGCCATTCCCGGGACAACGGCAGGGAGGTCCGGGCAAACTGCAAAATCGGTTGTATAGGATGCCGGATCTGTGAAAAGGTCTGTCCTTCGGATGCCATCGTTTTCGAGAACAATCTGGCAAAAGTTGATTATCAGAAATGCACTGAATGCATGAAGTGTGCGGAGAAATGCCCGACCGGAGCAATCGCTGTCACACCTGTGCTGGTTCATTGATCCCGGTTCAGATCGAAAATGCCGGCACAGGGTCTTTCACTGACTTATTCAACAACAGGTAAGAAAAGCCCGCATTTCACGGGCTTTTATTTTTTACAGGGGAGCGGAGCTATGCCACTGCACATCACAGAAAAGCATATCCCGGAGATTTCCGGAAAGGGATCCTGCGGGGAAACCACCGGTTATTTCTATAAATCGGATTCTGCCAAAGCTTTACCCTGTCTGCAGAAGGACTGGAAGGGTAAATTCCAGATGATTTATCTGGATCCGCCATTTTTTACGAAACAGAATTTTTCGTTTGATCAGAAGATAGGAAGAGAAGGGTGGAGCGGCAACAGGAAATACCAAATCTCCCTTCCTGCTTATTCCGACCAGTGGGAAAGCCGGGAAAGCTTTCTTGATATGCTGCGGCAGGTTTTAAACTGCAGTTATGAATTGCTGAAACCGGAAGGCTCCATTTTTTTGCACCTGGATTACCGATTTGACTCCTACGCCAGGATTTTGATGGATGAGATCTTCGGAGAGGAAAATATGCTGAATGAGATTATATGGGCATATCACAGCGGCGGCCGTGCCAGAAAGCATTTCAGCCGAAAGCACGATACCATTCTGTTTTACCGGAAATCCGACCTGCATTATTTTGATATGGAAGCAGTGGGCAGGCCAAGAGGAACGGAAAAGCGAAACAATATGAAACGGGAGACCGGGGAGGACGGCCGTGTCTTTTGGTCGGTTCACAGCAACGGCAAAGAGTATCGCTATTATGAAGACTCCCTGGTATATCCCAGTGATGTCTGGGGGGATATCTCCCATTTGCAGCAAAGGGATCCGGAACGAACCGGATATGCCACCCAAAAACCGGAAGCCTTACTGGAAAGGATGATCCGATCCACCACCCGGCCGGGGGATTGGGTAGGGGATTTCTTTGCCGGATCCGGCACCACTCTTGCAGTTGCCCAAAAAAACGGAAGAAGATGGGTCGGCATGGACAGCAGTGACTTTTCCCTGATTGTCAGCCGAAAAAGGCTGCTTCAGGCAGCGCGGCAATCCGGCGGATGTATTTCCATAAGTGATCCGGAGATGAAACCTGTGGAACAGGGAGAAAGCGGTGCGGAGGTGCAAATGTCCTGTCAGGGA
>DHDO01000002.1:15671-16026 GCA_002399435.1 Firmicutes bacterium UBA4874
GTCGCCGACATTGGTTCTTCCGGGAGCCGGGGAGGAGAAAGGAACGGATTTGAAGGGCGGAAGGATAGCGGTTCACGTCATTGATATTTATGGGAAGCAGTCTTTGATTTTATTACGGGATACCATACCGAAAAATTTTGCAGGGAACCGGTTTTTACGATAGAATGAAGTATATAAAAAGCGGCATAACCGCTCAGCTTGGACATACAAAAGGGGAGTGGAAAATGAATCAAAAAGCAGATGTGGGAGTGATCGGAGGATCCGGCCTTTATTCCTTACTGGATCCTGCGGAGGAAGTTCTGGTTCCGACGCCCTACGGCGCACCCAGTGACAGGATTGCCCTGGGTCAGGTGGG
>DHDO01000002.1:16282-28133 GCA_002399435.1 Firmicutes bacterium UBA4874
TTGAGGGACCGGAGGTCGTTCATACCAGCATGGCCTATCCCTATTGTCCGGGATTAAGAAAGCTTGCCATTGAGATTGCAGAAAGCAAAGGACTTACCATACATAAAAGAGGGACGGTCGTGGTCATTCAGGGCCCCAGATTCTCCACAAAGGCGGAAAGCCGCTGGTTCAGCAGCATGGGTTGGGAGGTTGTCAGCATGACACAGTATCCGGAGGCAGCATTGGCCAGGGAGCTGGGACTCTGTTATGTAAATATTTCCCTGATTACGGATTATGACGCCGGCCTGGAAGGAAGGGACGATATCAAACCGGTTACAAGCGACGAAGTGCTGCGGGTCTTTAAAGAAAACACGGACAGGGTAAAGGATCTGATCCTGGCCATGGTCACCCGGCTGGATACGGAATTCCGCTGCACATGTGGAGGGAATGGACAGTGAAGACATTGGAATGGAAAGGAAACCATCTGGATTTGCTGGATCAGACCCGATTGCCTCTTCATACAGAGATCATTTCGTGTACCACCTGTAAGGAAGTGGCAGAAGCGATAAAGCGAATGAAAGTCCGGGGTGCTCCTGCAATCGGTGTGACAGCTGCTTACGGTATGGTACTGGCGGCAGACGGGGCAACAGGCGTGGAGAAAGAGCCCTTCTTTCAGCATCTGTATCGGTCAGCAGATGAATTGAAAAGTACGCGGCCCACTGCGGTGAACCTGTCCTGGGCTGTGGACCGCATGTTAAAACTGGCGGAAGATCATCGGGAGGAATCCGTTTTGAACCTTCAAAGGATTTTGGAACGGGAAGCGGATCGTATGGCGGAGGAAGATGTCCGGGTCAATCGGAAAATCGGCGAAAATGGGCAGGCTCTCCTTTCCGATGGAGAAGTGGTGCTCACTCACTGCAATGCCGGCGCACTGGCTACCGTGGATTACGGGACGGCTTTGGGGGTCATCCGCGCAGCCTGTGAACACGGGAAAGGGGTATCGGTATATGCAGATGAGACAAGGCCGTATCTGCAGGGTGCAAGATTAACTGCCTGGGAGCTGATGCAGTCCCATATTCCGGTTACTCTGATTACCGATAATATGGCAGGATATTTTATGAAAAAGGGGACAATCGACTGCGTTGTCACAGGCGCGGATCGGATTGCTTCAAATGGGGATACCGCCAATAAGATAGGCACTTATAGCGTGGCGGTTCTGGCTAAGGAAAACAACATTCCGTTTTACGTGGCAGCGCCGATTTCCACCATCGATTTTTCCATTGCATCCGGCGACGAAATCCCAATAGAAGAGAGAGAGGAATCGGAGGTAACCATGATTGGCGAAACCAGGATTGCCCCTGAGGGCGTAAAAGCTGCGAATCCGGCATTCGATATCACTCCTGCTTCTTATATCACCGCTGTTTTTACCGAAAAAGAAGTGATCTTTCCGCCATTTTTGGAAAACCTGAAAAAGTTGAAGCATTCCATTCCTGGCAAAAGGATGTAATATGGTATAAGGTGCCAATCAATCAATAAATTGCATTCATAAAATAAAAGGCGCGTGTCAAAATAGAGACAAGGAGGCGATGGAATGAAAACAAAGCATTACCTATTCTCTGTTTTGGCAATCATGATCGTTATGATACTGGCCGTATCCTGCGCTCCGGCAAGGCGTCCCGGTGCCATCAGACGTCCCGGCGCCACAAGGGCGCCTGGTAATACGCCAGGTACCCGCCAGACAAGAGTTGTTCCCAGGACCGCGCCGAATCGGCCGATTGTTTCCACTACACCGGGTCCCGTTACACCGAATGCAACAACCCGGGACAACAATGCGGGAGATATGCAGGGCCGTGCCAGGAAAATAGCGGATGCAGCGGCAAGGCAAAGGGATGTGAAGTCTGCAACCTGTGTCCTGACCGGCAACACAGCTATGATCGGGGTTCAGTTCAACAAACAGTTCAAGGGTAAGATGACGGATGCCATTAAAGCAGATGTTGAAAAAAAGGCGAAACAAGCAGACAACAGAATTACCAGGGTCGTGGTAACTGCGGATCCCGATATGGTGAGCCGGATAAAGGGCATTTTCAAGGATATCGGCAATGGGAAACCCATATCCGGATTTACGGATGAACTGAATGAAATGATGAACCGTATCACGCCAAAATAACGAATAAAATGAACACAGCAAGCGGAGAGAACTTTTCTCTCCGCTTTGTTGTCGCTGGCTGTATTGTCATGGCTTTTCTTTTCCATTTTTCATTGGATGCTTGACTATGGGTTTCCAAATTTATATAATTGAAGGGTAAAGGAGTGATAATATGAATCCGGTAGCCTTTTCTGTTTTTGGACAACCAATCTACTGGTACGGTATTCTGATTTCTACAGGTGTATTCATCGGCATCTTTCTTGCGATGCATCATGCGAAGATTTTTGGCGTGGATCAGGACTCCATTGTGGATATGGTCCTTCTGGCGATTCCCCTGGCAATTATCGGGGCAAGACTGTACTATGTTATATTTGAATGGGATCAGTACAGGGGTCATCCTTTGGATATCATCAATATCCGAAAGGGAGGATTGGCGATATACGGCGGCGTGATAGGAGGCGTACTGGGTGGCTATCTGTATTCCAGATGGAAAAAGATGGACTTCTGGAACCTGGCGGATATTTGCGCACCCAGTATTATATTGGGGCAGGTCATTGGACGATGGGGGAATTACATCAATCAGGAAGCTTTCGGTGCAGTGGTGAGCAATCCACAATGGCAGTGGTTTCCGGCAGCTGTCTTCATTCAGGCCGATCAGCAATGGCATATGGCGACCTTTTTCTATGAATCCTTCTGCGATCTTATTGTATTTATCATTCTGATGGGATACCGAAGACACAGGAAAAGAACCGGGGAGGTTTTTCTCCTTTACCTGATTCTGTATTCGCTGGGGCGTATATTTATCGAAGGCCTCCGAACAGACAGCCTTTATCTGGGCAATGTCCGTGTTTCCCAGCTGCTGGGCGTTTTGTTGGTTGTATTGGGAATTGTTTTATTCGTCTATCGCAGGAAGCATCCTCCTGTCGCAGATGTCTCAATGGTGAATGCGGGCCGGACCGGAGATGGCACTTTGTCATCGCAGGATGCGGCAGAAATTCCGGAAAGTTCCACGCAGGAGAAAGCAGAAAAGGCAGAAAAGGCAGAAACAGATTCAGATGATGCGACAGCAAACCAGGAGGAATCCGGCAGGTTCCACCCCGGAGAATCATGAAGAAAAAATATTCAGAAAAGAAGCAGTGCTTTCATCACTGCTTTTTTTTATGGAAGAGCATGAAAACAAGAAGGTTGGAAATGATAATATTGAGTCTGGAAAACAAGTAAAAAATCCGTTTAGGAAAGGAGTTGTATAAATGGCAGAAAACATGGACGAAGCAAAAAGAGATGAAGAAGGAAAAGGA
Source organism: Firmicutes bacterium UBA4874 (assembly GCA_002399435.1). Taxonomy (GTDB): domain Bacteria; phylum Bacillota; class Clostridia; order Caldicoprobacterales; family DTU083; genus UBA4874. Next base: position 19,706 of record DHDO01000002.1, read on the forward strand.
AAGGGAAGAAGCTGGCTGGGCGCAATCATTCACTTTATCGTTGCGGCAATCGTACTTATGGTAACAGCGTGGCTCACCCCGGGTTTCTCCAATATGGGATTTGGAACTGCGTTGGTGGCTGCACTTGTGATTGCTGTAATGGATTGGGGGATTCAGCGCCTGTTTAAAATTGATGCTTCTCCCTTCGGCAGAGGGATTGTAGGATTTATTGTATCTGCCGTTATTATTTACCTGACACAATTCTTGGTTCCCAATATGCGTGTTACGGTTTGGGGATCCATCATCGCGTCCCTGATCATTGGAATTATTGACGCGATTATACCGGCAGACGTAGTATAACAATAGGGTACAAGGTGTTATGAGGTTTCACGGAGGGCAAAGTCCTGGATTTTTCTGCCCTCCGTTTTTTGTTGCCTGTTTTATGGATAGAGTTGGGTTTCTGTGGATCCAGTTATTGAATTGTTTAAATATTCAAAAATGTTACCCAAAGTGGTTGAAGTATCGTTTTGATTCCTATAGAATATGTATAGGAAACAATACTTTTTCGAGCGGGATCCAGCGGGTTCACAGACGGATGTATCAGCGTCTTATTTTTAATTGATTCCCTGTTTTTTATTTTGTTTATATGGAAAAGGAGGAGATGAATTGAACAGGAAAATATCAAAAATCAAAAGAGAGCAATCCAAAAAAAGGTGTATCAGTCCCTTGATGGGACATTACATAATTCCAACGGAACATGCCATAAAGCGCTATCGGGAACGAATCCGGATGACAAATGAAGGCAAGGCCCAGACTGCCATTGTGGAAAGTGTGAAGCGCAGCCGGCTGATTGCCCTGACAAAGTTTGGCGGCAGGGAAATCCGGGAAAACAGAGGCGCGGTTTTTGTTTGTGAGCTTCATGGGAATGATATGTATGTGATTACCGTATTAATCAGCCAGGTGGATCTGAGATTTGTTGTATAAGGCCACCGATCCTTCAGACTGTTCCGGGACAGCGGTTCCTGCTGCCGGTTTATGACTTTGGTTCCGGCTTGTTTTTTTTATATGGCTGTTGTATAATGACTGAAAATACCAATGGGGAGCGAAGCAATTGAGAAACCTGACTATGATGACGGATCTATATCAGCTTACTATGATGTATGGATACTATAAAAACAACATTCACCGTAAGCCGGCAGTGTTTGACATGTTTTTCCGCAAGCTCAGTGAATACAGCGCTTATGCTGTGGCAGCAGGTTTGGAGCAGGTGATTGGTTACATAGAAAATCTGCATTTTGAAGAAGAGGATCTTCAATATCTGGACAGTCTGAATTTGTTTGACCGTGAATTTCTGGATCAGCTCCGGAAGCTGCATTTTACCGGGGACATTTCTTCCGTTCCGGAAGGAACAGTGGTGTTTCCCAATGAGCCGATTTTGCGAGTAAAAGCACCGCTTTTTGAGGCGCAGCTGATTGAGACGGCTCTTCTCAATATTATCAACCATCAGACCTTGATTGCAACCAAGGCAAGCAGGGTGGTATATGCAGCACAGGGTGGAAGCGTTATGGAATTTGGACTGCGAAGGGCCCAGGGTCCGGATGCAGGGATTTATGGCGCAAGGGCGGCCATCATCGGAGGATGTACCGCTACTTCCAACGTGCTGACCGGACAATTATTCGGTATTCCGGTGAAAGGGACCCACAGTCACAGTTGGGTCATGAGTTTTCCGGATGAACTGACGGCGTTCCGCGCCTACGCGGATGCTTTTCCGGATGCCTGCTTGCTTCTGGTTGATACCTATAATACCTTGAAAAGTGGAATACCCAACGCCATTACGGTGTTTCGGGAACTGCGGGAGAAGGGGCATGAGCCTGTGGGCATCCGGCTGGATTCCGGAGATCTGGCATACTTGACCAAAGAAGCCAGGGCAATGCTGGATGAGGCAGGATTTCCAGATGCAGAGATTACCGTTTCCAATGATCTGGACGAATATCTGATTTGGGATTTACGCTCTCAGGGTGCCAGGATTGACAGCTATGGAGTTGGCACTTCTCTGATTACCAGCCGGGATTGTCCTGCTCTGGGCGGTGTGTACAAGATGTCTGCCGAAGAGGTGAACGGCCGGATGATTCCAAAAATCAAAATTTCCGAAAATCCGGAAAAGATTACCAATCCGGGCTATAAAAAGGTTGTTCGTATCTATAATGGGAAAAAGAAGTCCGTTGCAGACCTGATCATGCTGGAGGAGGAAGAGATTGACACCGGCAAGCCCCTGACGATCTTTGATCCTGTGGACACCTGGAAGAAGATGACACTCAGGAACTACAGTGTCCGGGAATTGTTGGTCCCTGTATTTAAAAATGGGCAGTGCATCTATAAAAGCCCGGATCTCCCGGACATTCAGGCCTATGCAAAAAGTGAGCTGGATACGCTTTGGGAAGAATATAAGCGGCTCACGAACCCGCATGTGTTCAAAGTTGATCTTTCACAGAAACTATACGATTTAAAGCAGAATTTGTTAAGACAATATTCCGCTGAGTGACCCCGCCTACGCTCTCTTTAAAGTGTGCAAGGTAGCTAAGAGGCGGAGACTTCTTGCTACGGTCCGTTAAAAAAGGATGGATGGAACGTTCGTTTGCCGCAGGGCAGACGGGCGTTTTTTTCTTATCTTTTTTTTATTTTCCATTGAAGAATGATATCTGAAGATGAATATCATTTTGCAGTCTGCTGACATAGAATAATAGGGCCATAGTTATGGAGATTTCATTTTCGTGAAACTTCCTGTTTTTATAAGGGGTTGATCCTATGAGGTTTGGTCTGGCACTTTCCGGCGGAGGAATCCGGGGAGTGACTCATATCGGTGTTTTGAAGGCTTTGTCGGAAAACAGCCTGCTTCCATCCTGGATCTCCGGGACAAGTGCGGGAAGTATGGCAGCGGCATTATACGCATGCGGCTATAGCGGTGAGGACATTGAATCCATTGTACTCCGCCATATGAACAGTAATCTGCTTGATGTGGATTATCCTGGCATTACCGGAGGAATCCTGAAATGGGTCTTTACGAAAGATACCGACTGGGATGGTTTGATAAAGGGGAAAAAGCTGGAGAAATTGATGCAGGAGTTGACCAATGGCAGGACCATGCGGGAGGCGCAAATTCCCCTTGCAATTCCGGCGGTTAATATCAATACCGGTGTTACGGTTATGTTTGTAAGCAACAAAAGAAGGCTGAAGGATACACAATATATCGTTTACAGGGAGGATGTTCCGATTTACGAGGCGGTCCGCGCAAGCATTGCCTTACCAGCCATATTCCAGCCCAAAATGGTTCAGGGTATGCGTCTGGTGGACGGAGGTGTAACAGAGAATTTGCCTGTACAGGTTCTTCATCGAATGGGAGCGCGAAAAGTGATCGGAGTCAATCTTGGCTACAGTGGACAAAGACGGGATGGGGTGAACAATCTCCTGGAAATCGGAAGCCAGTCCATTGATATCATGTCCTATTATATTACCAGCCTGAAGACAAAGAAAACCGATTACATTATCAATCCACATATCTATGATGTGGGATTGACCGATACCCATCGGATCCCCGAGATGATTCAAAAAGGATATGATGTTACAATTGAAAGCATGAATACGATAAAAAAAGTGGTAAATAGTTGAATTCGACTCCGCTGTTCTACAAAAAATACGAAACAGCTGTGGTAAAATATTGCAGGAGGAGGGGTACGAATGAAGAAGCAGTTTTCAAATGGCGTTTTCGGTTATGATAAGAAACAGGTAAACCATTGTCTGGAAGAATTGACGCAGGATTATGAAGAAGAGCTCAGCAAGAAAAAGGATCGTCTAATGGAGCTGCTGGAAGAAAACCATCAGCTGAAGCAAAAAGTGAAAGAGCAAAAGGACCAGATTGCTGCCTTTACAGAGAAGGAAAAGTATATTTCATCTACATTGATTGAAGCGGAGCAACGCTCCCAGGCTATTATTGAACAAGGCCGCATGAAATCCATGGCGGAAATGGCTGAGATGAAGGAAGAAAAGCGAAAGTGGAAGGATAAGTTCCGGGAAGTGCGCAGGGAGTTGATTGAACTGGAAAAGAACTTAGAGGATATGATGCAAAGGTTCCATGATGAGATAAATTATTATACAGCAAAGGAGGTCAGTGAATCCATTCTGACAAAGGAAGGAACGGCAGAAGAGGAGAAGGAAAATGAGGAAAGAGAAAAAGTGATTGCTTAGCGCAATCACTTTTTCTCACTATTTTGTAAATCCTCTTCCAGGACGGATGGGATTCATCAATACATGGGCATTCCGCCGCCTGCTCCCTCCTGAGGAGCTGCCGGATGTTCCTTTTCCGGAATGTCGGCAACCAGGCTTTCTGTGGTCAATACCATGGAAGCGATGCTGGCTGCATTCTGCAGGGCGGAACGGGTCACCTTGGTGGGATCCATGATGCCTTTTTCCACCATGTCTCCATATTCTGCCTTCAGAGCATCGAAACCGAAGTTGGGATCCGGGTTCTCTTTTATCTTTTCAACAACAATGGAGCCTTCCAGGCCGGCATTGGCAGCAATCTGCCTCATAGGCTCTTCCAAAGTTCGTTTGATGATGTTGACACCGGTCAGCTCATCCCCTTCTGCCTGAATGGTATCCAGGGTGGGAATAGCTTTGAGCAATGCGATTCCGCCACCGGGAATGATTCCTTCTTCAATGGCGGCCCTTGTGGCATTCAGGGCGTCTTCAATCCGGAGCTTCTTTTCCTTCAGTTCGGTTTCCGTTGCTGCGCCGACCCGGATGACAGCTACACCGCCGGACAATTTTGCCAGGCGCTCCTGGAGTTTCTCCTTATCATAATCCGAAGTGGTTTCTTCGATCTGGGCTTTGATGGATGCCACCCGATCCTTGATCTTGTCGGCATCTCCGGCGCCTTCCACGATGGTGGTGTTTTCCTTGTCCACCGTTACCGTGCGGGCACGGCCCAAATCATCCATGGTGGTGTCTTTCAGTTGCAGGCCGAGTTCTTCTGAAATGACGGTGCCACCTGTCAGAACAGCAATATCCTGCAGCATCTCTTTTCTCCTGTCGCCGAATCCGGGAGCTTTTACCGCGACACAGGTAAACGTACCACGAAGTTTATTTACCACCAGAGTGGCCATTGCTTCGCCTTCCACATCCTCAGCGATGATGAGAAGCTTTTTCCCTGCCTGTACGATCTGCTCCAGCAAAGGCAGGATTTCCTGTATATTGGAGATCTTCTTATCGGTGATCAGGATATAGGGATCGTCCAGAACAGCTTCCATCTTTTCGGTATCGGTAACCATATAGGAAGATACATATCCGCGATCAAACTGCATTCCTTCCACAAGATTCAGTTCAGTGGCCATGGACTTGGATTCTTCCACTGTGATGACCCCGTCATTGCCGACTTTCTCCATGGAATCGGATATCAGCTGACCAATGGTGTTGTCGTCTGCAGAAATGGATGCAACCTGTGCAATGGATTCCTTGTTCTCAATTTTCCTGCTCTGTGCCTTCAGGGATTCAACGGTTTTTGCCACTGCCTTCTGGATCCCTTTGCCCAAAATCATGGGATTGGCGCCTGCGGCTACATTCTTCATGCCTTCGTGAACGATGGACTGCGCCAGCAAGGTAGCGGTGGTGGTACCGTCTCCTGCCACATCGTTGGTTTTGCTGGCGACTTCCCTGACCAGCTGCGCACCCATATTTTCAAAAGGATCTTCCAGCTCGATTTCCTTGGCGATGGTAACGCCATCGTTTACAATCTGGGGAGAACCATATTTCTTATCCAAAACAACATTTCTGCCCTTTGGGCCCATAGTAATTTTTACGGTATCTGCCATAGCGTTGACACCGCGTTCCAGACTTCTTCTGGCTTCCTCGCCATACTTCAATTGCTTGGCCATGTCTCTTACCTCCTGATATTTTTTACTTGACTACTGCGAGGATATCACTCTGCCTTACAATGATATACTCGTTGCCATCCAGCTTGACTTCTGTGCCGGCATACTTGGAATAAATGATTTTTTCGCCGACCTTGACTTCCATCGTGACTTCCTTGCCATCTACCATACCACCTGGTCCTACTGCCAGGACCTCCGCCATTTGAGGTTTTTCTTTTGCGGAACTGGGAAGTACAATGCCACTTTTTGTGGAATCTTCGCTTTCCAGCATCTTAATGACGACTCTGTCTCCCAATGGCTTAATATTCATGGAATAACCCTCCTTATGTAAATAAAATCATTTGCTTTGTTAGCACTCATTTAAGTTGAGTGCTAATCGCAATTATTAGTTTATATAAAAGCGAAAAAGATGGCAAATACTACAAAAAGGCAATATGTCCAATTATAATGGACTATGGTTGATCTGAAGAACATATCTCTCTGTTTCTCCATTTATCTCGATAATTCTAGTATATGCTTCATTCCATACGCTTTCCGGATAACTTCTGTAGAATTCTGGGCAATGCATCCCTGGAATTTCCCCAGGACTTGTCCTGATTGCGATAATCAAACTTCCGGGTAAACCATTTAAGCTCCTGTTCCAGCCGTTCCATGTTCCGGGACTGGAGCGGCAGCAGGTCCCCCAGAAAATCTCCCTGCTTTTTGCTGCTCAGATGTTCTGCCGCCATGTCCAGCACCAGTGGAAGATGAGAAAAGCAGAAGCCCTTTGAGTCGGTCATGGTTTTCCGGAATTCCGGATTATGCTCCCAAAGATGAAGGATGGTGTAGGCATATTGATTCAGGGCATCGTGAATCCGGTCACAGATTATGCAATGGTCCCGGTGCTGTTTCATCCAGTCCGAGAATTCGTGGATGGCCTCTTTCTGTGTGGTTTGCTGTCCGAAAATCTTCCCCAGCAGTGATACGGAAGCTTTGTCCGGCTTCCGCAGGTCCCGCTCCAGCCGGTCTGCCTTCTGTTGCATTTCCTTTATGGTTACCAATAAATGGGTATGAGTGATCAAGGCCAGTCCGAGTCTGTTTTGAGCATTGTAGAGAAGCTCGTTGTGCCGGGGACAAAATCCTTTTTTATTGACCTCAATCCGGACGTCCGGCTCCATGACGGATCCACCCAGGAAAGAAGAAATATTGGATTTTTCCGATTGATCCTCCAACAGGCAGAGGGGACATTCCCCGTTTGCCCCATATGCATCCCAGACAGGAATGGTATCCAAATGGTATTTCATTTTCTGACCCTGCCTCTCTGTTGTTTTGATTGGATTTCAATCCATGGTATCATATTCCGCCGGATTTCACCATAGATATAAATAGTAAAATGGGACAAATCCTACGAAGGAGCAGAGGAGGATAAATATGAGATACTCAAGGCTGAGGAAGAGAAGAAGGAAAAAAAGAACTGCAAGGCTGTTCCTGATTGCGTTGCTGATCCTTGGAATCCTCTATATTGTTTCCGCCGGGAAACTGGGTAAACTTGTCAGCCGATTGGCTGCGCCCATTATCAATCAAAAGGACAATTCCGGCGGGTCGGACAGGGTATCCAAAGCGGAACCGATCCTGACGGTACCGGAGGATAAGGTGGATTCCAAAGGCGGGAAGAAACAGGATACCACGAAAGTGACAGAATCAATAAAGGCAAATCCCCTGTCCATGTTTACCATTCAGATGAGTGCCTTTACGGACGAGAAAAATGCCAATGAATTTGCAAAACAGCTGCAATCCAAAGGAGGGGCAGGATATGTGCTGAAGGACGAATTTTTCCGGGTGCTGGCAGTTGGCTTTCAGAAAGAGGAAGATGCAAAAAAAGTCAAGGAGCAATTGAAAGCGGATGGAGTGGAATCCCATGTCTATCCTGTCTCCTCTTCAGGAGCGGACATGAAGATCACTGCAACGAAAACAAATATCAGCGCGATCCGGTCCGCATATGAAATGTGGGAAGAAAAATATCTGGCCCTGGAGAAGGTCATCCGGGATCTGGATTCCGACGCCATTCCTGTAACGGATGCCTGTGGCCAGATGGAAAAGATCAAGAAGGAGATGGATACAAAAAGGGATGAGCTGAAGGCCATCAATGCCAGGCAGGACGACAACGCCGTTCTTTCCGGTCTGGTCAGCCTGTATGAAAGCGGCAGCAAGTCCCTTGGTGGAGTTCTGGCTGAGAAATCATCGGATAAGGTGACTGTTTCATCCAGAATAAAGCATGCTCATATTGAAATGGTAATGCTGTATAAGGATTACATGACGCAAATATCCAAATAGAAGCAAGGGGATCGGGAATCGGCAGGCTTGAAGAAGAAGGTGTTCATCCTTGTCTCATGTTGTTGAGATATTCACAAAGATTCCCCATCTCTTATTTTCAACTTTAAGACGTATTTGTAAGGATTTTTTCATTTCCTGTCAGTCTTTTATATAACAGAGCGGTAAACTCATATTATACTATATAACAGGAAGCTTCTTCCTCATTTTTTTTG
>DHDO01000002.1:28271-50449 GCA_002399435.1 Firmicutes bacterium UBA4874
TTTTTTTTGCAATGAATCGTTAAAAAAATGACAAAAACAGTTGAATGTATCACAGCTCTATGAGATAATGTTGTGGTTATATCTGATTCCTAAAAATGCAACAGGGGAGGGAGTTTTTAAATGACAGCTTCCATACTTCAGGAAGAGAAAGAAAAGGCTTCAGAGCTGCAGCAGGTCATTGATGAGTACAAAGGGGAAAAGGGGCCTCTGATGCCTATTCTGCATCGGGCCCAGGAGATTTTTGGGTATCTGCCGCTTGAAGTTCAGGAATATATAGCAGAAGGTCTGCATATTCCGGTCAGTGATATATATGGAGTGGCTACGTTCTATTCTCAATTCACACTGAAGCCAAAGGGAACCTATTCTGTCGGCGTCTGTCTTGGGACCGCCTGTTATGTGAAAGGTTCCCAGAGGATACTGGATCAAGTGATTCAGGAATTGGGCATCCAGCCCGGAGATACGACCGGGGATAACCAGTTTACCCTTACTGCCACCCGGTGTCTCGGAGCGTGCGGCCTGGCACCGGTCATGACGATCAACGAGAAGGTATATGGACGCCTGACTCCATCGGACGTCAAAGGCATCCTTGACGAGTACCGAAGCAAATAGCATGGAGGATGTTTCACTTCATATTCTGGACATTGCGCAAAATTCCATTGCCGCAGGGGCCTCCCGGATTGCGATTTCCATTCAGGATCGTCCGGGCCAGGATCGGTTGGAGATCCGGATCTGTGACAATGGGAAAGGCATGGATCCGGATCAGGTAAAAAGCGCAACGAATCCGTTCTATACCACGCGCACAACTCGCCGGGTCGGGCTTGGCATTCCTTTGTTCCAGGCATCGGCGGAGGCCACGGGAGGATATCTGAAGATTTATTCTGAAAAAGGTACCGGCACAGTTGTACAGGCTGTCTTTCACAGAAGGCATATGGATTGCCCTCCAATGGGCAGGATGGAGGATACCATGGCAGTGCTGGTCTGTTGCAATCCGGATGTGCAGTTTTATTACAGCCATATTTTCTCCGGCAGGAAGTTTGTATTGCATAGTGGTGAAATTCAGCAAAAATTGGGAGAAATAAGCATTGCAGATCCGGATGTCATTGTGTGGATCAAAGAGTATATTCGTAGTGGTCTCGAAGAAATCTATGGAGGTGTTTGAAGGATGAAGTCGCTGGAAGAATTGGAAGAAGTCCGGCAGAAGGCACTGGATTCCGTAAAGCTGCGAAAAAGCAGAGCGGGTACCCGAATTGTCGTGGGTATGGCGACCTGCGGGATTGCGGCCGGTGCCAGACCGGTATTGTTGTCTTTTCTGGACGAAATAAAGAAAAGAAACCTGGGGGATGTGATTGTTTCCCAGACCGGATGTATGGGCACATGTCGTTTGGAGCCCATGGTGGAGGTTTATCGGCCCGGAGAGGAAAAAGTCACTTACGTGAACATGACTGCGGATAAGGTAAAAAGGGTTGTAGCAGAGCATATTGCAAACGGCCATCCCGTCATGGAATATACGATTGGCTCCGCAGAGTAAATAGAATACAGGAGGGGGATTGTGACATGGAATTTTATCGTTCCAATGTTCTGATTTGTGGGGGAACAGGGTGCCATTCTTCCGGCTCTGCGGATGTGATGAGCACATTTCAGACAGAGCTTGAAAAAAACAAACTGGAAAAAGAGGTTAAGCTGGTTCAGACCGGCTGCTTTGGCTTGTGCGCAGTAGGTCCGGTGGTGATCGTATATCCGGAGGGTGCCTTTTACAGCAAAGTAAAAAAGGAAGACGTTCCGAGGATTGTAAGCGAGCATTTGCTGAAGGGCAGAATAGTCACTGACCTTTTGTACCATGACAGGGTCCATGGAGACAATGCGGTCAAGTCTCTGAATCAGGTGGAGTTCTATAAAAAGCAGAAGCGTATGGCATTGCGGAACTGCGGTATGATCGATCCGGAGAACATCGAAGAATACATAGCCATGGACGGATATCGGGCACTTGGCAAGGTTTTGACGGAAATGACGCCGGAGGAAACCATTCAGGTCATCAAGGCATCCGGATTAAGGGGGAGAGGCGGCGCAGGTTTTCCCACCGGCCTGAAATGGGAGTTTACCGCCAGGGCCCAAAGCGACCAGAAGTATGTCTGCTGCAATGCTGATGAAGGGGATCCCGGCGCATTCATGGATCGCAGTTTGCTGGAGGGAGATCCTCACAGTGTATTGGAAGCTATGGCCATTGCCGGTTATGCGGTGGGAGCGAATCAGGGCTATATCTATGTCCGGGCAGAGTATCCCATTGCGGTAAAACGGCTGGGTATTGCAATTGAACAGGCAAGGAAAGAAGGCCTGCTGGGAAAGAACATTTTTGATACCGGGTTTGACTTTAATATTGAATTGAGATTGGGCGCCGGTGCTTTTGTCTGCGGGGAGGAAACCGCATTGATGGCGTCCATTGAGGGAAAACGGGGAGAGCCGAGGCCCAGGCCGCCTTTCCCGGCAAACAAGGGTGTGTTTGACAAGCCGACGCTTTTGAATAACGTGGAAACCTATGCCAATATCCCGCAGATTATTTTAAAAGGTGCAGATTGGTTTTCTTCCATCGGCACGGAAAAAAGCAAAGGTACCAAAGTCTTTGCACTGGGCGGCAAAATCAACAACACGGGTTTGGTGGAAGTGCCCATGGGCACAACACTGCGGGAAATTGTCTATGATATCGGGGGAGGCATCCCAGGCGGCAGGAAATTCAAGGCTGCCCAGACCGGCGGTCCGTCCGGCGGATGTATTTCTACAGAACATCTGGATACCCCCATCGATTATGATTCCCTGAAGAAAATCGGCTCTATGATGGGCTCCGGCGGATTGATCGTGATGGATGAGGACAACTGCATGGTCGATATTGCCCGCTTTTATCTGGACTTTACCGTGGAGGAATCCTGCGGGAAGTGCCCTCCCTGCCGGATTGGCACCAGAAGAATGCTGGAAATCCTGAATCGGATTACCAGTGGAAAAGGGCGGGAAGGCGACATCGAAAAGCTGGAGGAATTGGGCAGAAGCATACAGACCTCCGCTCTCTGTGGCCTGGGACAAACCGCTCCCAATCCGGTTTTGAGCACCATCCGTTATTTCCGTGATGAGTATGAGACACACATTCGGGAGAAAAGATGTCCGGCAGGTGTCTGCAAGGCATTGCTGCAGATTACCATCAAGGCGGATACCTGCAAGGGCTGCGGCCTCTGTGCCAGGGCGTGTCCTGTCGGCGCGATTTCCGGAGAACGCCGGAGTGCTCATACCATAGATCAGACGAAATGCATCAAATGTGGTACCTGTCTGGAAAAATGCCCTTTCCAGGCAATTGTGAAGGGTTAGAGTTGGGAAAGGGAGTGACAACGATGGAAATGGTAAAGGTAACCATAGACGGTATTAAAGTGGAAGTGCCAAAGGGAAGTACGGTTCTGGAGGCGGCAAGGGCTGCCGGCATTCACATACCGACATTATGCTATTTGAAGGGAGTCAATGAAATCGGGGCCTGCCGGATGTGCCTGGTAGAGGTAAAGGGGGCCAGATCGCTGCAGGCGTCCTGTGTTTATTCGGTTGCGGACGGTATGGAGGTCCGGACAAATTCCCCGGCAGTACGGGATGCCAGAAGGACAAATCTTGAGTTGATTTTGTCTGATCATGACCGCAGCTGCCTTACTTGTGTGCGGGGTGGAAATTGTGAGCTGCAGGCTCTCTCCAGACAGCTGGGAGTAGACGGCATCCGTTTCGAAGGGGAGCGGGTCCATTTTGCAGTTGATGATGCCTCTCCTGCGATCGTACGGGATCCCAACAAGTGCATTCTGTGCCGGCGCTGCATTTCCACCTGCAGAAATGTTCAGGGGATCGGTGCCATCGGAATATCGGAGAGAGGCTATCATTCCGTTGTCGGACCGATATTTGGAAAAAGTCTGTCCGAGGTAAACTGCATTTATTGTGGGCAATGTATTGAGGCTTGCCCGACAGGCGCATTGAGGGAAAGGAATGACACCGGCAGGGTATGGGATGCCATCCAGAACCCCGATCTTCATGTTGTGGTTCAGACGGCTCCAGCGGTACGGGTCGCATTGGGAGAGGAATTCGGTATGCCCATGGGAACCCGTGTCAGCGGAAAGATGGTTGCAGCATTGCGCCGGCTTGGCTTTGACCGTGTCTTTGATACGGACTTCGGGGCGGATCTAACTATCATGGAGGAGGGAACCGAGCTGCTGAACCGCTTGAAACATGCCGGGAAACTGCCCATGATCACCTCCTGCAGCCCGGGCTGGGTCAAATATTGCGAACACAATTATCCGGAATTCCTGGACAACCTGTCTACCTGCAAATCTCCTCATGAGATGCTGGGTGCCGTGATCAAATCCTATTATGCCGAAAAAGAGGGGATCGATCCTTCCAGGATTTTTGTGGTATCCGTTATGCCCTGTACCTCAAAGAAGTTTGAGGCGGTCCGGCCGGAGCTGAAAGCGACGGGACATCCGGATGTGGATGTGGTATTGACCACGCGGGAGCTGGCAGGAATGATCAAACAGGCCGGGATGGAGTTTACCGGGTTACCGGATGAGCCTTTTGATCCGATACTGGGAGATTCCACCGGTGCCGGCGTTATCTTCGGAACCACCGGCGGTGTAATGGAAGCCGCCCTGCGTACCTTGTCCGAGATCGTAACCGGAAGGCCCCTTAAGGAGCCGGAATTTCAGGAAGTCCGGGGATTGGACGGTGTGAAGGAGATGGAAGTTTCTCTGGGGGATCGAACGATCCGTGCAGCCATTGCCCATGGTACCGCCAATGCCAGGAATCTCCTGGAGAAAATAAAATCCGGGGAAAAGGAATATGATTTTGTTGAAATCATGGGATGCCCGGGAGGATGCGTGAACGGAGGCGGTCAGCCCATTGTGCATGCACAGGACCGCATGGATGAGAACGTTGCGGAGATACGCGCTTCTGCCATTTATGAGGAGGACAGGAATCTTCCCATTCGAAAATCCCATGAAAATCCGTCCATCCGGAGAATATACAGGGAGTATCTGAGTGAGCCAAACAGCCCGAAAGCTCACGAGCTTCTGCATACGCATTATACCATACGAAGCAGATACTGATGAGGCAGAGCCGGTCCACCCGGATGCATGAAGTGTATTCCATGGCGTCTGAAGCAATACACGTTTTTTTCCAATATTCCAGATTGAAGGGTGCAGAAAACAGGACAGACATACAGGATGGAGACAAACCAGCCGCAAGCCGGCTGGCTTTTTTATTGCCGGTACTTTGGCAAAACGGAATTTTCGTGTATAATCATTCTGATAAGATTCTGCAGCTATCTCCGGGGAGGGAAAGAAATTGGATCAGACAGACAGAAAGGAAATCATACGGAAAAGAGCAGAGGAACTGGGGCTGGACTCCATTGCGTTTTTGCCGGTCCGGTCTTTCCCGCTTTGGAAAAAGGGAATTCAGATACGTAAATTTTTGGATCCGAACACAGCCGGTTACTGGGAGAGGCGGGGACTTACCCAGGACGCCAGGACTGTCCTGCCGGATGCGGGGACGATTATTGCAGCTGCTTGTCCCTATTCCGTGTACCAATATCCTTTTTCACCGGGCAAAGGATATTACAGCGCATATTATGCCGCCTATCCGAAAGCAAGGGAAGCCATGAAAGACCTGGGAGCCGTTCTTCAGAAAGACGGATATGAGGTGAAAGTCGATCCTCCCCTGCCGATGAAGGAAATTGCCTATCGCGGAGGTCTTGGAAAATATGGCAGAAACGGACTGATCCACAATAATCCGTTCGGGTCCCTCATGACCCTGCATGTCCTTCTTACCGATGCAGTTCTTCCTGCTGATAATATTGACTCGGGGGAGCTGTGTGATTGCGGGGACTGCCGGCTTTGCATTAGGGCCTGCCCCATGAATGCCCTGGCGGAAAACGGTGTGGTGCAGATCCGGCGCTGCCTGCGTTTCTACATGATGTCTCCGGGAATCGTGCCTGTTGGGATACGGGAAAAGCTTGGGGATCGCATGCTGGGCTGTGAGGACTGTCAGATTGTCTGTCCCAGGAATCGGAGAGGATACCGGAATGCCGTGGAAGCAGGATCCGGACAGGCTATCTTTCCAGTCCGGAATCTGCTTTCCGATTATGCCGCCGGTCTGAAGAAATATATGGTGCCGGTTGCGGATACCATAGGAAAAAATTATGCCAGGCCACGGAGAATTCTGTCCATGGCCGTAATTGCCGCAGGAAATTCCGGGGATCCGTCTTATCTTCCCTTGCTGGCTCATACGCTGCGCCACCCTCATCCCCCCATCCGTGCCCACAGTGCCTGGGCCATCGGAAAACTGGGCGGAGTGCGGGCAGAAGGGCTCCTGAAGGCTGCCGGGGAGGAGGAAAAGGATCCTGAAGTACAGGAGGAGATTCGTCTGGCGGAAGATCGGATCCGGCAGGTTGCCTTTCCAAAAGCGGTTCCCGGATGATTTTACACCGGGATAATCCGTGATATAATGGGAAAAGAGCATATAACAGGAACACTTGTTCTTTATGGGGAGGACGAAGGGAACTATGACCAAAAGCTACGGAGCGAATGATATACAGGTGTTGGAGGGATTGGATGCAGTCCGGCTGCGGCCTGGAATGTATATTGGCACAACCGGTGCCAGAGGCCTTCACCAACTTTTATGGGAGATTGTCGATAACGCCGTGGATGAAGCTGCGAACGGCTTTGCAACCACCGTGGAGGTGATATTGCACGACGATTGCAGTGTTACGGTTCTGGACAACGGGAGGGGGATCCCCATCGGGATTCATGACACCCTGAAAATACCCGGTGTCCAGGTGGTGTTTACGCAACTTCATGCCGGTGGCAAGTTTAATACAAATAATTACAATTATTCCGGAGGGCTCCACGGTGTGGGAGCTTCTGTGGTCAATGCCCTTTCCAGATGGCTGGAAGTGGAAGTAGCCATTGATGGACAATTATACCGGCAGAGATATGAAAGTTATGAGAAAAACGGCAAGATGCAGGTGGGAAAGCCTGTTACGCATCTGGAGCATGTGGGGGAAACGGGAAAAAAGGGGACAAAGATCCGATTTTTGCCGGATGGCAAGGTTTTTCCGGATATTCACATGAATGCAGCGGTGATCGCCAAAAGATTAAAGGAACTGGCTTTTCTGAATAAAGGGATTCAATTGATTCTCGTGGATGAGACGAAGGAAAAAGAAAAAAAGGAAGTTTATCATTATTCCGGCGGTCTGAAGGACTTTGTGGCATATCTGAATGAGGACAAATCCGTGATTCATCCGGAAGTGATTTATTTTGAAGGGGAAAAGGAAGAAATTCATGCTCAGGTAGCCATTCAATATACCGATTCGTATACGGAAAGTATTTTTTCGTATGTCAACAATATTCCGACCAGCGAAGGCGGGACTCACGAAACGGGCTTCAAGACAGCGATAACGAAGATGCTCAACGACTTTGTACGAAAGCAGAATCTGTACAAGGGGAAAAATGGAGGGCTGAGCGGGGAAGACTTTCGGGAAGGCATGACCGCTGTGATCTCGATTAAGATGCATAATATCCAGTTTGAGGGTCAGACCAAGACAAAGCTGGGCAACCCGGAGGCCCGTATCGCCATGGAAGCCATCGTATCGGAGCAGCTGGGCCTTTACCTGGAGGATATTGATCATCAGGAAATTCTGAAGCTCATACTGGAAAAATCAATCCGTGCGGCAAAGGTGCGGGAGGCGGCCAGAAAAGCAAAGGATATCACCCGGAAGAAAAACAGTCTGGAAGCTGCACCGCTGGTGGGGAAGCTGTCCAGCTGTACAGGCAGGGATGCCAGTCAAAATGAGCTGTTCATTGTCGAAGGGGATTCTGCAGGAGGCTCTGCCAAGCAGGGCAGGGACAGGCGATTTCAGGCAATCCTTCCGCTTCGGGGGAAACCGCTGAATGTGGAGAAAAAGCGTCTGGATCAGGTATTGGCCAATGAAGAATTCCGCACGATCATTTCCGCATTGGGCACCGGGATTGAAGAAGAATTCAAGTTAAACAACCTGAAATACCATAAGGTCATTATCCTGGCCGATGCGGATCAGGACGGAGCCCATATCCGGGCGATTCTGCTCACGTTCTTCTTTCGCTATATGAGGGAACTGATTACCAAAGGGCATGTCTACATCGGGCTGGCACCTCTCTACCGGATTGCCGGGAAAAGCCGTGTGGAATATGCATACGATGATAACGAACTGAAGGAAAAGGTGCGGGAAATCGGGAAGGGATACACCGTTCAGCGATATAAGGGGCTGGGAGAGATGAACCCGGAACAGCTTTGGGAAACCACTATGAATCCTGCCAATCGTGCCATTGTGAAGGTGAGTATTGAAGATGCGGCGGAGGCGGAAAAACGGATCACCATCCTCATGGGAGACAAGGTCGAATCCCGTCGCAAATACATAACCGCCTATGCGAACTTCAACAAAAAAGATATTATTCAGGAAATGGGGGTGTAAATCATGGCAGGGAAGAGGAAGAAAGAATCGTTTGTACAGGATCCAAGTAAGGTTTTCCAGAAGCCTCTTGAGGATGTCATGCATGAATCCATGATGCCTTATGCGGAATATGTCATTATGGAACGGGCACTGCCCAGGGTGGAGGACGGGCTGAAACCGGTTCAGCGGCGGATCCTTTATACGATGAATGAACTTGGACTGACGCCGGACAAGCCTTATAAGAAATCTGCCAGAATTGTCGGGGACTGTCTGGGAAAATATCATCCCCACGGAGATACTTCCGTATACGACGCCATGGTCCGTATGGCCCAGAACTTCAATATGCGAAATCCTCTTGTGGATGGTCACGGGAACTTTGGCTCCATGGACGGGGATTCTGCGGCTGCCATGCGTTACACGGAAGCCAGGATGACGCCGCTGTCCCTTGAGCTGCTCCGGGACATTGAAAAGGAAACAGTACCCTTTGACCTGAACTTTGATGATACCCTGAAGGAGCCGGCTGTCCTGCCGGGGCGCTATCCCAACCTGCTGGTGAACGGTTCTTCCGGCATTGCCGTAGGCCTGGCCACCAATATACCGCCTCACAATCTCGGGGAAGTCATCGATGGCGTTATTGCCGTTATGGATGATCCGGAGATTACCATGGATCAACTGCTCAACAAAATATCCGGGCCGGATTTCCCCACAGGGGGTATGATACTCGGCAGGGATGGGATCCGAAAAGCCTATGAAACGGGAAAAGGGAAAATCGTTCTGCGTGCAAAGGTGGACATTCAAAAGCTCCCGGGTGGGAAAAAGCAGTTGGTCATTACCGAAATACCCTATCAAATCAACAAAGCTGCCCTGCTGGAGAAAATACTGCTTCTCAGTGAAAAAAGAAAGGGCGTTCTGACCGGTATTTCGGATATCCGGGACGAGTCGGACCGTACCGGGATCCGGGCTGTCATTGAGATAAAAAAAGATGCAGATGCGCAGAAGATTCTGAATTATCTGTACAAATATTCCGATCTTCAAACGACTTTTGGTGTGAACATGGTGGCGATTGCCGATGGAAAGCCGCGGCAGCTGGATCTGTTATCCATCATCCAATACTATATCCGGCATCAGGAAACGGTTGTCACCCGGAGGACCCAATATGATCTGGACAAGGCCAAAGCCCGGGCGCATATTCTGGAGGGCCTGATCATCGCCGTTGACAATATTGATCAGGTGATTTCCATCATCCGTTCCTCCAAAAATCCAAAAGAAGCGCGCAAAAGGCTGCAAAAGGAATTTACCCTGACGGAAGTGCAGGCGCAGGCTATTTTGGACATGCGGCTTCAAAGGCTGACAAATATGGAGATTCTGAGTCTGGAGAAAGAATACGCCAGGATCCGGAAATGGATGGATCGCCTGACGACGATTCTGTCTTCGAAAGTTCAGCTGCGCAAGGTGATTCAGAAGGAATTGCTGGAGATCCGTGAAAAATATGCGGACAAAAGGAGAACGGAGATCGTAGAAGATGCCGGCAAAGCGGAAATCAAGACGGAGGATTTGATCTATATTGAAGATATTGTCATTGCGCTGACCCGAAATCAGGAAATCAAAAGCATCCCGGCGAAATCATTCCGGCATTCCAGCCATGACGCGGGGGAAGGGAAGCCCGGCGAAACCAACTATGTTGAATTTCTGGTGAATTCCGCTACCCATCACCGGATCCTTTTCTTTACGGATATGGGGAACTGTTACGGCATTCTTGGCAAGGATATTCCTCAGGGAAAATGGAAGGAGAAAGGGGTTCCACTGGCCCAGCTGTTCCACGGACTGGATAGCAGGGAGAAAGTGGTCGGGGTGATCCCGGTTTCTGAATTTCAGGACTCCCGGTATGTTCAATTCTACACAAAAGGCGGTCTGGTGAAGCGAACCGCATTATCCGAATACGATTCCCGAATGGCAAAGCTGAAGGCCTGTGGCCTGAGGAAAGGAGATCGAGTCCTTTCGGCAGAATACAGCGACGGAAGTCCGGATGTCCTGATCGCCACATCCGATGGCATGAGCCTCCGCTTCCGCGGCAGCGAGGTAAAGCCCATGGGCAGGACAGCGACAGGAGTGAAGGCAATCCAACTGAAGAAAAACGATCGGGTCGTTTTTGCGCAGCAGGTGGAGAAGGACGGAGAGCTGATTGTTTTGACGGACAGAGGGTTTGCAAAACGTTCGCCGATTGCGGATTATGAACGACAGGGCCGTGGAGGGATTGGTTTTCGGACCATTACGTTTGCCCGGAGCCGGTCCAACGGCAGGGAGATTATCCGGGCCTTCTACAGGAAAGAGCCAAAAGAGCCATATAATGTGATCCTGATTCAAAAGGACGGGACGACGACAATACTCGACCCGGATCAGCTTTCCATGGAAACCCGGGCCGCCAGAGGCCAGTCCGTGGCGATGGTATTGATGGATAATGAAATTCAGTTTGCATATCGCATCTATGAATAATGCTGCCTGTGCTGTTCCGTTCCGGTCTGTTCCACTCTGACGGAAAGGAACGGCCTTTTTTTATATGTTCCGCGGGATGCCGCCACAAAATAAGTCATAAGCCGGATTGCCCTGTAATAGATTACTATTAGCGAGGTGTTGTACATGCGAGTTATTTATCTGTCCAGGGCAAAGGGCGCCAGGCTGCTGTTGGTGATCTGCCTGTTCATGTTGTCCCTCCTATTTCTTGATAACGACTATGGGAAGGAGGTACGAAAGACGGCAGCGGTTTTTTTGAATCCGAGGAAGGAGCTTCCCATTTATTCGGTGGACACGAAGGAAAAGAAGATAGCCATTTCCTTCGATGCTGCCTGGGGAGCCGAATATACCTCAAAGATCATGGATATCCTTGAGGAAAGGAATATCCGAACCACCTTTTTTTTGGTCGGGATCTGGGTGGATAAATATCCCGAACGGGTGAAGGAGATCGCAGAAAGAGGGCATGAAATTGGCAACCATTCAACAACTCATCCGGAAATGTCCAAATTGAGCAAAGAGCAGATGATTTCTGAAATTACGACCACACAGGAAAAGATCGGGAAACTGGCCGGCAACCATGCAGTCCATCTGATTCGCCCGCCTTACGGGGACTACAATGACCTGCTGATACAAACCTGCCGGGAGCTGGGCTTCTATCCCATACAATGGGATGTGGATTCCCTGGACTGGAAAGAGGAAGGGGTTCAGCCAGTGGTGGACCGGGTGATGCGAAAAGTGAGAAACGGATCCATTATACTGTTTCACAATAACGGAAAATATACGACGGAGGCCCTGCCGCAGATTCTGGATCAACTTTTGAAGGAAGGATACAAGATTGTGCCGATTTCCGAATTAATATATAAGGATCATTACCGCATGGATCATACGGGAAGACAGATAAAGACAGACGATTGATCCCGGATGGCAGAACTGTTCCTTTGCAAAACAGATCGTGCTTGTCAACACCGGAGAAGCAGAAGGGAGAGGGACGTGGAATGACGGAATATACCACGGATAATAATTGGGTTACTCTGGCAGGGAAAGTAAGCACAGCCCTCAGTTTCAGCCATGAGATGTACGGAGAAGGGTTTTACGGTTTTATTCTTGCCGTCCCAAGGCTCAGTGATTATGTGGATCACCTGCCGGTTACCGTTTCCGAGCGCCTGATCGGAGGGGTTGATCTGAATGTTGGTGCGGAAGTTTTGGTTGAGGGACAGTTTCGGTCCTATAATAAGTTTACTGATGGAGCAAACCGGTTGGTACTGACGGTTTTTGTGCGTGAGATATCCAACCGGACGGAGGAAGTCCATAATCCCAATCAAATATTCCTGAGCGGGTTTCTCTGCAAGCCGCCGGTTTACCGAACGACACCGTTCAAACGGGAAATAGCCGATCTGTTGGTGGCAGTCAATCGTGCCTATAATAAGTCAGATTATATACCGACCATTGCATGGGGAAGAAACGCCAGGTTCTGTCAGAATCTGGATGTGGGGGATCACCTGAAAATCTGGGGCCGAATCCAGAGCAGGGATTATCAGAAGAAGCACCCCACGGGTGAGGTCGAGGAAAGAGTGGCTTATGAGGTGTCGGTATCCAAAATGGAAGTTGTCGGAGACGAAGAAGAAAGCGGAGAAAATCCACAGCAAAACGAACTGGATCAAACGAAGCAATAAGGAGATTAAAAAAGTGCTGTAACAGCACTTTTTTGATTTAAGCGGTGGCTATTCACTTTATTGTTTTGCTGTGTTAAAATAAAGAAGCGGGCAGGAGACGATCGGAAGCTCCGGCAGGAATAGTGTGGGTGCCCGGGAAATCAGCAGTACGGGAGGATCAGGATGAAATACGAATCCAAATTACAGAGTGTACAGATGGATAGTTTATTTGATGCGATTCTATGTCTGAAGAATCGGGGGGAATGTTATCGCTTTTTTGAGGATCTGTGTACGGTCAATGAGATTCAATCCCTGGCGCAGAGGCTGGAGGTTGCCAGAATGCTGAGGGAGGAATGCACATACCACGAAATTGCAGATCGGACGGGAGCCAGCACGGCCACCATCAGCAGGGTAAACCGATCCCTGACATATGGAGCGGATGGGTACAGTCTGATTCTGGACCGGCTTGGAAAATAAAAGCATTCCAGGGCATTTGACGTTGAGAACAGCAGGAAGACGACTTTTTTGTTTGTTTTCCTTGTTTTTAAGACGGCTGCAAACATGATATAATGAAGTAAATATCAGCATAGGTGTGTGATGGAATGGAAACAACAGATACCACCCGTAAATATTGCAGCCTGCGGGATCGTATTTTTGAAAAATTATATGATCATCTGAACGAAATGCAGCGGCAGGCCGTATTGACAACGGAAGGGCCTCTTTTGGTCCTGGCCGGTGCCGGATCCGGCAAAACGACCGTTTTGACCAATCGGGTCGCCCATATCGTACGATTCGGGAATGCTTATCAGAGCAAAGCAGTTCCCAGGAATCTCACCGACAGGGATAACGTGATATTGGAAGATTGTCTGAAGGATCTTTGTAAGGGGAAAAAGCAAATCCCGGAGGAAGCAGAAAACCTCCTTGGTTATTGCGGTGTCTATCCATCCGGTATTCTGGCACTTACCTTTACCAATAAAGCTGCCAGGGAAATGAAGGAACGCATTACCCGATTGGTTGGAGAGGATGCTTCTGCGATCTGGGTCAGTACGTTTCACTCCGCCTGTGTGCGTATTCTGCGCAGGGACATTGATAAACTCGGCTATACCCGCAGCTTTGTCATTTATGATGATACGGACCAGCTCACCGTCATCAAGGATTGTCTCAGGGAACGGAATATCAATGAAAAGTACTTTCCGCCCAAGGAGGTCCGGGCTGCCATAGGCAGCCTGAAGGATGATCTGAAAAGTCCGGAGGATTATGCCAGGGAGGTAACGGGCCAGTACCGCGAGGAAAAGCTTGCCGGCATTTATTCTGCATACGAAGCAAGCCTGAAGAAGAACAACGCTCTGGATTTTGATGATTTGCTGAACAAGACCCTGGAGTTGTTTTACCTTCATCCGGATGTACTGGATGTTTATCGGAATAAATTTCATTATATATTGGTGGATGAATATCAGGATACCAATTTTGCCCAGTATATGCTGATCAAGCTGCTGTCCGATACCTATCAGAATATCTGTGTGGTGGGTGACGACGATCAATCCATTTATCGCTGGAGAGGTGCGGATATCCGCAACATCCTGGAGTTTGAAAAGGATTTTCCCCACGCCCGGGTTGTCAAGCTGGAGGAGAATTATCGTTCCTGCCAGAGAATACTTGACGCGGCCAACCATGTGATCCGTAATAACAGCCGCCGCAAGGAGAAAAGCCTCTGGACCCGGAGGGGAGAGGGAGAACCCATCCGGATCTGCAAAACGTTCAATGAGCAGCAGGAAGCAGAGTTTGTCTGTGATGAGATCAAAAAACATATTAACACAGGCGGAAGAGCCGGGGACATTGCCATTCTTTACCGGATGAATGCACAGTCCCGCATTCTGGAAGAAACTTTCATGAAATATGCGGTTCCCTATAACATCTATGGCGGTCTCCGATTTTATGACCGGAAGGAGATCAAGGATCTCATTGCCTATCTGCGGTTATTGGACAACCCTTCCGATGATGTCAGCCTTCAGCGGATCATCAATGTACCGAAGCGGGGGATAGGAAGCGTGACCTTGTCTTCCCTGCAGGAGGCGGCCGCCCAAAGAGACAGCAGTATCCTCGATATCATATCGGACCTGGAGGACTATGGCGTTCTTTCCGGCAGAACGGCAGGCAGGGTAAAGGAGTTCGGAGAGTTGATATCCGGTCTGAGAGCGGAAAAGGAATCCCGGTCCCTGACGGATTTTATCAGCGATTTGCTACAGAAAACCGGCTATCTGGATGCTCTGGATCAGGAGGATTCCATTGAATCCGACAGCAGAATGGAAAATATTCAGGAATTTGTATCAGCTGCCAGGGAATTTGAGAATAATAACCCGGAAGGCAGTCTGACGGATTTCCTGGAAAACATTGCACTGGTATCCGACATCGACCGAATGGAAGAAGACCCGGGGGAGGGAAAGTCCTCGGTTTCCATGATGACCCTTCACAGTGCCAAAGGCCTGGAGTTTCCCGTTGTATTTCTGGTGGGCCTGGAGGAAGGCCTGTTTCCCCATTCCCGGTCCATGGATTCGGAAGAGGAGCTGGAGGAGGAAAGACGACTTTGCTATGTCGGCATCACCCGGGCGAAAGACCGGCTGTATCTTACCCATACGGTCCAAAGGACCTTGTATGGGACCCCCAATCTGAACATGCCTTCCCGATTTTTAAAGGAGATCCCGGAGGAACTGACGGAGAAGGTTGGCATGGAGGCCGGAGAATCCATCTATGGCGGAAGGGCAGCCGGAGTGCCTTTTCACAGTTCCCGGGCCCGGCATTCTGCGAGATCCGGATCTGTTGGAGGAAGTGGCCTGCCGGGCAGCGGCACGTCTTCCTCCGCAAGACTGGATGGGACCCCGGTATCCCGTGGCGCGGCATCCTCCGGCAAGGGAGAGACCGGTCGGTTCCAGCCCGGTGATAAGGTGTTCCATACCAAATTCGGCAACGGAACTGTTGTGGCGGCAGAGGGGAACGGAAGCAACCTTACAATCAAGGTGGCTTTTATACAGGGCGGAATACGCAGCTTTGCCGCAGAGCTCGCCCCTCTGAAGAGAGTCCAGCCGGACCGGATTCGATAATTTTCTGAGAGGAGTCAACAGGATGGACGAAGACAGGACGGAGAGTCCTTCGGAGAAGATCCGGGACAGGATCCGGGATCTGCGCCGTCAGATTGCATACCATAATGACCGGTATTATAATCAGGACGATCCGGAGATTTCGGATTATGAATACGATCAGCTCTCCCTGGAGCTGGGAAGATTGGAGCGGGAGCATCCCGAATATGCGGATCCGGATTCTCCCACACAAAAAGTTGGGGGGACTGCCAGGCGGGAATTAAAAAAGATAAAGCATGATGTACCGGTGGTCAGTCTTCAGGATGTATTTTCGAGAGAAGAAATATATGGATTCGTGGAACGGATGCAGTCCGAGCTGAAGGACCCCGTATTTGTGGTGGAGAGAAAAGTGGATGGCCTGTCCGTCGTTCTTCGTTATTATGACGGGATCCTGAAGGAGGGCATTACAAGGGGAGACGGATCAATCGGCGAGTCCGTCTACCAAAATGTTTTGCAAATTGCATCCATCCCAAAAACCATTCCCGCACATTTGCCTTACCTGGAAGTACGTGGTGAGATTTATATGTCCACGAAGGCGTTTGAGAGGGCCAATCAAAAACAGGCGGAGACCGGGGGCCGAGTCTACCGGACGGCGAGAAACCTGGCTGCCGGGACTTTGCGGCAGCTGAATTCTGCCGTGGTAAGGGAAAGAAACCTGGATATCTATGTTTTTAATCTGGAGGTATCCCGGGGCAGGGATTTCCAGTCCCATTCCGAGACTTTGAACTGGCTGTCCCAACAGGGGTTTCCGGTCAGCCCGGATTTTGCGGTCTGCAAAACAGCAGAGGAAGTTTGGGACAATATTGAAAAAATAGGGAAAACCAGATGGGACCTTTCCTTTGGCATCGATGGGGCAGTCGTCAAGGTGGACAGCCTTGCGGATCGGAAGCGGTTGGGCATGACCAGTAAGGTACCCCGTTGGGCCATTGCCTTTAAATATCCGCCGGAGCAGAAGGAAACCATTGTGGAGGATATCCGGATCCAGGTGGGACGTACCGGGAGGCTGACTCCCCTGGCGGTGCTGAAGCCGATCCGGCTGGCGGGTACCTTGATTTCCAGGGCTTCCCTTCATAATCAGGATTATATGGACGCAAAGGACATTCGCATAGGGGATACGGTGATTGTTCAAAAAGCCGGGGATATCATTCCGGAGATCCTGCGGAGTCTTCCCGAAAAGCGCCCGGAAGGGGCGAAGCGTTTTGTCATCCCGGCTACCTGTCCCATATGTGGTTCTCCGGCGCGGCGGGATGAAAACGGTGCGGATATCCGTTGTACCGGAACCAATTGCTTTACCCAGGCGGTCCGCAGGATCATCTATTTTGCCTCCAAGGATGCCATGAATATAGATGGCTTTGGGCCCGGTACCGCGGAAGCCCTCATGACAGAAGGCTATATCAAGGATTTCGCGGCCATCTATCATCTGAAGGATTTCCGGGAAGAATTGATTGAGAAAGGGCTCATTGGAAAGGAAAAGGGAACCGATAATCTTCTCAGCGCCATTGATGCCTCCAGGGAGAATGATATTGACCGGCTGATCACCGGGCTTGGCATCCGCAATGTAGGCAAACAATCCGCCAGGGTCATTGCCATGCATTTTCCGGATATGGATGCCCTGTCTCATGCAACCTATGAGCAATTGATTGCGCTGCCGGACTTCGGCGACATTATGGTACGGGATATTCTGGATTATTTTGGCCGGGAAGAGACCCACTTGCTCTTGCAGCGACTGAAGGAAGCCGGTGTAAACATGACGTCCCGGATAGCGGAACGAACCGTAGACAGGCGTTTGGCCGGCAAAACCTTTGTCTTGACCGGTACCCTTCCGTCCATGACCCGGGAAGAGGCTTCCGAGCTGATTCAAAGCTACGGGGGGAGAGTATCCGGAAGCGTTTCCAAAAAAACATCCTATGTTCTTGCCGGGGAGGAGGCCGGCAGCAAGCTGACCAAAGCGCAGGGATTGGGTATTCCGATTCTCAGTGAGGAGGATCTGCTGAATCTGCTGAAGCAGGGAAACCGCTTTGCGTAACGTTGCTGTTCAATGGGGCTGAAACAGTTCCATCAGCGACCGGAGCGTTTCCAGGGCCGGGAGATCCAGTTTCATTCCGGAATCTGCTTTCTCCTGAACGCTTGTTTCCGGAATGGAAAGCAGGGAATGGCACAGGAAAAGGACTTCCGCCTGGCTGATGATATTTTTGCGGCTCCAGTCCGGCACCAGACCCGGATAGTGGAGCTGCAGCCTTTTTGGAAACAGGGTAAGGACGACAGGTTTTTCTTTCATGGAGACCCGTCCTTCCCGGGACAGATAAATCCATCGAAGAAGCTTCCGTATCTCTTTCTCATGAACCTGGTCATAGGATTGAATCATTTGGTCCAGAAAGCCATTCCGTGTCCGGTCTATCGCTTTTTTCTGTTCTGTTTCACCGGAATAGCGGGAAATTTCCTCCAGACAGGACAGGGCGGATCCGATCTCAAATGCAGTATAGCTGATGGCTTTCTTTTTGAAGGTAAACAGATCCAAAGCTTGCTGATAGGCAATGTTATACAGATTGCTGAACAGATGAAATGTCTCTTCCAGCACGGTTTCCAGATTGACAAGGGGATAGGATCGCAGCAAGGCATTCAATATATAGAACTGCTGGCCCATGGGAGCGGAAGCGGGCCCGTCCGGTCCGTAATGAAACAGTCCGGAACGACTCCGGCGGCTCAGGATTTCCAGGGAGGCGGCAGTAAGAAAGGAGTCCCGTTCCTGTCTGCCATTCCGGATGTCCCATGCAGAGACCGCCTGGGCGGCATGGGCCAGATCCATGGTCCGGAGGGAAGAAATGTCTGTATCCCCGGTTATTTTTTCATACAGGCGGTGGACTTCCTGACCAGGATCAGAAGCATTTTTCTGTGTGGAGCTGGCCTGGAGAAAGGCGGAGCCCCCCTCCAGAACGGTGGAGATTTCGTCAATGGAGCAGGGGGTTTCCGCAATATATTCCAGACAAAACTGCAGCTGCAGTCCGGCAGTGGTTCTCCATTCCTGCCGATAGGATGGTTTTGCCAAAAAGGATTGGCTTTCCGTGACAAATTCGGGTAAAATTTCAGACAGGCGGGATAATACCTGTATGGAATATCCGGTAGATCTCATGCTGGGCCTGTCCGTATGGGGCAGCATCCTCAGTTTTCTGCCGGCTGCTTTTTCATACAGTGCAACAACCGGAGAACAGGGCAGCCCGCGGACCAGGGGATCCTCGGAAGTCTGCCATTTAACCATTGGCAGAGTCGCCTCCGACAAATAAAGCAGGGACAGGGATTGAACCAAAGTAAAATCCAATATGGGATTTCCGGTTATGGATTGTGACATGCCAAACCCTCCAATGAAAAGTTTCTACATATTATCCTTATGCGGGAAGTCTGCCGCGTAGAAACAATATGCAGAACCGTCTCACGGATTTTTTGGTTGCCACTTGCAAAGCCTGCCGGTACTGGGCTATAATACAGGGAAAGATGGTAAACAGGAAAGATGGGAGGCTGCTCATGGTTCTGAGCATGACAGGATTTGGACGGGGGGAAGCGGAGGATGCCCGCCGTAAAATCAATGTGGAAGTAAAAGCTGTCAATCATCGTTATTTGGATATTCATATGCATATGCCACGGTGTATGTCGATGCTGGAGGAGATTGCCAAAAAACAGATCCAGCAGGTGGTTGCCCGCGGGCGGGTGGATGTTACGGTCGGATATGAAAACAAGGCGCAGGATCAGATCACTGTTTCCGTAAACGAACCTGTGGCAAATGCGTATCAAAATGCCTTTCAGGAGCTGGCTGAAAAGTTTGACATAGAGGATTCAGTGGATTTGGCGACCCTGGCCGGTATTGAGGATATTTTTACCGTAACCGAAGCGGGGGAAGATGAAGATGCTCTCCGGGCCCTGCTGGTCTCTGCACTGGATCTGGCATTGCAGGCATTGACACGGATGAGGGAAAAGGAAGGACAGTTTCTGATGGAGGATATCCGGAACCGTTCCGTTGTGATTCTGGAAATGGTGGATGCCATCGAGGATCGTTCTCCCCTTATGGTGGAGGAATATCGCAAAAAGCTGGAACAACATCTGAAGGAGTTGCTTTCATCTTCTGATCTGGAGGAAACCCGGTTCAATACGGAGGTCGCCTATTTCGCGGACCGGTCCAGTATTACCGAGGAGATCATCCGGCTGCGAAGCCACATCGGGCAATTGCGGCAAATATTGAAAACAGGCGGCCCGATTGGAAGAAAGCTGGATTTTCTGATGCAGGAAATGAACCGGGAGGCGAATACCATCGGATCCAAGGCGTCCGATCTTTTCATCACGAATCAGGTGGTTTCCCTGAAAAGCGAGATGGAGAAAATCCGCGAACAGGTTCAAAATCTCGAGTAGTACAGAAAGCAGGTAATTTCGGGTATGAGGATCAAGTTAATCAACATCGGTTTTGGAAATATTGTTTCCGTAAACCGAATGATCGCGATAGTGAGTCCGGAGTCCGCTCCCATTAAGCGGATTATCCAGGATGCCAGGGATCGGGGCAGACTGATCGATGCCACCTATGGACGCAGGACCAGAGCCGTGATCATTATGGACAGTGATCACATTATTCTCTCTGCGGTTCAGCCGGAGACAGTGGCTCATCGGCTGAATTCCAGGGATACTGCCAATATGGATGGCAAAGGGGAGTAAACCGGGAAAAGGGTCATCTTGAAAGGATGAAAGCATGATAAAAAAGGGTTTGTTGATTGTGATATCCGGTCCGTCCGGAGCAGGTAAGGGTACAATTTGTAAGGAATGGCTCCGCAGGCATCCGCAGACGGTTCTGTCTGTTTCGGTTACCACCAGGCCTCCCAGGCCTGGGGAGAAGGAAGGGATCAATTATTTCTTCCGGACACCGGAAGAGTTTGAGAAAATGAGAGGGGAGAATGAGTTTCTCGAATGCGCGGAGGTCTACGGGCATGCTTACGGTACGCCCAAAAAATATGTACAGCAGCATTTGATGGCAGGACAGGATGTGATTCTTGAAATTGATATCCAGGGTGCCCTTCAGGTAAAGGATCGTTTTGAAAAGGGTGTGTTTCTCTTTGTCGTGCCTCCGACCATGGACGAGTTGAAGAAACGAATTACAAAGCGTGGAACCGAAGGCCGGGATGTCATACTGAAGCGCTTTCACTGTGCCTTTGAAGAAATCAATTTTATCAAACGATATAATTATATTATCGTAAACGACACAGTGGAAGAAGCCGTTCAAAAGATGGAAGCCATCCTTCTGGCGGAAAAATGCCGTGTGGACCGGAATGAGGAATTGATATTGCAAATACAGGGAGGAATATAAAATGATTTTACCAACTCAGAATTCTTTGCTGAAAAAGGTAGACAGCAAATATACCCTTGTCATGGAAGTGGCAAAGCGGGCAAGGCAGCTGGTGGCTGGGGAAAAGCCATTGGTGGGGGAAGAAGACGACAATGAAGCTGTGAACCCGGTTTCTACGGCGGTGAAGGAAGTGGATGCCGGTCTGATTCATTATCAACACGAAAAAAAGCAGGCATAGGAATTTCCGCAATGCACAAAAAGGTACCTGGTACCTTTTTTTGTTTGTGGAGGAAGTAGCTTTTCCTTCTGCCGGGTATGAAGACTGTGAACCGTGAAAGGAGCATGCCGTTGGAAGACAGGAAATATGCCGGAGTGGTGATCGATCAGGCCCATCCTGCCCTGGATAAACTGTTCCATTACAGCATCCCGCCGACCCTTGCCGACAGGGTTGAAATCGGAATGAGGGTTCAGATCTCTTTCGGCCGCAGTATCCTTCAGGGATATATTTTGTCCCTGGACGAAAAAGTTGATGTCCCGGAGGAAAAAATCAAGCCCCTGAAAAAATTGATGGATCCTCATCCTGTTCTGAGGAAAAGTATGATCCCTTTGATTTACTGGATGAAAGAGGAATATCACTGCATGCTGATCGAAGCCATCCGTTGCTGCATTCCTCCCGGTATCCGGGGAAATGTAAAAAGGAAGACACAGCAGGTGGTTTATCTGGCCGATACGGATTCCCCGGAGAAGTGGATTTCCTCCGTGGAGAGACGGTCTCCCAAAATGGCCGGTATTCTCAGAGCCCTGGAGCAGAGAGACGGGATACCGACAGTGGAATTGCTGGAGTTGACCGGTGCCTCCCGGTCCAGTATTCAGTCCCTCCGGAAAAAAGGATATATCCGGATCCGGGAAGAAGAGACCTATCGGAATCCATGGCAGGCAGATGGGATCCCCACCGTCCCGCCCGTACTCAATGAAGAGCAGGAAAAGGCAATACAGGCGATATTGGCGTGCATCCGTATCGGGCACGGAACCTTGCTGCTGCATGGTGTAACGGGCAGCGGAAAGAC
>DHDO01000002.1:50665-83830 GCA_002399435.1 Firmicutes bacterium UBA4874
GAGATTTCCCTGACACCCCAGACAGTGGGGCGCTTCAAGGGGCGTTTTGGGGACAATGTCGCCGTTCTTCACAGTGGTCTCTCGCTTGGGGAGCGTTATGATGAATGGAGAAGAATCCGGAATAATGAGGTGCAGATTGTCGTTGGGGCCAGGTCTGCCGTGTTTGCTCCCATGGAGCATCCTGGGCTGATCATCATAGACGAAGCTCATGAAGACAGCTATAAGTCCGAAGTGAGGCCGCGATACCATGCGCGGGATGTTGCAGCCAGGCGCTGTGCGACGGAAGGTGCTGTTCTGGTTCTTGGCAGTGCCACACCGGCACTGGAGGACTACACCAGGGCATTGCGCGGGGAATATCAACTGGTGGAAATGAACGGGAGGGTGGACCACCGGGTGCTCCCGCCGGTGGATACCATTGACATGCGCCGGGAATTGGAGCTGGGCAACCGCAGTATTTTCAGCCAGGAACTGTACCGTTCCCTTTGCGATACCCTTCGCCGCGGCGAACAGGCAATCCTTTTGATTAACCGGCGGGGGTATGCGCAGTTTGTTTCCTGCAGAAGCTGCGGCGCTGTCATTAAATGCAGGAACTGCGATGTTTCCCTGACCTATCATGCAAAGGAGCGGATGCTGAAATGCCATTACTGCGGCCATCAGGAACCTTATCCGAAAAAATGTCCGGAATGCGGCAGCCGCTATATCAAGAACTTTGGCCTGGGAACGCAAAAGGTCGAAGAGGAGCTGGGTAAGCTTTTTCCGTCCGCACGTTTGCTTCGGATGGACATGGATACCACCAGTCGGAAGGGGGCGCATCACCGCATTCTGGATGCTTTCGGGAAAGGGGATTATGATATCCTGCTGGGAACCCAGATGGTTGCAAAAGGGCTGGATTTCCCCAATGTAACTCTTGTGGGGGTATTGGCAGCGGATGCTTCCCTGAACCTTCCCGATTATCGGAGCTGCGAAAAAACCTTTCAATTGATTACCCAGGTGGCCGGGCGGACAGGAAGGGGCAGAAAACCGGGACATGTGGTGGTCCAGTCCTACCAGCCGGAGCATTATGCCGTCGAATTTGCTTCGCATCATGATTACAGGGGATTTTACCGGAAAGAGATTGCTATCCGGCGACAATTTGATTATCCTCCTTTTTCCCATATTATTCGCATCCTGATCACCGGGGAAAAAGAAAGGGAATTGGCACAATTCTCAAATAATATGGTAGAATGGATAAGGAAGCATATTGAAAGCGATATGCTTTTGAAGAGAGGGTTGCTGGATCTGGGTGCCTATCCCGCTCCGATTGAGAGGATCAACAATAAATACCGATGGCAGGTTCTGGTTCGGATCCGGACGCAGCAGGGATACCGGGATCGATATCACATTCTGGCAGGGGAACTGTTAAAGACGTTCTATCCGACCCAATTTTCCATTACCCTGGATTTCAACCCCCTCAGCCTAATATAGAAAAGAGTGATAGAGTATGGCCTTAAGGAAGATTCGGAACTACCAGAAAGATGATATTCTTCGAAAAAAGGCGAAAGAAGTGACCAAAGTCGATGACAGGGTGCGGTTATTGATCTCGGATATGATTGATACCATGTATCACGCGGATGGAGTTGGTCTGGCCGCTCCCCAGGTCGGGATCCTGAAGCGGATTGTGGTGATTGACGTGGGCGATGGGGTTCATGCTTTGATTAATCCGGAGATTCTCCGTCAGTCCGGGGAGGAAATCGATTATGAGGGCTGTCTGAGCATCCCGGGCATCCGGGGGAGAGTCAAACGGCCTGCCCATGTTGTCGTAAGGGCTCTGGATCAGGATGGAAAGGAAACAGAGTTCGGGGCAGACGGACTGCTGGCCCGGGCTGTGTGCCATGAAACCGATCATTTGGATGGAATACTGTTCATTGATAAAGTCCTGCCGGAAACATTGGAGGGCTGAGTGTTGAAAATAATCTTTATGGGTACCCCGGATTTTTCCATTCCTTCTGCAGATGCCGTTCAAAAGAGTGGAAATGATTTGATTGCCGTCGTGACGCAGCCGGACCGGCCAAAGGGCAGAGGAAAACAGGTTGTCTTTTCTCCCGTCAAGAAGTGGGCGGAGGAGAGGAATATTCCCGTTTTTCAACCGGTCCGGATAAAGGGGGATACAGCCTTTCTGGAACAAATCCGGCAGCTGCAGCCGGATCTGATCGTAACGGCTGCCTTTGGCCAGATTCTTCCAAAGGATTTTCTTGCCGTTCCTGCGCTTGGGTGCATCAATGTCCATGCATCCCTTTTGCCGGCATACAGGGGGGCTTCCCCCATTTCGCAGGCCCTCATCGACGGAGCGGACCGGACCGGCATATCCGTTATGTATATGGATGCAGGGATGGACACCGGTAATATCATCCAACAGGAGGAAATCCGGATCGCAGAGGAAGAAAATGCAGGACAACTTCATGACAGGCTCGCTGTTTTGGGCGGGCAGGTTCTTTCCCGGGTCCTGAAGCAGTTTGCAGGTGGGAAACCGGAAGGGGTTCCCCAGGATGCCGCAAAGGCAACCTACTGCAGCAAAATAGAGAAATCCATGGGCGAAATCCACTGGGAGGAAAAGGCTTCCACTGTCCGGAACCTTGTACGGGGCCTGACGCCCTGGCCGGGTGCCTACACCTTTCTCCGGGAAACCCGCATGAAGGTATGGAAGGTCAGGAAGTGGGAATACTTTACAAATAATACGGTTCCAGGTACGGTCCTTCAGGCGGACAGGAGTACGGGCCTGATCGTGGCCTGCCGGGACGGGGCCGTGCGCATTGTGGAGCTTCAGATGCCCGGCGGCCGGCCCATGTCAGATCTGGACTATCTGAAGGGCAACAGGATTGAGGTGGGCACTTGTCTGGGCAGGACAAAAAGCGGAGAATGAATTCCAGGGAAACGGCTGTTTCCGGCGGGACACGGACACGGGTTCTGGCGCTGAAGATCTTGAAGGAAATCAATCAGGACGGAAAGTATGCCAATATTGCCCTGAAAGAAGGCCTGCGCGGGCAATCCCTTCCGGAAAGGGACGTTGCTTTTGTTACCCGGTTGGTGTACGGCACTCTGGAAAGGCAGATTGCCATTGATACCCTTCTGAAGAAGCTTGCATCTCTACGGCGTGTGAATCCATGGGTCCTGAATATATTGCGGCTGGGAGCATATCAGATCCTGTATCTGGACCGGGTGCCGGACTCCGCCGCCTGCAACGAGGCGGGAAAGCTCTGTGGGATGCACGGGCTGTCCGCATTGAAGGGATTTGTGAACGGTGTTTTGCGCAATGTTTCCCGAAACAGGGAACGGCTTCTGGTTCCGGAGCCGGATCTTTCCCTGTCAGAAAAACTGGCCTTTCAATATGCATTTCCCCTGTGGCTTGTTAAAAAGTGGATTGCAGATTACGGGCCGGAACAGACAGAGATGATATTGAAACCTTTCCATACAGACGATGTGTCTGTGCGCGTCAACACAGGGAAGCAGTCCCCCGCTGTGCTGAAGGAGAGACTCACCCGATCGGGATTTCATGTGTCGGACGGGTATTATATGGAAGAGGCGCTTCGCATCCGGGATGCAGGGGATATTGAAGCAAATCCCTTTTATCAGGATGGATCCTTTGCCGTACAGGGGGAAAGCTCCATGCTGGACGCCTGTATTGTGGATCCGCAGCCCGGTGAGATACTGCTGGATGCCTGCAGTGCCCCAGGGAACAAGGCCATTCATATGGCCGAACGGATGAAGGGAAAGGGACAGGTGACTGCCTGGGATATCCATGAACACCGGGTTCGTTTGATACAGCAGAACTGTAAGCGCATGAATGCCCGGATTGTGGTGCCTTCCGTTCAGGATGCCTCGTCCTGTCAACCGGAGTTCCGGGAAAGGTTTGATCGGGTGCTGGTGGATGCCCCCTGCTCCGGCCTTGGTACGATTTCCAAAAAACCGGATATTAAGCTGAGGGTTCGACCGGAGGGATTATCCGGGCTTTCGGACCTTCAGGAAAGAATTCTGGAGGGTTGCAGCTGTTATGTGAAACCAGGAGGAGTCCTTGTATACAGTACCTGTACCATCAATCCTCAGGAGAATGAGGATGTGGTCTGCCGGTTGCTGAAGAAAAGGCGGGACTTCGTTCTGGAGGATCCGCTGCCCTGGCTGCCGGATGCCCTGCGGTCCACGGTGCGGGGCCGGATGATCCAACTGATTCCATCCCGTGATCATATGGATGGGTTTTTTATCGCCAGGCTAAGGAGGAAGAATGGAGTTGACAAGTAATCCAAACAATAACATGTCATCGGGGAAAAGGGATATTCTGAACCTGTCCCCGGAGGAATTGAAGGAAGAAATGACAGTTATGGGCGAGAAGCCTTTCCATGCCGGTCAGATTACCAGATGGCTGTATAAGGGAACGACATCCTTTCAGGAAATGTCAGATTTGTCCGGATCCCTGCAGAGTAAGCTGGACAGCCGGTTCGTCATAGGAACGCTGCAGCAGCTGAAACGGCTGGTTTCTTCCGATCATCAGGCGATAAAATATTTGTATTTGCTTTTGGATGATAATATAATAGAATGTGTTGTGCTGAAGTATCATCACGGCGTCACACTTTGTCTGTCCACACAGGTGGGATGTGCCATGGGCTGCCGCTTTTGTGCCTCCACCCGGGGCGGTCTGGTACGGAATCTGACCGCCGGTGAAATGGTGGCTCAGGTTCTTTCCGTTCAGCGTGATCATGGTTTGGGGGATATCGGAGGTTTGGTCCTCATGGGCTGTGGAGAGCCGCTGAACAACTATGCCGACGTACTGAAGTTTATCCGGCAGATCCATGATCCGGGGGGATTTGACATGGGGTATCGAAATATCACATTATCCACCTGTGGGCTGGTTCCACAAATGCGCCGCCTGGCGGAAGAAGGCCTCAGTATTAATCTTGCGGTTTCCCTTCATGCGCCGAGCGATGTCCTGCGCAGGAAGATCATGAAGGTTGCGAATGCATACACCATACAGGAGGTTGTGGACGCCGGCAGATATTATTATGAGAAAACCGGCCGGCGGGTTACCTTTGAGTATACCCTGATTGATGGATTGAACGACAGGCCGGAGCACGCCAGGGAACTTGCCGCTCTTTTGGACGGGTTTCCCTGCCATATCAATCTGATCCCTTTAAACGAGAACGGAGAGGATGGTCTCAGGCGCAGCAGTGAAAGATCCGTTCGTCGTTTTGAAACGGAACTGGAGCATGCCGGGAAAAATGTAACCCGCAGACGGGAACTGGGACTGGATATCCAGGGTGCCTGCGGTCAGCTGAAAGCCGCTTATCTGGAAAGGAAACAGGATGGATTGAGGAGGTCGGATCATGGAATACGGGGCATACAGTCACCAGGGAATTCGCAGGGAAACCAATGAAGACCATTACTATATCCCAAAGAACGTTTCGGAGCAGCCGGGCGTTCTGATTGTGGCAGACGGCATGGGAGGGCATAATGCCGGTGATCTGGCAAGCCGCATCGCTGTGGAGGAGATTTGTTCCTATTTTAAGCGGTCCCGATCTTCGGATGATTTGCTCAGTGTCATCCACGAATCCATACAGGAGGCCAACAGCAGGGTATATGCCATGTCCGGGACGGACATCCGTTATTCCGGGATGGGAACAACGCTGACCATGGCCGTATTTGAAGGAAACCGTTTCCTTGTGGCCAATATCGGGGACAGCAGATGTTATCTGTTGCGCGGGGGGACGGCCCGTCAGATCACCCGGGATCATTCCCTGGTTCAGGAGCTGCTGGACAACGGGAGCATTACCCGGGATGAGATGAACCTGCACCCGAAAAAAAATGTGATCACCCGGGCACTGGGTACGGAGCAATCCCTTCGCGTGGATTGTTTTGAAGAAAATCTGGAGGATGAGGATATTGTTCTTCTGTGCACGGATGGGCTGATTAACTATGTTCATCTGGAAGACTATGTACCAAATCTGCCGACGAATCTCTCCATGGTAAGGCTGACGCAGATTCTGGGGAACGAGGCCCTGTCCGCAGGCAGCACCGATGATATCACAATTGTGGCGGCAAGATACGTTCCGGATGGAGGAAAGAGGTGATGTCCTTGGTGGGTAAAATGCTGGGAGGCCGATACGAATTACTTGAAAAAATAGGAGAAGGCGGCATGGCTGTGGTGTATAAAGCCAAATGCCACTTTTTGAACCGATATGTGGCGGTGAAGATTTTACGGCCGGAGCTGGTGGAAAATAAGGAGTTTCTTGCCCGATTCCAGCGGGAATCCCAATCAGCTGCCAGCCTTTCTCATCCCAATATTGTAAATATCTATGATGTTGGACAGGAGGACGAAATCCACTACATCGTAATGGAGTATGTCAATGGGAAAACCCTGAAGGAATATATCCGTGAAAAGGGCAGGCTGACCGCCGAAGACACGGTCCGGATTGGTTCCCAGATCTGCTCTGCACTGCATCATGCGCACAGCCGCAATATTATCCACCGGGATATCAAGCCCCAGAATATCCTGCTGAGCGAAGACGGTACGGTGAAGGTTGCGGATTTTGGCATTGCCAGGGCTGTCACCTCTGCTACCGTTACCATGGCCGGCGCGGATGTCATCGGTTCCGTGCATTATTTTTCCCCGGAACAGGCAAGGGGAGGCCATGTGGACAAAAAATCCGATATTTACTCCCTGGGGATTGTTTTGTATGAAATGGTAACCGGGGTGGTTCCCTTTGAAGGAGACAGTGCCGTTTCCGTCGCCCTGAAACATATACAGGAGAAGGTAACGCCTCCGGGGGAGATCAATCAGGATATTCCAAAAAGCATTCAATATATCATAGAAAGAGCGATCGAAAAGGATTGCAACAAACGGTATGATGATGCGGATGAAATGCGTTCGGATCTGAATCGGGCATTGAAAGAACCGGATGGCAAGTATGTAAAGCGCTTTGTGGAAAACGATCAGGCAACGCGTATTTTGCCGGCCATTCACGATCCGGGACATCCGGAGGAAGACAAACAAGGGAAATCCCGTGGGGATTCGTCCCCGGATCCGGAGGAAAAGGACGCCGGGAAAAGGCGCGGCCGGATTGGGAACAGGATCATCGTTGGTGTGATACTCGTTGCCTTTCTTGTCCTGTTTTTTATGCTGCGGGGCATCTATCTGCGGGAATTTGCCCGTAAGGATACCATAGTGCCCGGCGTGGTGGGATATGACGAGAAGGCTGCCAATAAGATGCTGAAGGGCAAAGGCCTTGTCATGAAAGTTGTACAATGGAAAAACAGCGATACGGTACCGAGAGGTCAGATCCTGTTTCAGGACCCTTCGGAAGGTCAGACGGTCAAGTCGGACAGTTCTGTGGAGGTTACTGTCAGTGATGGTGTGAAAAAGGTGACAGTACCGGATGTGGAGAATCTGCCGCAGAGGAATGCGGAAATCAAACTGGAGGACGCCGGATTGAAGGTGGGGACGCCGGAATATGTGGACAGTGACAAGGTCAGTGGTTATGTGGTAAAACAGGACCCCTCCGCATATACAAAAGAGGTTCCGGTGGGGACGGAGGTTCGCCTTTTTGTCAGTACAGGCCCCAGGGATCATATGACAGAGGTGGACAAGGTGATTGATCTGCAGGAAGATATGGCCCAGGAGCTGCTTCGAAAAGCGGGACTGGATTCCAATATCATAAGGGAGTACAATGACGAGGTCGAAACCGGGGTGGTATATCAGCAGTCCCCCGATCCCGGAACCAATGTGGAAAAAGGCAGAAAGGTGGATGTATGGGTCAGTTTGGGAAAGAAGGTTATCAGCCATAAAAAGATGACCATTGAATTGACCGGTACCGGCGAAAAGGTTCGGGTGCAGGTGGTTCGCGCTTCAGATGACAAGGTGATGTATGATGAAGAGCACAGGCCTTCGGATGGAGCGGTTCAGATTCCTCTGGAGGACAGTGGAGTACAGAGTTATGCCATCTGGATTGACAATGTTTATCAGGGAACACGGACTCTGGATTTTTCCAGGAAGGAAAGGGAACGGGAATGAAATCCGGAGTGATCCTCCGGGGGATCGGTGGTTTTTATGACGTCCTTTCCGGTGGAGAAGTTTTCCGCTGCAGGGCCAGGGGACGGTTTCGCAGGCTGGGGATCTCTCCCATGGTGGGGGATCGGGTGCGCTTTCAGCCGGAAACGGAGATATCCGAGGGGATTATGGAGGAGATTCTTCCCCGGAGGAATGCCATGAAACGGCCGGCAGTGTCCAATGTGGACCATTTGGCTGTCGTGCTGGCGGCAGTGGATCCCAAACCGGATCTTTTTCTGGTGGATAAACTGCTTATCACGGCGGAACGGACGCAGATTTCGCCATTGCTTGTTTTCAACAAGACAGATCTGGCAGGTTCGGAGGAAGAAATGGCCTTCCGGGCCGAATATGACCGGACAGGATATCCAATCCATTCTATTTCCGGAAAATTCAATATCGGCATGGGGGAACTGAGTCAGGCCCTGCAGGGAATAACCGTTCTGGCCGGGCAGTCCGGTGTCGGGAAATCCTCCATTATCAACAAACTCCGTCCGGATGCCCATCTGGAAACCGGTGTACTCAGTGAGAAGATAAAGAGGGGAAAAAATACGACCCGCCGGGTTGAATTGATTTCTTTGCCAGGCGGCGGCATGATTGCGGATACGCCAGGCTTCAGCCGGATGGATCTTCTGGAATTGGATCCGGCGCATCTGGCAGGGTACTATCCGGAATTCCGTGCCTGTCGGACGGAGTGCCAGTTTCAGGGATGCCTGCATATGGCGGAACCGGGATGTGCGATCCGTCGTGGTGTGGAGGAAGGTAAAATCCCTTCCGGGCGCTATGGCCGGTATCGGAAACTGATCGAAGAAATCAGGGAAAACA
The DNA here is from genome assembly GCA_002399435.1 of Firmicutes bacterium UBA4874. Classification (GTDB taxonomy): domain Bacteria; phylum Bacillota; class Clostridia; order Caldicoprobacterales; family DTU083; genus UBA4874. The sequence continues at coordinate 59,559 of DHDO01000002.1, forward strand.
GGAGGGATACATGGTGATCAAAATCGCGCCATCTATTTTGGCTGCAGATTTTTCAAGACTGGGAGAAGAAGTTGCAATACTGGACAAAGGAGGTGCGGACTTTATCCATATTGATGTTATGGACGGGCATTATGTGCCGAACTTGTCCATAGGGCCCATGGTGGTAAAAGCCATTCGCGGAGTGACCGAAATTCCTTTCGATGTTCATCTGATGATGGACAATCCAATGGAGTTTGTTGACGAATTTATCCGTGCGGGAGCAGACAGCATCACACTTCATGCGGAAGTATTGCCTCATCTGCATCGTTGCATTGCCACTCTGAAGGAAAAGGGAGTCCGGGCCGCTGTTGCGTTGAATCCCTCCACACCTTTGAATATATTGGATTATGTGCTGGAAGATCTCGATATGGTGCTTCTTATGACGGTGAATCCGGGTTTTGGGGGACAAACGTTTATACCTGCCATGCTGGATAAAATCCGGGATCTGAAGGATATGACGGAAAGACAGGGGGGAAATACGGAAATTCAGGTAGACGGCGGAATCACCCTTGAAAATGTCAGCAAAGCAGTAGAAGCTGGTGCAAACTGTATTGTGGCAGGGTCGCTGGTTTTCTCGGCGGCAGACCCGGCGTCCATGATACAAAAAATAAGAAGAGCAGGAGAGGCCTCCCTTTTGTGAAATGACAGAATACCCTCCATGGGAGTCACATTCTCCTGCGGCCTGAATAGACTGTTATAAATTCCCGGCTTTTGACCGGCCTGTCCTGGAGAGGTGTCATTATGTATAACTGGACGAACTGTCGGAGGTGTCCCGAACCGCCGAATAAAACCAATATTCTTTCCATTGTACTGATTGTCATCGGCACGATGCTGGTATTTTTTCCAGCATGGATATGGCGCTTTTTGCTTGGCCTGGGTCTTATTGCGGCCGGCATACTCACCTTGAAAAGATGGAGATGAGACCAAAAAAACGTGCCGTACAGCACGTTTTCAATGGCTCACTTTGAGAGAGCATTCACTTTACCGGAACGAATGCAACGAGTGCAGACATTCAGCGTTACATGAGATCCGTTTACCTCCGCCCGTACTTTTTTCAGATTAGGCGTCCAGGTCCGGTTTCCACGCCTGTGAGAGTGGCTCACGGTGTTTCCGGATAACTTCCCTTTTTTGCAAATATCACAAACCTTTGCCATGATTTCCACCTCCTTTAAACAGAAAAAACCATATTGTCTTCTACCTGCCATCGAAGGACTCCGTGATCAAGTCACGGGTGTTTTCAACAACTCATAAATCATGTATTATTTTATCACCTTGCAATCGTTTTGGCAAGAAAAACAAAACATTGCCGGGTCCGGGGTTCCTTGTTGCTTGTTGCATTTCCCCTGTGTTTGAGATAAAATAAACGGGTATCATGATGTTAAGAATTCATCATTCTGCAAATGATGCTCACAACAGGATCCATCCGAATCAGAGCAATGTGAAGGAGGAAGGAAAATGGGAGTTGTAAATTCGAATTCTCTTGGAGAGCTTACCATTTCAGACGATGTATTGGCCTCCCTGGCAGGCATTACTGCCATCGAGTGCTATGGTATCGTTGGAATGGCTTCCCAGAAAGCGACGGACGGGCTGGTGGAGCTTTTGGGAAATGAAAATCTGTCACGCGGTGTGAAGGTTGTCAGTCAGGGCAATGAAGTGAGTATTTATCTCCATATTATCGTTGAATATGGTATTTCCATTGCCACTGTCGCCAAGAACATTATTGAAACAGTGAAATATAAAGTGGAAAATATAACAGGGGTTACAGTAAAAAAAGTTAATATAATGGTAGAGGGCGTGAGGGTATGAGGCTTTCCCTTTTTATACCTGAAGGAGGTTACTCATTTTGAATCAGGATATCCTGAATGGGGCAAAGCTAAAGCGAATGCTTTTATCTGCTGCCCATTATATGGAAATAAATAAAGAATCAGTAAACTTATTGAATGTTTTCCCTGTTCCGGATGGAGATACCGGTACCAATATGTCTCTGACCATGTTATCTGCTGCAAGGGAGATTCAGGCAGTTTCTTCCGGGGATCTGTCCCGGGTCGCAGATGCTTTGTCCCGCGGCTCCCTGAAGGGTGCAAGGGGAAATTCCGGAGTCATTCTTTCCCAGCTGTTCCGCGGATTTGCTAAATCCCTGCAGGGAAAGGAAGAGATTACGACAGCGGAATATGCGGATGCACTGGGGGCCGGCGTAAATATGGCCTATAAGGCGGTGATGAAACCGGTTGAGGGTACTATTCTCACCGTTGCCCGTGAAACAGCGAGGGAAGCGAAAAAGATTGCCAGACAGATTCATGATTTTAATGTGTTTTTTGATCGAATTATCGATACAGCCAGGGAAACCCTGGATCGGACCCCGGACATGCTTCCGACTTTAAAGCAAGCCGGTGTGGTGGATTCCGGCGGTATGGGCCTGGTTTACATACTGGTAGGGCAGTTTCATGCCCTGGAGGGCGATTCTGATCCGGAAGTTTCTTACGGACCGTCGGATTCCAAAGTTCCCACGGACTTGGGAAAACCGGTTTCCTCTGCGGCAGAGGATAGGGTTACCGGCCCGGCAGGCGTCCCGGAAGGATCCATTCAATATACTTACTGCACGGAGTTTTTTATCAAAAATTTGTACCCCTATATCCGCGAAGAAGACATTGAAAAGTTAAAGAGAAGACTGGATCGATTGGGGGATTCCATCGTCGTTGTGGGAGACAGGGACATGATCAAGGTTCACTTTCATACGAATATGCCTGGATCGGGACTGCAATTGGGATTACAATTCGGTGAGCTTTCCGGCATCAAGATTGATAATATGAAGGAACAGCACCATCATGTGATCGACATGGAGACATCAGCAGAGCCACCAACGAACGAAAAGGAGCCGGAGAAGGATACCGGTATGGTATCCGTTTCCATGGGAAAAGGAATTGAAGATATTTTCCGGGATTTAAATGCGGATTATATTATTCAGGGCGGACAGACCATGAATCCCAGCACGGAAGATATTCTGGATGCCGTGAACCAGGTGAATGCAAAGGAAATTTTCATATTGCCCAACAATGGGAACATCGTTTTGACAGCCAACCAGGCGGCTGAAATCAGCAAGAAAAAGATCCATGTTGTTCCATCCCGGACGATTCCCCAGGGAATGGCTGCCATGATTGCCTATAATTCTGAAGCAGATGCCGAAACCAACCTGGCTGCTATGACCAGGGCAATGAGTCAGGTGAAAACCGGCCTTGTGACGTACGCCGTGCGGGATTCCCATGTGGATGACCTTGCGATTCAGCAGGGAGACATCATGGGTATGATGGAAGGCAGGATATCCGTTGTCGGGAAAGATATCGCGGATGTCACAAGGAAGCTGTTGGATGCCTTGCTTAAGGGGAATGGCGAAATTGTCACCATACTGTATGGCAGCAATGCCAGGGCAGAGGATACGGAAAGCATTGGTTCCTACCTGAGTGAGAATTACCCGGATCTGGAGGTCGAGGTTCTTTCCGGGGGACAACCGCTGTATTACTATATCGTTTCCGTGGAATAAAAGTGAAAAAGCAAACAGAAAGAAGTAATCTGTCGGACAGCATTCAGACAATCAAGGGAATTGGGCCCAAAAAAGCGGCCTTGTGCAGGAAGTTGGGGATCGTAACCCTGTCGGATGCTGTGCGATATGTTCCGGGGAAATATGAGCTTCAAAGAGCAGTCCAGCCTGTATCCTCTGTTTCAGACGAAGAGGATGTATCCTTATGTCTGGAATTCATTTCTCCTCCGTATGTAAACCGGATTAGAAAGGGATTCAGCATGACTTGCATGAAAGGCAGGGATTCGACCGGGACTGTGGAATGCATTTGGTTCAATCAGCCTTATCGCGGCAGGGGGTACAAGCAAAATCATCACTATTTCGTAATGGGCAAGGCATTAAAAAGGCCGTCCGGCATGCAGATTCAAAATCCGCTTGTGGAAGACTATGATAAAGAGCGTCATCATCGGGAACGATATCTGCCGCTGTATCACCTGACGGATGGATTAACCCAGAAGGATCTGCGGCATATTGTTTCTGAGTCCCTGAAACGATTGCCGGATGGACAGGGGGATTCAGACCGACTGGATGTCCGTCTGTCCGAAAAATATGGGTTTCCCGGAAAAGCAGAGGCCTGGCGCAGCATTCATTTTCCGGAGAGCCGGGACCGGCAGGAAAAAGCACGGCAGAAGCTGGCCTTTGAGGAGTTCTTGTCCCTGCTGACGGCGCTGGCGTTTATCCGGAAACACACCGGGAGCAGTGGAGGAGGAATTCCGATTTCCATTTCGCCGGGGAAACTGAACACTTTCCGGAAGAATCTGCCCTTTCGTCTGACCGATTCCCAGGAAAGGGTATTGAGCGAGGTCCTGGAGGATTTGTCCGGTGGAAATGGCATGAATCGTCTTATACAGGGAGACGTGGGATCCGGGAAAACCGTAATCGCTGCAGCTGCGTTATTTGTGGTTGCGTCCGCCGGATATCAGGGGGCATTGATGGCTCCGACGGAAATCCTGGCCAGGCAGCATCTGGAAACGCTGCGGCGGATGATGAAAGGCAGCGGGATACGCCTGGAATGTCTGACGGGCGGCAGCACGGAGCCTCAGAATAAGCAGCTAAAGGAAGCCCTTGCGGACGGAGACATCGATATCCTGATCGGGACACATGCCTTGATTCAGGAGAATGTTACCTTTCATGATCTGGGACTGGTCATTACGGATGAGCAGCATCGTTTTGGGGTACGGCAGCGGGCCATGCTTCAGGAGAAGGGAACCGTCCCCCATGTTCTGGTTCTGTCCGCGACTCCCATACCAAGGACTTTGGTACATGTCCTTTACGGGGACCTGGATCTTTCCGTCATTGATTCCCTCCCCCCCGGCAGAATACCAATCCGTACGTATTGTGTCCCGACATCCTATCGGGAACGGATTTACCGGTTTGTCCGGAAATATGCCAAAAATGGCTGTCAGGCTTACGTGATTTGCCCTTTGGTGGAAGAATCCGAAGCAAAGCCGGACAGAAGTTCCGTGGAAGAAGTCTATGAGGAGCTGTCCCACGGGCCCTTGTCCGGAATCCGTATGGGCCTGCTTCATGGCAGGATGAAGGCGCAGGACAAGGATCAGGTCATGGAGGACTTTGCAGCCGGCAGAGTACAGGTGCTGGTTTCCACCACCGTAATTGAGGTTGGCGTGGATGTACCCAATGCCGTGATTATGGTCATTGAAAATGCGGATTGTTTTGGCCTGGCACAGCTTCATCAGCTGCGCGGCAGGGTGGGGCGGGGAGATCAGCCGTCTTTCTGCATTCTGATTTCGGATCAAAAGGAAGAAAAGGCCATTGCCCGTATAAAAACCCTGGTACACTCCACGAATGGATTTGAAATTGCGGAGAAGGATCTGGAACTGAGAGGTCCGGGGGATCTGTACGGATTACGGCAGCATGGTATACCGGACTTCAGGATAGCCGATCTGTGGAAGGATTCTGCGCTTTTGCAGCTGGCTGCCAAAGAAGCGGAGCGTATGGTAAATCATCCGGAAGGCTCCTGGGATCGTGCCTATGTAAAAAAATCCGTTGATCAATTCATGCGGGAAAAAAATACCTGTTGTTATCCTGGTTAAAATCGGGCGGACTGGACAAAGTAATAGTACCCTATCAATCAGGAGGTGAGGATTCATGGCGCAGAACAATAACCGTCAGATGGTTCCGGGGGCAAAAAATGCTTTGAACAACATGAAATATGAAGTGGCCGAACAGCTGGGTGTGAATCTGAAGGAAGGCTATAATGGTGATCTGACTTCAAAGGAAAACGGCTACGTCGGCGGGTATATGGTAAAAAGATTGATTGAACAGGCAGAGAAACAGATGAGCGGAAGATAAAGGGGATCGTAAGGGACCGTAAGTTACATTTAACAAATAGTGAAATGAAGGGAACGGAGATGCATACATCCGTTCCCTTCTGTTGTTCCTGCCTTTTCGGAGAATACGTCCGCTGTCCAAAAGCCAATTGGCTTTTGGGTTTTTCTTGTCCGGTCAATTCCCCCCGGAAGTAAAACACTGGTGATGTTGTTTCATCACCAGTGTTGGAGAGGAGAAATTGAAGGAAGAGCTCTATGGGGAATATTGAGAGTCGCTCTCAATACTCCTATTATTAACCGTCAGGAATAAATTATGCATGTTTCCTTCTTGTCCACTATTTGGGATTATGTTAAAATAATATGAGCAGCAAGGAAATCAAGGAATGGGAAGGATCGTGGATCATGCTTCGTATTATAGCGGGAGAGCGCAAAGGCAGGATTTTGAAAACCGTTCCCGGGAGGAGCACCCGGCCTACCACCGACCGGGTAAAGGAATCCGTATTCAATATTCTTCAGTCCAGACTCTATGAGAGTTCTATATTGGATCTTTTTTCCGGTACCGGAAATTTAGGTCTGGAGGCGATGAGCCGAGGCAGCCGAAGAGCAGTTTTTGTGGAAAGAGCTCCTGCGGCATTGGCGGTTCTCCGTGAGAACTGTCAGGCACTGCATTATATCGATTCCGTGGAGATTCTCGCGCAGGATGTCCAAAGGGCGATTTCCCTGCTTTCCACAAGGCGGGGAGTGTTCGATATTGTTTTTATGGATCCTCCCTATGACAGCGACCTGGAGACCGTGACGATTGCCGCATTGGATGCTTCCCATCTGGTGGCGGAGGACGGAAGGGTCGTTGTGGAGCATTTGCTTCGGGACAAACAGGAGGACAATATCGGCGGTTTTATCCGATATGATATGCGCAAATACGGGAACACCGCCGTCAGCTTTTATAGAAAGGAAACAGAACAGAAATGAAAACAGCAGTATATCCCGGCAGTTTTGATCCCATCACCAACGGACATCTGGACGTCATCCAAAGGGCTTCCCGGATCGTTGACCGTCTCATTGTGGCAGTGGTAAAGAATCAGAGCAAGAAGCCATTGTTTACAGCAGAAGAACGTGTGGAGCTGATCCGGAAATCGGTTCGGGAGATTCCCAATGTGGAAGTCGCACATTTTGATGGCCTGTTTGTTCGTTTCGTTGAAGACAGGAAGGCCGATGTCATTATCAAGGGCCTGAGATCGAACGCCGATTTTGAATATGAATTGCTGATCGCATCGGTGAATCACAGCCTCCTGCCGGATGTGGAGACTCTGTTTCTAATGACCAATCCCAAATATGCTTATTTGAGTTCTGCTGTGGTCAGGGAAGTCGCAGGCCTTGGAGGCGATATCCGGGATTTTGTGCCGGATGTAGTCAGGAAGGACATATTGGACAAGTTCAGGGAATAGGGGTGGAGAAGCATGGATATTTTCGGTCTTTTGGACATTCTGGAGGATGAACTGCAAAAGGGGGCGAATCTTCCGTTTGCGTCCAGGGCATTGATCGACAAGGATAAGTGCCTGGAGACAATTAAGGAAATCCGGCTCAGTCTTCCGGAAGAGCTGAAACAGGCAGAGTGGGTCAAGAAAGAACGGCAGCGGATTCTGGTGGAGGCGCAGAAGGAAGCAGATACCATCTCCACGGAGGCGGAGCAGCGGATCAAGGCACTGGTGGACGACAATGAAATCACCCAGGGTGCATATCAGCAGGCAAGGGAGATTACGGAAAATGCTCAGAACAGTGCCAAGGAAATACGCCTGGGGGCAAAGGAATATGCAGATAACCTTCTGGAGGATGTGGAGGGATATTTATCAGGGCAGCTGCAGATCCTGCGTGACAACCGTCAGGAGCTGAATGCCAAAAAGCGCTGATCAGTGCTTGCCTGATCGGATTTTTTCCGATTTGCCAAAAAGACAGCACAGGGCTGTGAGCAAGGCAATACAGAGGATGCCTGCAAGAAGCAGTTGCAGGGAAGAAAGAAGAATTTCCTTCCACCCCGGGAGAAAGGCTTCCGGGAAAGGGTAAAATACTTCGGACGCTTCGGGATAAAGCAACCGTGTCAACGGAATGGACAGCAGGGCAGCCAGGATTCCATGAAAAAATTTGCACAGGGCATAAAGGCCGAATCGTACCCCGGTACCGGACAGGAGACTGGCAGTCTGGGCATGGATGGACAGGCCGCTCCATCCAACCAGGAAGGAGACGGCTGCAATTTTCTGCTGCAGGGAAACAGAAGTCATACTGACCAGCTTTCCGCCGGTGGTCACCTCAAACATTCCACCGATAATGGACTTTACCAGGGAATAGTCGATATGGAATGGCTTAAGGAGAATGGACACGACAGTGGCAATGTCATTGATTACCCGGATTCTCATCAGCAGATCGATGACTACGGAAAAAAACACAATAAAGCCTCCCACCATCAGAAGGACATTGACGGAGTTTCGCACGGCATCACCAAGGAGCTCGCCGATGGGCCTGCCGTCCCGCTTTCTTGCACTGCTGAGAGCCGACAGGGCTTTGGGAAGACTGACAGAGGATTTATGTCGCATCAGGCCTTTGGTGTGATAAAAGCGGAATGCCAGGCCGATCAGGATGGCCGCACTGAAATGGCTGATCAGGAGAATGGTTCCGCTTTTCGGACTGTTCAGCATACCGACGGATACAGCCCCCACCAGGAACAGCGGTCCGGAAGTGGAGCAGAAGCTCAGAATTCGCTGCGCTTCGTCCACGGTGATTTTCTTCTGCTTCCGAAACATGGAAACCAGCCGCGCCCCCGTTGGATATCCGGAAGTGATGCTCATAATCCAGATAAAGGAGCTGCAGCCGGGACAGCGAAAGAGCGGCCCCATAATGGGATCCAGGAGAACGGACAGAAAATCCACCACCCCCAGTCCCGCCATGATTTCCGATGCAATAAAGAAGGGAAGAAGGGCTGGAAATACCGAATGCAGGAAAACATCCAGTCCGGACAGGGCAGCTTCGTATGCCTCTTTTGGGGATGCCAGGATGGATAGCAAGAGGAGAAAGGCAGTCAGACCGGGAAGAGCGGCACGCCAGGCCCTGGATTTCTGATGATTCATATAAAAACCTCCTGAAGAAGATCTGATTTTTGTTTTCAATCCGTAAGTTTATCCAATAATATATGTATTGGATAAGGAGGAATTCTATGAACCGAAAGCCGAAAGTCGGCCTTGCACTGGGAGGCGGTGCTTCCAGAGGCTTTGCACACATTGGTGTGATTCAGGTGCTGGAGGATATTGGGATCAAGCCGGATTACATAGCCGGGAGCAGCATGGGAGCCATTATCGGTGCCCTGTATGCCGCCGGGGCGACTCCGTATATGATGGAAGGTATTGCCAACAATGTCAATGCAAAGCTTTGCTATGATGTTGGTTTTTCCAAAAAGGGTCTGATGCGGGGAAAGCGACTGGAAGAGCTGATTCAGCTTCTTACCCGGGATATGGATTTCAAGGATCTGCCCATTCCCCTGGCAGTTACTGCTGTGGACCTGATCACAAACAAACGGGTGGTGATCAACGAAGGAAAAGTATATAAGGGAGTGCGTGCGAGTATTTCCATCCCGGGGGTTTTTCATCCGGTAATGGACGGCGACAGGGTTTTGATTGACGGTGGTATTCTGGAGCGTGTTCCGGTGCGTGTTGTGCGTGAAATGGGGGCAGACATTGTAATAGGAGTGGATGTGGCATTCCACGGAAAACATCGTCCTCCGGAAAACTTTGTGGAGACCATCCTTCAGGCCATTGAGGCAATGGATCTGGAGATTTTGAAACTTACCATACCCACGGATGATATCATGATCCGTCCGGAGGTGTATCTCCCCAATCCCATGTCCCTGGAGAATGTGGATGTCGCAGTGGAAGCCGGCAAAGAAGCAGCACTGAAATCTGTGGATCAACTGAAGGCCCTGACTCAGGGGCAGGATCCGGAGCAGGAACCGAAAGAGTAAAAGAAAGCTTTTCCTGGCGGCAGGGAAATTACGGAATGGGCCGAATCCTGTGGGTATAATCCCTGTCCCCTTTGCGGCCTTTTGGGCTTTTCATTCCCAGACTGTAAAGATCCCCTGCCAGCCGGTCAAATGCGAACATTTCCTGTACGGGCTTTTTCTCCCGGGCAATATGGGCGGCTTTCGTGATAATGGGGACACGGGCTGTTTTCTTCAGCTGCTTCAGAAGGGGCGCAGCGTGTTCGGAGAATGCAAGGATGCGCAGGTATTTCGGGCCCGTATCGTCATTCATCGCGCGGAAGGCTTCCGTGGTCAGATCAATCAGGCCATGGATCAATATCCTTTGCAGTCTGGTTTGCGTATATCGCCTGGTTTTCATGGAAAGGATCAGATCTTCCAGGCTGGACGCATTTTGGGCGGATTTTTGGATCCGATTTTCCAAGCCTTCGCTGACATCCATCCAGGATTTTATTTCTGCTGTGGAACTGCGCCTTAGGATTCCAAGCAACAAATTCTCCAGGGATTCTGTGCGGACGGGCCCCATTCCGTGCGCAAAGGCATCGGACAATATCCGAAAGACAGCCTGCGGCACGGCATTTTCCACTTTGCTGTCCAGTCCGTGCTGAAGGATCTCCTTTCGGATGGAGGCGGCACTTGTAATTCCTTTTTTGATCCGTTGGGAGCCGTAGGAGGAACGAATGCGATGAACGGTTACCGGGGCAATCGGGCTTCCGGTCCGCTTCAGTGCTTTCAGATATTCCACTGCCAGAATGGAGTTGCTGTCGGACAGAATCCTTTTGATGGTCCCGGCGGATTCTTCCGAAGAAGGAGCCAGATCATGCAGGATTGCCTGGCATCTTGCGGCAGGAAAGGACAATCCCTGCTGCAAAAAGGATTTGAGACTGTTCTGATAAATCGGATTCTCCGGAACAAATAGTTCCGCGATGGCTTTTAGCTGTTCCAAATCATCGATTTCACTGCCGAAGCTGAGATAGTCGGTCAGTCCGGTATGATTGAGCGTCTGAACAGCACCATAGGCGAAGAGCTCAGCGGTTTGAACCGCATAGACGACCGGAAGCTCCAGCACCAGATCGGCTCCGCAGTGAACGGCAGCTTCTGCCCGTATCCATTTATCGGTAATGGCAGCTTCACCGCGCTGCGTAAAATTGCCGGACTGGACGGCGATGACAAAGTCCGGCTGTATCAACTCCTTTGATTTCATTAAGTGATAAAGATGTCCGTAATGAAAAGGATTGTATTCTGCTATGATTCCGAGAACTCTCATTGTTTGCTCCCTTATGGATAGTAGTCCGCCTTATTGGAATAATATTTAGCGGCAGGGAAGGATTTCAAGAAATTCTTCCTGTTGTAATTATATAGAAATCCAACTGGATGGGCAAGACAAAAAGTCCTGTAATAAATAATATGGAGGAATTTTGACTTTTATGTAGAATAGTTATCCGGTTGACTATTTTTTAATATGATCCTATTGTTTGTAATGGACAGGGAAAGGAGTTTTATAAATGTCTGTATTGCAGCAGATACGCGCAAGAGCATCCAAATTGGGTAAGACCATCGTATTGCCGGAAGGAGAGGAGCAGCGTGTGATTGAAGCCGCTTCCATCCTTACCAGGGAGGGCATTGCAAAGGTGATTCTTCTTGGTGATCCGGAAACCATTTCCGGAAAGGCAAAAGGAGCAGATCTGACCAACGTTGAGATTCTGGATTATCTGCATTCGGATAAAATGGAGTCCTACGTAAGAAAATTTACGGAACTTCGGAAGAAGAAGGGGATGACCCCTGAAAAGGCTGCGGTGATCATGAAAGATCCGCTTTATTACGGGGTCATGATGGTTAAAATGGGGGATGCGGACGGTATGACAGCTGGTTCGGTTCATGCTACCGGAGATGTTCTCCGTCCCGCGTTTCAGATTATCAAGACGGCTCCCGGGATATCGGTGGTATCCAGTTGCTTTATTATGGAACTGCCGGATTCCCGATATGGAGACAACGGGGTTCTTGTTTTCGGAGACTGCGGCGTCAATCCGGATCCCACTGCAGAGCAGCTTGCGGATATTGCCGTATCTACCGCCAGGACGGCAAAAACCATTGTGGGGATGGAGCCGGTTACCGCACTGTTGTCCTTCTCCAGTAAGGGCAGCGCGTCCCATGATCGGGTGGATAAGGTAAGGGAAGCTGTCGGACTGGCTCAGAAGTCGGCTCCGGAATACCTGTTTGACGGGGAAATGCAGGCCGATGCCGCTTTGGTCGAAGAGGTGGCAAGGAGCAAGGCTCCTGGCAGCAAGGTGGCAGGAAGAGCCAATGTATTGGTATTCCCGGATCTGGATTCCGGCAATATCGGATACAAGCTGGTGCAGCGTCTGGCAAACGCACAGGCGGCCGGACCGATCTGCCAGGGGCTGGCAAAGCCGGTCAATGATTTGTCCCGCGGATGCAATGCCCACGATATTGTGAATGTCGTTGCTGTTACCGCCATTCAGGCAGGATTGGAATAAGGAGTGTTAGAGCAAATGAAAATATTGGTAATCAATGCGGGAAGTTCCTCCGTGAAATACCAGCTGATTGACATGGAGGATGAAAGCGTTCTGGCCAAAGGCAATGCGGAGCGCATCGGCCTTGAAGGATCCTGCCTGAAGCATACTCCGGCCGGGAAAGAAACGGTAAACATAACCGCAGAGTTCAAAAACCATGAAGATGCCATCAAAAAGATTATTGAAGCCCTGGTTTCTCCGGAGTACGGGGTCATAAAGGACATGAGCCGGATTGATGCAGTAGGGCATCGCATTCTGCACGGCGGTACGAAATTGATTCAGCCTGTTCTGATTAATGAACAGGTTGTGGAAACCATACGGGAAAATATCGATCTGGCTCCTCTGCAGAATCCGGCCAATATTATGGGAATCGAAGCATGCCGCAGAGTGATGCCGGATACTCCCATGGTCGCCATTTTTGATACGGCATTCCATCAGACCATGCCGCCGAAGGCATTTTTGTACGGCCTTCCCTATGAACAATATGAAAAATATCAGATCCGGAAATATGGATTTCATGGAACGTCGCACAAGTATGTGGCACGGCGTACTGCTCAGTTCCTGCATAGGCCGCTGGAATCCCTGAAGATGATCACCTGCCATCTGGGCAACGGCTCCAGTATCGCAGCGATCCGGTATGGGAAGTCTGTGGATACCAGCATGGGCTTTACTCCCCTGGCCGGTGTTCCCATGGGTACCCGCTCCGGCAGTATTGATCCGGCCATACTGAATTATATGATAAAAAAGGAAAATATGACCGAAGAACAGGTTTATAATCTCTTGCACAGGGAATCCGGCATGCTTGGAATTTCCGGTATCAGCAGTGATTTCCGCGATCTGGAGACTGCTGCAAAGAAGGGTGTTAAAAGGGCTCAGCTGGCATTGGATGTTTTCAGCTATCAGGTGAAGAAATATATCGGTGCCTATGCAGCGGTTCTGGACGGTGCGGACTGTATCGTATTTACGGCCGGTGTTGGTGAGAATACGGTTTGTGTCCGGGAAGCTGCCTGCCAGGGCCTGGATTATATGGGTGTAAAGATTGATCCGGACAAGAATCAGGAAATTGTGAGCTGGAAGACAAAGGAAGGTATCATTTCCACCGCGGATTCCAGGGTTCAGGTATTGGTGATACCGACCAACGAGGAATTGATGATCGCCAGGGAAACGATGGAGTTGGTGCGTTCCGGATCCTGATTCTGTTTTCCTGTAGGTTTCCAACCTGTTTTTCGCTACTTGACAAACCGGCGGAGGATTCATATAATTTATAAGTCAAAGGTTGTGAGAGGAAAATGAAGCCTCTGAAGATCGACATAACAAATATCCGAAGGGAAATTGCTGCAGAGCAGAGTTTTGATCTCAAGTGGATTCCCGGAGATATGACCTGGCAGGGAGAGCCTTTGCGGTTCCGGGATCCTTGGCATTTGAAGGGCAGGATTTTCAACGAAGGGGACGTATTGTTGCTGACTGCAGATGTGGAGGGCAATATCATCCTGCAATGTGGAGCCTGTCTGGAGAGTTATGTACAGGATCTTGATTTTCCCATTGAGGCAAGGCTGAAAAGTGCTCCGGATCAGGAAAACCCGGACTATTTTGTGTATAAGGGGAATGAAGTGGACCTTTCTGAAATCGTCCTGGAGTTTCTTTTATCGGAGCTTCCCATCCGGAGACGATGCCGGGAGGATTGCAAGGGTTTGTGCCCGGTGTGCGGGGCCAATCGGAACGATGGGGAATGCTCCTGCAACGGGACAAAGGATCCGGAACTTACGGTTGATGAGCGGCTCAAGTCTCTCCGGGATTACTTTTCCAACAAATAAGGAGGTGTGGAAATGGCATTACCAAAAAAGAAAACGTCCAAGGCAAGGCGGAATAAGAGAAGAGCGCATTGGAAGCTCAGCGCGCCGGAAATTGTGGCCTGTCCCCAATGTGGGGAACCCAAATTGTCGCATCACATATGCAAGCATTGTGGTTATTACGATGAGAAACAGGTTATCAAAGAAGCAGAATGAGAAGAAGACTGTCCGAAAAGGGCAGTTTTTTTCAATAGATAAAATGATTTTGTTATTGCAAAATAAATTAAAATACTCTATACTGGTCCTAATACCTGGTACTAATATTAGATTCTAAGTATTATATTTGTTCGGGGTGAGTCGTTTGAGCAAGTATACGCCACTGAAGAAAGAAAGACAGCAGGGATTGCTTGATACTTTGAAGAAAGATCCTTTTATTACGGATGAAGAACTCAGTGAGACATTTCATGTCAGTATTCAGACCATCCGGCTGGATCGATTGGAATTGGGGATTCCGGAGCTGAGAGAACGGATCCGCAACGTTGCCTCCGAAAATCGGAAAAAGCTCCGGACAATGGATGCTACAGAGGTCATCGGCGACATTGTGGATCTGGAGCTGGGGATCCGGGGGATTTCCATTCTGCAGACGACGGAGGAAATGGTATTTGAACGAACGCAGATTGTCCGCGGCCATTATATATTTGCTCAGGCCGAGTCTCTGGCCATAGCTGTTATTGACGCAAAGGTTGCCCTGACGGGAGTCGCCAACATCAAATACAAGATACCGATTTTTGCAGGTGATAAACTGGTGGCGAAGGCAAAGGTTGTGCGTACCCGGGGCAATAAATATTTTGTATGGGTCTTTATCAGGGTGGGGCAGAAAGAAGCGTTTCGTGGTAAATTTATATTGGTATCCATTGGGAAAGGAAGGAAATCAAATTGAAGATCATTGTGGATGGCATGGGAGGAGATCACGCTCCCCGGGAGATCGTCCGGGGCAGCGTGGCAGCTGTTCTGGAATATAACATTGACATCATCCTGATCGGGGACCGACAATGTCTGGAAGCAGAGCTCCGGAAGCAGAACGCTCCGATGGATCGTTTCCAGCTGATTTCAGCTTCCCAGGTCATTACCATGGAGGACAGTCCGGTTGCAGCCATCCGGAAAAAGTCCGATTCATCCATAGTGAAGGGATTGGAGCTTGTCCGGGAGAACCCGGACAGTGTCCTGATTTCCGCCGGCGGCACAGGAGCATTGTTGGCAGGAGGTATGCTGAAGGTCGGAAGGATCCCGGGGATTGACCGTCCTGCGTTGGCATCCGTCCTGGCAAACCGGAAAGGCGGAACCCTGCTTCTGGATATTGGCGCCAATACGGAATGTAAGCCGAAGAATCTGGTGCAGTTTGCCGCTATGGGCACGATATACATGGAAAGGGTTCAGGGCAGACCCCATCCTACGGTGGGACTGTTGAATGTCGGTACGGAAAAGACAAAGGGCAGCAGCCTTTACCGATCTGCCTATCAACTATTGGAGGAAAGGAAGGGAATCCGTTTTCAGGGCAACGTGGAAGCCAGGGAAATAATGGGCGGCGCAGTGGACGTTCTGGTATGCGACGGCTTTACCGGAAATGTTATCCTGAAATATACGGAAGGTCTGGCTTTCAGCTTTCTTGAAATGATGAAGGAAGAACTGGAACAGGCCTCCAAAGGCGGACAATCCGCGAGTTCCCTTCTGAAGACCGGCCTGACCGGATTCCGGAAGAGAATGGACTACACTGAAGTCGGGGGCGCCCCGCTGCTTGGAATCCAGGGCGGTATTATAAAGGCTCATGGCAGCTCAAATGCGACAGCTATTAAAAACGCAATTTACCAGGGTATATTGTATCTGAAAAATGGTGTATTGGAAAGAATACAGGATGCAGTATCCGATCAGGAGGGTAAGAGATGACAGAAACACTGTTTCCTGCAGGCATAGTTGGAACCGGTTCTTATGTGCCCGACAGGATTATGACAAATCGGGATTTGGAAAAATTAGTGGATACCAGTGATGAATGGATTGTTAGCCGCACTGGGATCCGGGAAAGAAGAATCGCAGCGAAGGAGCAGGCTACTTCGGATTTGGGTACCATTGCGGCCAGACGAGCTTTGGAGGATGCCGGGATGCAGGCCGGGGATCTGGATTTGATCCTCGTCGCCACGGCGACACCGGATATGAATTTTCCCTCCACGGCCTGCCTGATTCAAAACAACTTGAAAGCCGCTCATGCGGCAGCCTTTGATGTGGAAGCGGCGTGTTCGGGTTTCCTGTATTCCCTTTCCATTGCAGCCCAGTTCATTGCAACCGGATTCTATCGGAATGTTCTTGTGATCGGTGCGGAATGCCTGAGCCGATTTGTCAATTGGAAGGATCGCAATACCTGTGTCCTGTTCGGTGACGGTGCGGGCGCGGCGGTGGTCCGCCGTGTGGAGCAGGGCTATGGGATACTGTCCGGCACCATGGGCGCAGACGGCAGCGGCGGTGATATGCTGAAGCTGCAGGCAGGCGGTTCCCGGCTTCCCGCTTCAGAGGAAACAATAAGGAATCATCTTCATTATGTGCATATGGAAGGAAGCGAGGTATTCAAGTTTGCCGTTCGGATTATGGTATCCGCAGCGAAAGAGGCAATGGACCTTGCCGGCATCACCGCGGAGGATCTGGATTATCTGATTCCGCATCAGGCCAACATCCGTATTATCAATGCGGCCGCAAAACATTTAAAAATCAGTGCGGACAGGGTGTGGGTCAATCTGGACCGATATGGCAATATGTCGGCAGCTTCGATACCGGTTGCGTTGGACGAAGCGGCCCGATCCGGAAAGATACAGAAAGGAAGTATCCTTTGCATGGTAGGGTTCGGAGGCGGACTGACATGGGCGTCTTCCATAATGAAATGGGCAAAATAAGGAATACGGGGAGGCAATTCGATGAAAACGGCGTTTCTTTTCCCTGGTCAGGGAGCGCAGTACATTGGTATGGGCAGGGAATTATACGAACATTTTGATATTGTTCGAAACATATTTGATCAGGCGGATCAGATCCTGAACGAAGATTTTGTCGATCTTATTTTTCACGGTACCGAAGAGGATATTCAGAAAACGGAGAACACGCAGCCCGGCATTCTCATGGTAAGCACTGCAATATCCGGGCTGCTCAGGAGCAAGGGCATTGTTCCGGCCATGACTGCAGGACTGAGTCTGGGTGAATACAGTGCTCTTGTTGCGGCCGGGGCCATATCCTATGAAGATGCCCTGCCTTTGGTCCGGAAAAGAGGGCAGCTCATGAACGATGCAGTGCCGGCAGGAAAGGGTGCCATGGCTGCCGTGATTGCACTGGATGCAGATAAGTTGACGGCATGTTGCAGGCAGGCGGCTGCATTTGGGACAGTCGGAATAGCCAATTACAACTGTCCGGGCCAGCTGGTACTGACCGGCGAGGCTGCTGCAGTCCAAAAGGCATCGGAGCTTGCAAAGGAAGCCGGTGCAAAAAAGGTCGTTCCCCTTAAGGTGAGCGGACCGTTCCATTCCCCTCTGCTTGAGCCTGCAGGAAAGGCGCTGGCAGTGGAGCTGGACCGGATTGCAATAAGGGATCCGGACATTCCGGTCATAACCAATGTGGAAGCATCGCCTGTTTCCTCCGCCGCCGATGTGAAACGGTTGCTGATTCAGCAGGTCAGTCATCCGGTCCGCTGGGAAGACTCCATACGATACATGCTTTCCTGTGGGATGGATACCTTCCTGGAGTTGGGCCCCGGGAAGACCCTGACCGGGTTTATGAAACGAATCGACCGGTCTTCTGCCGCCTTCCATATAGAGGATATGGCAACACTGGAGCAGGCACTGGAAGGATTGGAGGAGAAAGAATGAATCTGACTGGAAAAGTGGCTTTGGTGACGGGCGCTTCCCGCGGTATTGGAAAGGCCTGCGCCATTCATCTCGCAGATCTGGGAGCAAGGGTTGTTGTAAATTATGCACACAACCGTGCAAAAGCAGAACAGGTGGTTGCTGAGATTCGGGAGAAGGGCGGAGAAGCGACTGCAATTTTGGCAGATGTTTCCAATCAAAAAGATGTGGAAGCCATGGTAAAAAAGGCAGTGGAGACTTATGGCAGTCTGGATATTCTGGTCAACAATGCAGGAATCAACCGGGATATGCTTCTGCTGCGCATGAAGGAAGAGGACTGGGATTCGGTCATCAATACCAACCTGAAGGGTGTGTTTCTGGTAACAAAGGCTGCTGCAAGGTATATGATGAAACAGCGGCAGGGCAGGATCATCAATATCTCTTCGGTGATCGGAATCGCCGGAAACGCCGGGCAGGCGAACTATGCTGCGTCCAAGGCAGGGGTGATCGGGTTTTCCAAATCCATTGCCAGGGAGCTTGCCTCCAGAAATATTTTGGTTAATATGATAGCTCCCGGTTTTATAGATACCGATATGACAGAAGAATTAAATGACCAGGCAAAAGAAATCATATTGTCGAAAATACCGCTCAAACGTAGTGGAAAGCCGGAGGATGTAGCGTATCTGGCTGGATTTCTGGCTTCTGGGGAAAGCAGTTATCTGACTGGCCAGGTAATTCATGTTGACGGCGGAATGATTATGTAATATTATGTAAAGGTACTACATATTATTATTATTTGTACAAATTCTAATGCAGGAGGTGAAAGGAATGTTTGAAAAAATACGGGATATTATCGTGGAACAGTTGGGAGTGGAATCGGATGATGTAAAAATAGAGTCGTCCTTTGTGGATGATTTAGGCGCCGATTCATTGGATATTGTCGAACTGATCATGGCTTTGGAAGAGGAATTCAATTTGGAGATTCCGGATGAAGAGGCAGAGAAGATTGCAACCGTAGGCGATGTTGTCGATTATATTAAGAAGAATTCCTGATTGTTTTCTTGATCGGATTCCCGGAAATGGGAATCCGATCTTTCAAGAAATTATTTGTTTTTTATTATAATAAGTCAAGAAATGATTTGTTTTTTTATTACTGAGTCGATGCAATACGGTTTGTAAGCTTCTTGTAGGCTTACGGATTGCAAAGACATTTTTATCATACGAATACTGGATGCTTTTCCAACCATGCAGGAGGTTTTTAAATGAGGAAAAGAGTCGTTATTACCGGAATGGGCGCCATCACCCCCATAGGAAATGATGTGGATTCTTTTTGGAAGAATCTTTGTGATGGAAAATCCGGGATAGGTCGAATCACGCGCTTTGATCCGGAGAAATATGACACACAGATTGCAGCGGAAGTAAAGGATTTTGATCCTCAGAATTATGTGGACAAAAAAGAAATAAAGCGGATGGACCGCTATACCCAGTTTGCCATGGCTGCTGCGAAAATGGCAGTGGAAGATGCAGATCTTGATTGGAGCAGGGAGAATTCACAGCGTTTCGGTGTCATTCTTGGTACCGGCGTCGGTGGCCTGGAAACAATGGAGAAGCAGGCTGTGATCCTGCATACAAAAGGGCCCAGGCGGGTCAGTCCCTTTTTTATTCCCATGATGATCGCCAATATGGCTGCCGATCAGATCTCCATAGCCTATGGCGCCAAAGGAATGAACTCCACTGTGGTAACCGCATGTGCTTCCGGTACCAATGCCATTGGAGAAGCTTATCGGGCCATACGTGAAGGGTATGCGGACATTATGATCACCGGCGGAGCGGAAGCTGCCGTTACTCCTTTATCCCTGGCCGGTTTTAGTTCCATGAAGGCTCTGTCCCGCAGGAATGATGAGCCTCAAAAGGCCTGCAGGCCCTTTGACAAGGATCGGGATGGGTTTGTTCTGGGAGAAGGAGCCGGGGTCCTTGTTCTGGAAAGTTACGGGCACGCCATGAAAAGGGGAGCCCGGATTCTGGCGGAAATGGCGGGATACGGACTGACAGGGGATGCGTATCATATTACCGCACCGGCGCCGGAGGGGGAAGGAGGAGCCCGCGCCATGAAGGAAGCCCTGGACGACGGGAATATGGCACCGGGGGACATCGATTACATCAATGCCCATGGAACCTCCACAGAATACAACGACAAGACGGAAACCTCCGCTATCAAATCCGTGTTTGGCGACGCTACAAAGGTGGCAGTCAGTTCCACAAAATCCATGACCGGTCATTTATTGGGTGCTGCCGGCGGGATTGAAGCAATTGTTCTGATCAAAGCGCTGCAGGATCAGTTCATTCCGGCGACGATGAATTACTCGACTCCGGATCCGGAATGTGATCTGGATTATGTGCCGAATCACGGGCGCAAGGCAACAATTACTGCTGACATGTCCAATTCCTTTGGTTTTGGCGGGCAGAACGCCTGCATCGTGATGAAGAAATTTGAAGAATAGAGTCCCTATGACAATATCAAGGATGTGAACGGAACAGAAATGAAACAGAACGATGACTTGAGTCGTTTGTATACGGCATTGGGATATGAGTTTCAGGAACCACAACGAATTGTTACCGCGCTGACGCACAGTTCCTTTGCAAATGAATCAAAGGGGGACATTCCCTTCAATGAACGCCTGGAGTTTTTGGGAGATTCCGTACTTGGTCTGACGGTCAGTGATTATTTGTTTCGGACCTATCCGGATTTTCCGGAAGGAATCCTGACCAAACTTCGGGCGGGAGTCGTATCTGAATTGTCTTTGGCACAGGTGGCCAGAAGATTGAAGCTGGGAGATTATCTCCGGTTGGGGAGAGGAGAGGAGAATACCGGCGGAAGAGTACGGGATTCCATCCTCGCGGATGCTGCGGAGTCTGTCATCGGTGCCATGTATCTGGACAGCGACCTGGAGACGACAAAAGCGTTCGTTCTGAGGCAGTTGGTCCCCGCGATCGAAATCCTTATTGCCGGGAAAGGGCATAAGGACTATAAAACGGATCTGCAGGAGTTCCTGCAAAGTAAATCCACTCTTGGAATTACCTATCAGATTGTCGATGAAAAAGGTCCGGATCACAATAAATTGTTTACGGCTCAGGTCTGCCATGGAGATTCCTTCATTGGCCGCGGGAGGGGGAAAAGTAAAAAGGAAGCGGAACAGCAGGCTGCCCGGGATGCCCTGGACAAGTTCAATGCGGATAACGGGAGAAAATAAGGATGATGGATTGGGATCCGTCAGCCAGGATTTTTTTCATCAGGAACTTCGATTGAGGTGTTTGGAAATTGATTTTAAAGAAGCTGGAGATATATGGGTTCAAATCTTTTGCAGACCGGATTTATATGAAATTTGACAATGGCATTACCGCCATTGTCGGGCCCAACGGCAGTGGGAAAAGCAATATTGCCGATGCAGTCCGCTGGGTTTTGGGAGAGCAGAGCGTCAAATCCCTCCGTGGTTCCAAAATGGAAGATGTGATCTTTTCCGGTACCGAAACCCGAAAATCCCTGGGCTTTGCAGAAGTGTCCCTGACGCTGGACAATACGGATGGTACCCTGCCGGTGGAATATACGGAGATTACCATTACCCGAAGGGTTTACCGGTCCGGGGAAAGTGAGTACCATATCAATCGCAGTGCCTGTCGCCTGAAGGATATTGTTATGTTGTTCATGGACACCGGCGTAGGAAAGGAAGGATATTCCATCATTGGCCAGGGCCGTATTGATGAGATCCTGAGCAACCGGTCCGAGGAACGAAGATATATATTTGAAGAAGCCGCGGGAATCGTAAAATACAAGACAAGACGGGAAGAGGCAGATAAAAAGCTGGAAAAGACACAGGATAATCTGTTGCGTGCGGAGGACATCCTGTCCGAACTGGAACAGCATCTTCAGCCTCTGGAAGAGCAGTCCCGAACAGCGAAGGAGTACCTGAAGCGGAAAGAGCAACTGAAGGTCTGTGAAATCAATCGATTTCTGAATCAATATACACATCATATGAAACAGATTTCTGAATGGAAAAAGCAAATTGATGACCTGGAAAAGGAACTGGCATCGCGCAGGAATGAGCTGGTCAAAAAAGACGCCGGTCGGGACAAGCTTTCAGACACTCTGAAACATCTGAAAGAACAGGCAGAGAAGCTGCGAAGGCAGCGCTATGATTTGTTGAATCATTCCGAACGTCTCCGGGGCGAGCGGAATGTTAGTCTGGAACGGATGGAACAATACAAAAAGGATGCTGTGAGACTAAAGGACGAGATTGCTCAGGAACAGAAGGATGCGGAGCATTGTTGCCTGCAGGGGAAAACGATGGACCGTGTCCTGACCGGCAAAAAACAGGCTTTTGAGGAAGCTCAGAAGGAAGCGTCCGGATTGAAGACAAAAATAACGGATCTGGACAGCGAAATCAGTGATAATCAAAAACAAACGGAGGAAACCAAAGAAAATATCATCCGGATCCTGAATGACATTTCGGATTGCAAAAGTCGTCTGACCCGCTATGAAACCATGGAAACCAACTTGAATTCCAGGCTGGATACCATAACAAAGCGCTCCAATGAGACCAGCTCGGAAAAGGAACGTTTGGCAGAATTGGAGTCCGCCTGCCGGAATAAGGCCCTGTTAGCCATTCAAATGACCGAAAAGAAGCAAAAGGAAAAAGAAACGCTGGAAAAGTCCATGCAGAAAGAGAAACAGACCCTTTCTGACCAGGAAGAATCCGTCCAGAAGCAAAAGCGTATACTGGAGGGGGAACGATCCCGATTGAAATTGCTCGGGGATATGAAAAGAAGCTATGAAGGCTTTTATCGGGCTGTACGGGAGATACTGACCGCTTGCGGGTCCAATTCCTGCATTGCCGGGAAAGTATGCGGCGTGGTTGCTTCCCTGATACAGGTTCCAAAGGACTTCGAAGTTGCCATTGAGACGGTTTTGGGAGGCAGCCTCCAACACATCGTTACCGAGGATGAGGAGGACGCCAAATATCTGATTGGTTTTCTGAGAGAGAATAACTATGGCCGTGCAACCTTTTTGCCTGTTTCCTCCATCCGGGGAAGAACGCTAAACTCCAGGGAACGGGAGGCGCTGGAAATGCCGGGCTGCCTTGGCGTTGCTTCGGAGCTGGTTTCCTGTGATCCCAAATATCGTGGTATTCTGGAAAACCTGCTGGGCAGGGTTGTGACAGCAAGTGATCTGGATGCTGCCATTCGCATTGCCCGGCGCTTTTCGTATTCCTTTCGCATTGTAACGCGGACAGGGGACGTGGTAAACCCCGGAGGCTCCATGACCGGTGGAAGCAGAGCAGTGAAGGGAACCGGCATTCTGAGCCGGGACCGGGAGATCAAGGATGTGCAGCAGGCAATCACATCCCGGAAGTCCGGCATTGCAGACCTGGAATCCGAAAAAGAGAGACTGCAGACCGTTTATCTGGATCATAAGCAAAGCCTGGAGAAAGCGGAATCCGAACTGAGAAATATGGAAAAAAATCAGATTTCAGAAAAGGAAGATCTGCACCGGGCAACAGCTCAAAAGGTCCAGGCGGAGAAGGAACTGGCTGCATACAGGGAGGAACGGAAGCAACTGGATCAGAGCCTGGGGGAATTACACTCTTCCATCGGAAAGACAAAACAGGAAATATCCTCCCTGAAGGAAGAAAATGCGGATATTGAGGCAAAAGTCGGGGAATCGGAACATAATTGGAAGGAAAAGCTGAAGATCAAGGAAGATCTTCACCAAAAATGGACCGATATCCGGATTCAGACAGCAGCGTTGCAGCAGGAAGTACAGGGCCTGGAGGATCAGCTAAAACGGATTCAGGAGGAGGCAGCCCATCACAGCGCTTCAATGGATTCCAAGAAGCAGAAACTTTTAAGTCATGAGGATGAGATGGAAAGAATCCAGGGATCCATGGAACAGATGAAATCCGGAATCAAAGAGATGGACGACCAGGCGGAGAGCATGCAAACGGAAATGGAGGAAGCGGAAAGGCAGAGGGAGAAAGTCGAATCCCGCTTTCGGGAGCTGGAGGAGGATATCCGGGACTGGAACCAGTCCTCCGGGGAGCTGACCGACAAAAAGTATCGTTTTGAGGTACAATGTTCCAGATATGAGGCAGAG
>DHDO01000002.1:84040-97044 GCA_002399435.1 Firmicutes bacterium UBA4874
CTTCCCTGACTCCAGGTGGGATAAAGGATCAGATTCAGACATTGAAGAAGGAAATTTCCGCTTTGGGGGAAGTCAATGTCCGTGCCATTGAAGAATACCGAAAGGACCGGGAACGATATCAGTTTCTGAAGGAACAGCGTAACGATCTGATTACGGCCAGGGAGAATCTGAAGGAAGTCATAGAGGATATTACGGAAACCATGAAGAAACAGTTTCGGAAAGAGTTCGACATCATCAATGAATATTTCAGCATGACATTTCATCAGCTTTTCGGCGGGGGACATGCCCGGCTGGTACTGGAAGATCCAAAGGATGTCCTGAGCTGCGGCATTGATATTATTGCACAGCCTCCGGGAAAGAAACTGCAGAACCTGTCCCTGTTGTCCGGGGGGGAGCGCACTTTGACGGCAATTGCGATTCTTTTCGCCATATTGAAACATAAGCCGACACCGTTTTGCGTGCTGGATGAGATTGATGCTGCGTTGGACGACAGTAATGTGGAACAATTCGGAAGATATGTCAGGGAATTTTCCAGAGATACCCAGTTTATCATTATTACCCACAGGAAGGGTACCATGGAAGCCAGTGATATTCTGTATGGCATCGCGATGGAGGAAAAAGGTGTTTCCAGTCTTATTTCCGTCAAGTTTGATGAGATGGTCAGTTAGAGCGGGAGGAATCAGAATGGAAAGCGACGACAGGAAGAAAAAAAGTTTTTTTTCAAGACTGAAGAATGGTCTCACCAGAACCAGGGGTAATATAGCAGATCGGGTGGATGAGTTGATCCGGTATTATCGCGAGATAGATGATGAGTTTTTTGACGACCTGGAAGAAACTTTGATTATGGGGGATGTCGGGGTCCCAACCAGTGAAAAAATCGTTTCCAGTATACGGGAAAAGGTAGAGAAGGAAAAGATAGGGGATCCTTCAAGAATCAAGGATCTGTTAAAGGACAATATCACCTCTATTTTGAAAAGGAACACACAGCCTCTTACCCTGCCGCATCCGACGGTGCTGCTGGTCGTCGGCGTCAATGGGGTTGGCAAGACCACCACCATCGGCAAGCTGGCGGATCGCTACCGGAAGGAAGGCAAAAAAGTACTGGTGGCTGCGGCGGATACCTTTCGGGCTGCTGCAGGGGAACAACTGGAAATCTGGTGCCAAAGGGCGCAGGTACCCATTATTCGTCATGAAGAAGGAGCAGACCCCGCCGCAGTGATTTTTGATGCCATTCAATCGGCCAGGTCCAGGGGAACGGACATTCTGCTCTGCGATACGGCCGGGCGGCTTCACAATAAAAAGAATCTGATGAACGAATTGGAGAAAATGAATCGGGTGATTGACAGGGAATTTCCAGAGGCTCATAAGGAAGTTCTTCTGGTTCTGGATGCCACAACCGGTCAGAATGCCGTTTCCCAGGCATCCCTGTTTCAGGAAGCGGTCGGGATCAATGGCATTGCTCTGACGAAACTGGATGGAACTGCAAAGGGCGGAGTCATCATCGCTGTGAAGTCCCAGCTTGATATCCCGGTTTATTATGTGGGAGTGGGCGAACAGACAGAGGATTTGCAGCCTTTTGTGCCGGAAGATTTTACAGAAGCCCTGTTTGAATCTTAGTTCATGACAATTCCCGATTCCGGCTGTCTAAGAAAAATACTTGACGGATCCATGCGGCTATAGTATAATGTCGACCTGTAAAGGAGAAGTACTTGACTGGCCGGAGACTGGAACGCAGGGATGGGATGAAGGATGAATAAATTTGAAGAAATGGCTTCCTTGCTGGATTTATACGGCGGCTTGCTGACCGCCAGGCAGAAGGATGTCATGGATCAGTATTATAACTATAACCTGTCTTTGCAGGAAGTGGCAGAAAATGAAGGAATCACCAGGCAGGGGGTCCATGATCTGATTCAGCGTTCGGAGCATACTTTGCGGACCACTGAAGAGAAGCTGGGTTTTCGGAGCCAGCTGTCTGAAATCCGCATCGGTCTGGAGCGTGCAGACAGGCAGCTGGAGGAACTGGCAGCAGGATTGGATGCATGTCGACAGGAAATGAACCGGCTCAGGAACAACTTTATGGGAGGTTGAGAATTTGCCGTTTGAGGGTCTGGCGGAAAAGCTGCAGGCAACTTTTAAAAAGCTTACCGGAAAGGGCAAACTGAATGAAAAGGATGTAAAGTCCGCCATGCGGGAAGTGAAGCTGGCACTGCTGGAAGCGGATGTCAACTTTCTCGTTGTGAAGGATCTGATCCGGAAAATAACCGATCGCGCTGTGGGGCAGGAGATTATGGAAAGCCTGACTCCCGGGCATCAGGTCATCAAGATCGTAAACGAAGAACTGACTGCATTGATGGGAGGAACCCAAAGTAAGGTAGTCATTGCTTCCAATCCGCCTACCATTCTTATGCTGGTTGGGCTGCAGGGTGCCGGCAAGACGACTCACGCCGGCAAATTGGCCTGTTATTTCAGGAAGCAAGGCAAGAATCCACTGCTGGTAGCGTGCGATATCTATCGCCCTGCTGCAATAGATCAGCTTAAGATCGTTGGGGAAAAGGTGAATACACCGGTCTTTGAGCGCGGGTCCCGAAATCCTGTCGCCATTGCCAAAGAGGCTCTGGAGTATGCAAAGGATCATCAGTATGATATGCTTCTGGTGGATACGGCAGGACGGCTTCATATCAATGAAGAGCTGATGGAGGAGTTGAAGTCCATCAGGGATGGAATCCATCCGCATGA
Source organism: Firmicutes bacterium UBA4874 (assembly GCA_002399435.1). GTDB lineage: Bacteria > Bacillota > Clostridia > Caldicoprobacterales > DTU083 > UBA4874. The sequence goes on from DHDO01000002.1 coordinate 86,777, forward strand.
GATTCTGCTTGTAGTGGATGCCATGACCGGACAGGATGCTGTAAATGTGGCCCAGTCCTTTCATGAAAAGCTTGGAATAGATGGAGTAATCCTGACCAAGCTGGACGGGGATACCAGGGGGGGCGCTGCGCTGTCCGTCCGGGCGGTGACCGGAAAGCCAATCAAATTTGTCGGTACGGGGGAAAAGCTGGAGGATCTGGAGGTGTTTCATCCGGATCGAATGGCATCCCGGATCCTTGGAATGGGCGATGTGCTGACTGTCATTGAGAAAGCACAGGCCAACATGGACAGCAGGAAAGCACTGGAAATGGAGAAAAAGCTCCGTACCCGGACGTTTACCCTGGATGATTATCTGGAACAGCTGGAGCAGGTAAAGGGAATGGGTTCCATGAGCGATATTCTGTCTATGATACCCGGGCTGAATACAAAGAAGCTGAAAGGGATTCAGATTGATGAAAGACAAATCCCCAGAACCCAGGCAATCATTCAATCCATGACGAAGAAGGAACGGAACGATCCTTCCCTGATCAATGCCAGTCGAAGGAAACGAATTGCTGCCGGAAGCGGGACCCGTATTCAGGATGTCAATCAACTGCTGAAATCCTATGAGGAATTAAAAAAGATGATGAAACAGCTCAACGGAGCAAAAAGCAAAAAAGGCAGATTGCGATTGCCTTTTTGATTGCCAGGCATGCCGCAGATATGCCATTTCGGAGTTTGCGGCTGGTTTCCCGATCCTTTCGGATTGGGTTGATCCTTTTGTTGGAGGTGAGAATGTGGTAAAAATCAGATTAAAAAGAATTGGAGCAAAGAAAGCACCTTTTTATCGTATTGTGGTTGCAGATTCCCGCTATGCAAGGGACGGAAGGTTTTTGGAGGAAATCGGACATTACAATCCCAACACCAATCCTTCCGACATAGAAGTTGATGCGGATCGGGCAAAGAATTGGCTGAATAAAGGCGCTCAGCCTACAGATACGGTCCGTGCCCTTCTGAAGAAGAACGGCATACTATAGGAGGCATATAATGGCTGAATTGGTGGAATTCCTGGCAAAATCCCTGGTGGATCATCCGGATCAGGTGGATGTCCGGGCAGTGGAAGGAAACGAAGGGATAACCATAGAGCTTCGGGTGGCATCCGACGATATGGGTAAGGTCATTGGAAAGCAGGGCAGGATCGCAAGAGCCATTCGGACGGTGGTCAAGGCAGCTGCTGTTCGGGAGAACAAAAAGGTTGCTGTTGAAATCGTATAAAAAGGCGTGAGAAAGGATTGCTGGATTATTTATCCGTTGGCGTTGTTTTAAAGCCTCATGGCCTGAAAGGCGAGATCAAGGTAAAAACACTGTCGGATGAGAAAAGACGTTTTGATACATTGACATGTATCTATGTAAAGAAGGAAGAGGACTACAAAGAGCTGGCAATTACGGCCAGGCGCTATGACAGGGATTTTGTCTATCTGCATCTGAAGGGTTACTGCAAGGTGGAATCGGTGGAGCCCCTGCGGGGTCAGTATCTGTGGATTCCCCGAAAAATGGCCCGTGATTTGCCGAAAGATACTTTCTTTATCGGTGACTTGATCGGCTGCAGGGTTTGGACGGAAGCAGGAAAATACCTGGGAACCATTGAAAACATACTGAGAACCGGCAGCAATGATGTATATGTTGTAAAAGGGCCGGAGGGTGAAGTGTTGATCCCTGCCCTGAAAAGCGTCGTGACCCAGGTGGATCCTTCAGCGGGAAGAATGATTGTGGATTTTTCCGGTATGAAGGGGCTGTTGCCGGATGAAAATTGATATTCTTACTTTATTTCCGGAAATGTTTGATGCCTTTCGGACGACCAGCATTATAGGCAGGGCTGTGGAAAAGAAGATTCTTGAGCTGGAGATCTTCAATATTCGTGATTTTGCCGCAAATAAGCACAGTCAGGCCGATGATTACCCCTATGGCGGTGGTGCCGGCATGGTGCTGATGCCTCAGCCATTATCCGATGCGTTGGATTATGTTCTGTCCCGATATCCCGGAGAGAAGCCGGCGGTGATCTATCTGTCCCCCCAGGGGAAGGTGTGGAATCAACGCCTGGCAGGTGAGGTTTCAAAGGAGCCTGCATTGGTTTTGCTGTGCGGGCATTATGAAGGGATTGACCAGCGCATCATTGATCAATATGTGGATCAGGAGATTTCCATCGGCGATTATGTATTGACCGGCGGAGAGCTTCCTGCCATGGTCCTGGCAGATTGCGTTGCCCGATTGATTCCCGGTGTATTGGGCAGTTCCGAGTCCATACTGGAGGAGTCCCACTCTACCGGCTTGCTGGAATATCCTCAATACACCAGACCCGCGCAATATGATGGGAATACAGTACCGGAGGTTCTGTTGTCCGGGAACCATAAGGAAATCAGCAAATGGCGCAGGCAGCAGAGTCTGAAAAATACGTTTATAAAACGCCCCGACTTGATAAAGAAAGCGGAGTTGTCGCAGGAAGATCAAAATTGGCTCAATGAGCAGAAGAATAATTTTTGACATTTCTTGCGCAGAAAATACAGATTATGATATAATCCGGATTGTAATGAACAGAAAGACCGCTTTTCCGGAAAAGTCGGAAACGTCTTGCAGGAAGGAGGGAAGAAACATGAATATCATAGACACTTTGGAACAGGAACAGTTGAAAAAGGATATACCGGAATTCTCCGTTGGAGATACTGTAAAAGTATATGTTAAGGTTGTGGAAGGTACCCGCGAAAGGCTGCAGGCATTTGAAGGCACTGTGATTCAGCGCAACGGCGGCAGTGTCAGAGAAACCTTTACGGTTCGAAGGGTTTCCTATGGAGTGGGCGTTGAGAGGACATTTCCTCTTCATTCTCCCAGAGTTGCACAGATTGAAATTCTGCATCGCGGCAGGGTACGCAGGGCAAAGCTTTTCTATCTGCGGAACCGGGTCGGAAAGGCAGCAAAAGTCAGAGAAATTCAAGGCAATAAATAATGATGTGGGACCGGGAAAACGGTCCCATATTGTTTTATATGTCCGATAAGGCAGGTGTTCCCCCAATGGAGGAAAAAGAGAGAAATTCTTCCGGTGTAATTCCGGAAGGGGAAAATGTCAGGCGGCCCGTGACAGAAACAGACGCGAAAGGAAGCAATGGCAGAAAGGACGTTCCTGCCAAAAAGGAAACGAACGATCCACTGAAGGAAATGAAGGAATGGATTCAGGCAATCGTTACAGCCGTTGTGCTTGCGCTCCTGATCCGTACATTTCTGTTCGAAATCATACTGGTGGATGGTTCTTCCATGCTTCCGACACTCCATGATGCAGACCGGATTTTTGTCAATAAAATCGGATATATCATAGGAGGTCCGCACCATGGTGATGTCGTGATTTTTAAAACTCCGGAAGATCCGCATACCAATTATGTAAAGCGAATCATCGGGCTGCCGGGGGATCGGGTTCGAATCCAGGGCGGGGTTGTCTATGTAAACAATAAGGCCTTGACGGAGCCATATATTCTGGAGCCACCTTATGATGATTACGAAGAAGTAACGGTTCCAAAAGGTACCTTTTTTGCTTTGGGGGACAACCGGAACGGCAGTAAGGACAGCCGGGATCTTCATGTGGGTTTTGTGCCTGTGGGCAATCTGCTTGGGAAAGCGGTACTACGCCTGTGGCCGCTGGATAATATGACACAGATTCATTGAACTTCATCCATCAAAAACAGAAAGAGGTTTTTATTCTTGACAATCAACTGGTATCCGGGACATATGGCCCAGGCCAAAAAACTGATCCAGGAGAACCTGAAACTGGTGGATATGGTGATTGAACTGCTGGATGCCAGGATCCCGGCCAGCAGCATCCATCCGGATTTTCAAAGCATGTTCCGCGATAAAATCCTGGTAGTGGTGCTGAATAAGAGCGATTATGCAGATCCGCGAAAAACAGGAGTCTGGACTAAATATTTTGAAGAACAGGCAAATGTTGCCCTTGCCATCAACTCCCTGGATGGGCGGGATGGAAAGCGTCTGAAAAAGATGATTTTGGAACTGGCAGATCAGAAAAGCCGGGAGATCCGTCGACGGAAAGGAATCCGCAAAACCATCCGCGCAATGGTGGTGGGGATTCCAAACGTAGGGAAGTCCACTCTGATCAACCGGCTTTCCGGGGCGGTGAAAGCAAAAACCGGCAACCGTCCTGGCGTCACCAGGGCAAAGCAATGGGTAAAGGTTACCCCATATTTTGAATTGTTGGATACTCCCGGACTTCTGTGGCCCAAATTGGAGCAGGAAAGGACAGGCCTGCACCTGGCATATACCGGTTCCATCCGGGAAGAGATCATGGATCAGGAGGAAATTGCCTGCCGCTTTCTGGAAGAGATGGCTGGGATGTATCCGGAGCTTCTGACCTATCGGTATCACCTGAAGGATTTAAAAAAGCAAGGCTATGAGCTCCTGCAGGATATTGCACAAAACCGCGGTTGGCTGAATGCCGGTGGAATACCGGACAGGGAGAGAAGCTCCAGGCAGGTGTTGAAGGAATATCAATCCGGGGTATTGGGCAGGACCACACTGGAGATTCCGGAGGAGGGCGCGGCAGGTTCCAGGTGAGGAGGCTTTTGAAAAAGTGGACATACATAATATATCCATTCCGGAAGTCCGCAGGATGCTCCGGGAGGAACCGAATACGGAACAGCTGCTGGCGGCAATGGAAGCAGACAGCCGTGTTGGTGTGCAAAAACTATTGGTAAAATATGATCGACAGCAGGAAGCAATCCGGAAGCAAAGGGAAAAGTCGGAAGCGATGCTGGCCGAAGAGAGACGGCTATGGGCCGAAGGATATGCTCTTGTTGGAGGAGTGGATGAGGTGGGACGCGGGCCTCTGGCAGGCCCGGTTGTTGCAGCCTGTGTCATTTTGCCTCCGGGTCTGGTCATTGACGGGGTGGATGACTCCAAAAAGCTTACTGCCGGCAAGCGGGAGAAATTTTACGACATCATTTCTGGAAAGGCGGAGGCAATCGGAGTGGGCATGGTCGGTCCGGAGCGAATCGATGGAATCAATATCTACCAGGCAACCATGGAAGCCATGTTCCAGGCTGTGAAAGCCTGCAGAAAAGCCCCGCAGTATGTTCTGATCGATGCCATGCACCTTAAATCCCTGTCTGTTCCTCAGCTGTCCATTGTCGGCGGGGATGGAAAGTCCCAATCCATTGCGGCTGCTTCCATTATCGCGAAGGTAACACGGGACCGGATGATGGGAAAGCTGGCAGAAACCTATCCGCAATATGGTTTTGAGCAGCACAAGGGTTACGGCACAAAACAACATGTGGAGGCAATCCGGCAATATGGAATGTCGCCGATCCATCGCCGGAGTTTTATGAAGAAGATTCTGTAGGGAAAGATCGCCGGAGTTTTATGAAGAAGATGCTAATAGGGAAAGGGTTGTAAAAAGGGGGCTGCTTTGTCATGCTGGCCAAGGTGGAAAGCACCGGACTGTTTGGCATCAATGGATACATTGTGGATATCGAAGTGGATATTTCCAATGGACTGCCTGGATTTGAGATCGTCGGCCTGGCGGATACCGCAGTGAAGGAATCCAGGGAACGGGTTCGTTCCGCCATCAAGAACAGCGGCTTTGATTTTCCGGTAAAACGTATTACGGTCAATATGGCTCCCGGTGATACGAAAAAGGAGGGCTCTGCTTATGATCTGGCCATTGCAGTCGGTATCCTGAAGGCAACCGGTCAGATTCCGGCAAGACCGGATTTCCGGCCGGTTTATTTGGGGGAATTGTCCCTGGATGGATCCATTCGGCCGGTAAACGGTGTTTTGCCCATGCTGCTGTCCGTATCCGATACGGTGCATAAAACGGTTCTTCCCACGGCAAACGCTCCCGAAGCGTGTCACGTAAAAGGGATGAGTGTGTATCCCTTTGATCATCTCAGGGATCTGGTGCCTGCGTTGTGTCAAAGAGGGCCGCTTCGCTCCTGGCAGCCCAACGGGGAATCCCTGCCGGATCACTCTCCTGTCCTGGAGGATTATTCCGACGTAAAAGGTCAGGAAGGGGCCAAAAGAGCCTTAAAGATCGCTGCAGCAGGCGGTCACAATATCCTGATGATCGGAAGCCCCGGAACCGGAAAAACCATGCTTGCCAAAAGACTGCCTTCCATCCTGCCGGATCTGACTTATCCCGAGGCCATTGAGGTCACCAAGATATACAGTGCGGCCGCCCTGTTGGATCCTTCGAAGGGATTGATCCGGACCAGACCGTTTCGGGCCCCTCACCATACCGTTTCCCAAATCGCCCTTGTGGGAGGGGGAAGAGTGCCCAAGCCAGGGGAAATCAGTCTGGCGCATCATGGAGTTCTTTTTCTGGATGAGCTTCCTGAATATAGGAGGGAGGCACTGGAAGTCCTCCGGCAGCCTTTGGAAGACGGATATATTACCGTGTCCCGGGCACAGGGGACCGTTTCCTTCCCTTCTGAATTCATGCTGGTTGGGAGCATGAATCCGTGTCCCTGTGGCTATTTCCGTTCAAGCGACCCATCTCACGAATGCAATTGTACGCCCCATCAAATCTCGCGGTATCTGGATAAGATTTCCGGGCCTCTTCTCGACCGGTTCGATATGCACATTGAAGTGGATTCCATCAGTTTTGAAAAGCTGACCGGCAGGCGGGAAGGGGAGAGCTCCCGAAAAATGAAGGAGTGCGTTGACAGGGCCCGGGCCATTCAGCTTCAGAGATATCGTAAAGAGGGAATCTTTAGCAATGCCCAGTTAAGCTCCAGGCAAATTGATACCTATTGTAAACTGACGGACAGTCAAAAACTTATGATCAAGGATGCCTTCCGTGTTTTGTCCCTGAGCGCAAGAGCCTATGACCGCATTCTGCGGGTGGCCCGGACCATAGCGGATCTGGAAGGGGAAGGAAACATACAGGATGCCCATCTGGCAGAGGCGATTCAATATCGCAGTCTGGATCGGCAATACTGGGGATGATCTCTTATATCTTTTTCACAAAGGGGGATTTCAAATGGAGAAGCAGGGAAGGAAGATCAAAAACCGAAAAGGCTTCACCCTGATAGAGCTCATTGTTGTTATTGCGATTCTGGGAATTCTGACGGCTGTGGCTGTGCCGAAACTGACGGGGTATCAGAAAAAGGCAAAAGTATCAGCGGATAAAACGACATTTTCCACTTTAAACAGCGCAGTTGCCATTGCCGCAGCCGACGGAAGCATAACGTCAGGCCAGGTTGTCATTGCGGTCGCAGAGAAGACCGGTGCGATAACCGTGGATCCATCCGGAGATTTACAGGGCAGCATGGATCTGATTGAACCCGGGGCGGCATTCCAGCTGGACACCAATAAAGGGCATCAATTTATCTGGGAGGTATCGGAAGGCGAGATCACAAATGCTCCTGCCATCGATAAAAACGGAAAAATAACCAATGGGGAGTAGTGTTTCTCCCCGGAACAGCCAGGGCAGAGATGGATCAGGAAAGATAAGCGAATTGTTGGGAATAGTATAACTGCAAAGCAACCCATCACAGAAGCTGGGAGAGATGCAGTTTTGATTCATACGCTCGCAAAGAAAGCATTGTCCGGATTACAGACAGACCTGTCTCTGGAGGACTTGTCTGCACAGGATGTGGAATGGTATTGGGTGGATTTTGACGTACCTACCGATGAGGAGGCAGCACTGCTTCGCACTTTTTTCCGATTTGACGAACTGTCCATCGATGATTGCCTGGAAGGCCTGGAACGCCCCAAAATGGATCATTACGATTCCTATGATTTTTTTGTGTTCCATGCTTTGAATGAAGGAAGGCCGGAGCCTGTCGAGCTGGATCTGTTCCTGGGGAAAAACCAGATTGTTACTTTCCATCAGCAGGCTCTTACGGAAATCACACAGGCCTGTAAGCAGGTTCTGGATGTGTCGCAAAAGCAGGAAGTGGATCCGGATTATATTGCATACCAGATTTTGGACAAAATAGTGGATCCGTATTTTCCTGTTGTTTATCAGATTGAAGATACATTAAACGATCTGGATATCAAATCTTCGGATATTGCCAATCGGCATTTGATAGAGCGGATCTTTGAAATCCGCAATGATTTATTGAAGCTGAGACATATGATCGGTTCCATGAAGGAGCTGTTGTATCGAATCCTGAATTCGGAGCATTTAAAAAGGTTGGGGGATAAAATACACTATTTCAATGACATTTATGATCATCTGCTGCAGTTGTCGGATATGATCGACTCCAATCGGGAGCTGACAGCAGATGCGCGTGATAACTATCTGTCCCTTGTCTCGTTTCGAATGAACCGTATTATGACCCTATTGACGGTTGTTACTTCTATTTTTATTCCCATGACATTTTTGACCGGGATATATGGCATGAACTTTCATTATATGCCGGAACTTAGATGGCGGTATGGATATTATATCGTTCTTGGAATCATGGCTGTCATTGGAATTGCCATGTTGCTCTGGTTTAGGCGCAAGGACTGGTTTGATATGAAGAAATAGCCATGACAGGAAGGCAGAAAATCAGAATACGGGAAGCCAGAATACGAGAAGCCAGAATACAGGAAGGGAAGCAAAAAAAGAGCGAATCCTTTGGGGAGATCCGCTCTTTTTTGTTGCCTAACGCTTATTCTGCAGTGGCGCAGCCGCCGGATCCTCCTATAAACGCTCCTCCGAAAAGAAAGACGAGTATCAGGAAGAAGAACAGCAATTCACTTCCATTATCGAAAAATTCGCAGTTGCAGAAAATAATGATCAAAAGCAGGAAGAAGAACAGCACTGAATCATCTGCTCCGCCAGCGCAGTCACCATGACCACCTCTGCCTCCCATACCAAAGCCGTATCCCATCGATTTCACCTCCTATGCTATTCTTGATTTATATTATTAATTCTTTTGTCTGTTTGTGCATGTCAGAGAAATATGGCAATCCAAAATACCGGATGAAAAATGTCTTGTTGAATTCCGTGCATACATATAGTATGATGAAAACAAAAAGGGGGGATTTGGTTGGATCATCTTCACAAAACGGCTGTTTATCCTGCCTATGGAGAAGCTGGAGCAAAAATTGTTGATTTTGAGGGGTGGGCACTTCCTCTTCAGTTTGAAGGAATCCTGGCGGAGCATCAGGCAGTTCGGGAGTCGGCCGGTGTATTTGATGTTTCCCATATGGGAGAAGTCGAAGTGACAGGGAAAGACGCTTCTGTTTATTTGAATGAACTTTTATCCAATGATATCTCCAGGATCCGGGACGGTCAGGCGCAGTATAGCATCCTGCTCAATGAGAACGGCGGGGCAGTGGACGATGTCATGACTTATCGTTTCTCCGGACAGCATTATATGATTGTGGTCAATGCCGCCAATCGGTTCAAGGATGTAAAATGGATGATGGATCATACAGAGGGGTATCAGGTCACAGTGATCGACCGGTCTGATGAAGTTGCTCAATTGGCCATTCAGGGTCCCAAAGCGGAGGACCTGATGAGGGCCTTTGCCGGAGAGGAAGCTGCCAAAATCCGCTTTTTTCGCTTTTCCGATTCAATCCGTATCCAGGGAGTGTCCTGTCTGATCTCCCGGACAGGTTACACCGGAGAAGATGGGTTCGAAGTTTATTTGAGTCCGGATCATGTGATGAAGCTATGGAAGGATCTGCTGGAGGCCGGGAAGGAGTTCGGCCTGAAGCCTGCCGGCCTGGGGTGCAGGGATACCTTGCGGTTTGAAGCCTGTCTGCCGTTGTATGGCAGGGAGCTGGCAGAAGATATTACGCCAATGGAGGCAGGCCTTGAACGTTTTGTAAAAATGGAGAAGCCGGACTTTATCGGAAAAAAGGCCCTTGCCGCGCAGAAGGAGAGAGGTCTTGAAAGAAAGATTGCCGGATTTGAGATAGTGGGCCGGGGTATACCGCGAAGCGGTTACGAGATCCGAAGGAATGGAGAGAAAGCCGGCCATGTGACCACCGGTTATTATGCGCCCACGCTGAAGAAAAATCTGGGATTGGCGTTGCTGGATGCCGGAATTGCCGCTGCTGGCAATACCATCGAGGTTCGGATACGGGGAAAGTCGGTTCCCGGGATCACCGTGGAAACACCTTTCTACAAAAAGAAATACCAGAAATGATTTGCCGGAAGCTGTATTTTTCAGGGAAAAGGCACGGGGATAGATTTTCAGACCAGGTATCAGAATTGGAGGAGGAATCAAAATGAAAGTTTTGGATGGTTTGTATTACTCAAAGGATCATGAGTGGGTCAAGTCAGAAGGCAG
>DHDO01000002.1:97375-135115 GCA_002399435.1 Firmicutes bacterium UBA4874
CTTGCTGTCCCCTGAAGAATATAAGACATGGTGTCTTGAGGAGGATGAGTGATGATTCCCTATCTTCCTGCCACGCCGGAGGATGAAAGGAAAATCCTCAAAAAACTGGGGCTGCATTCGGCAGACGATGTATTCGAAGATATCCCGCCTTCCATCCGGTTACAGAAGGATCTGGATCTGGAGAAACCCAAATCGGAGCTGGAAGTGGAAAGGATTCTGAAAGATCTGTGCAGCCAAAATCTGGATGCAGAAAAGGCTGTGATATTTCTGGGCGCCGGTTCGTACGACCACTATATCCCTTCTGCGGTCCGGTATGTCACCGGGAGGTCCGAGTTTTCCACGTCCTATACCCCATACCAGCCGGAGATCAGTCAGGGCACCCTGCAGGCCATATTTGAATATCAATCCATGATCTGCGCCATTACCGGGATGGATGTATCCAATGCGTCCCTGTATGACGGCGCCAGCGCTGCAGTTGAAGCGGCACGGATGGCAACGGACCATACCCGGAGAAAACAGATTCTTGTCTCGGAGACCGTTCATCCGGAGACCAGAAAAGTACTGTCCACATTTCTGCGTTACCGTGGGATTGCATGTGAAGTTCTCCCAATGAAAAACGGAGTGACCGATATGGAGATGCTGGAGGGGAAAGTAAGCAGGGAGACGGCAGGAGTGATCCTTCAGAGTCCCAATTTTTTTGGCTTTTTCGAAGATATTGGCAATGCGGAAAAGATAACACACAACAAAAAAGGGTTGTTGATTTTGTCGGTTGATCCCATTTCGTTGGGATTGTTCAAATCACCCGGAGAGTGGGGCGCGGATATTGCCATTGGCGAAGGGCAGAGCCTTGGAAATCCCATGTCCTTTGGCGGGCCGTATCTCGGGTTTCTGGCCTGCACAAAATCCCTTATGAGAAAAATGCCCGGCAGGATCGTTGGTCAAACCCGGGACACAGAAGGAAAACGAGGGTTTGTTTCCACCCTGCAGACCAGAGAACAGCATATAAGACGGGAAAAAGCGACGTCCAACATTTGTTCCAATGAGTCCCTGAACGCTCTGACTGCCAGTGCCTATCTTGCCACCATGGGCAAGGCAGGTCTGAAGGAGGTTGCCAGGCAATGCTATGACAAAGCCCATTATGCCGCATCGATACTCACGGCTTCCGGCAAATACCACCTGCTTTACGATCATCCGTTTTTTATGGAGTTTCCTGTTGTGGGGACTCCTTCCGATGAAAAAATACAGGAAGCACTGCTTCAGGAAGCAATCATCGGCGGATATGCGTTTCAAAAAGATTATCCACAGCTTGGACATGGGATTCTGTATTGTGTTACTGAAAAGCGGACAAAGCAGGAAATTCATCACCTGCAGCGGATATTGGAGGGGATAGAATGAAGGAATACAACAAACTGATTCTTGAATGTTCCAGGCCCGGCAGAAAAGCTTACCGCCTGCCGGAATCTGATGTGCCTGAGTTTCCCCTTCCGGAAGGTCTGCTCCGGGAAAAGGAACCGGAACTGCCGGAAGTCAGTGAAGTGGATGTGGTTCGGCATTATACAAATCTTTCCCGGAAAAATTATTCGGTGGACATCGGTATGTATCCCCTCGGTTCCTGCACCATGAAATATAATCCCAGGATCAATGAGGAAGCCGCCAGAATGTCCGGCTTTTCCAACATTCATCCGCTCCAGCCGGCAGAAACCGTCCAGGGTGCACTGGAATTGATGGCAAAAATGGAAAAAATGCTGTGCGAAATCACCGGAATGTCTGCATTTACCCTGCAGCCAGCCGCCGGAGCGCAGGGAGAAATCACCGGTTTGATGATGATTCGGGCCTATCACCGGCACCGGGGTGATGAAAAGCGCAGGCATATTATTATTCCGGATTCCGCACACGGAACCAACCCTGCCAGTGCCAGCATGGCCGGCATGGAAGTTGTTGAAGTAAAATCCGACAGGGAAGGCGGGATGGATCTGGATGCCTTGCGGGAGGTACTGAATGATGAGGTCGCAGGGCTGATGCTGACCAATCCCAACACCCTTGGGCTATTTGATAAAAATATCGTGAAAATAGCCGATATGGTACATAAGGCCGGGGGCCTGCTGTATTACGACGGAGCCAATGCCAATGCCATCATGGGAATCACCAGGCCCGGGGATATGGGATTTGATATCGTTCATCTGAATCTGCATAAAACCTTTTCCACACCTCATGGCGGAGGTGGCCCGGGCAGTGGTCCGGTGGGGGTCGCAGACTTTTTAAAGGAATTTCTGCCTTCACCGGTGGTTGCCCGCAGCGGGAAAGGATATTACCTGGAGGAGAACAGGCCAATGTCCATTGGAAAGGTAAAATCCTGGTACGGCAATTTTGGGGTAGTGGTACGTGCTTATTGCTATATTCTTTCCATGGGCGCAGAGGGGCTGAAGGCAGCCAGCCGGATGGCAGTGCTGAATGCAAATTATATGAAGGAAATGCTGAAGGATTATTTTGAGCTGCCATATGACCGGACCTGTATGCATGAATTCGTACTGGGTGGACTGAAGAACAACCCCTATGGGATTACAGCAAAGCAAATTGCGAAGCGCCTGATGGATTACGGCCTGCACCCGCCGACGACCTATTTTCCATTGATTGTACACGAAGCGCTCATGTTGGAGCCTACGGAAACAGAAAGCGTGGAATCCATGGAGGAATATGTGCAGGCACTGATCCGGATTGCACAGGAAGCGGTGAAGGACCCGGACGTGGTGAAAACGGCTCCTCATACGACGATTGTAAAGCAATTGGATGAGGTGGGGGCAGCAAGAAATCCTGTTTTAAAATGGTAATGGGAACAATGGAGAACGGGAAAATTATTTTATCACAGGATTTTACAGATAGATGTAGAATAGGGTAAAAAGAAGGAAAATCATTGGACAGGAAGACAGGTCGGTAGTGGCAGACCTATAAGAAGGAGTTATCAGTATGCAGCCCCAAAGTATGGAAAGTTTCTGCTATCATGCCGTATGCGCATTGAACGATGGTGTCATCATAACGAATCCGCAGGGAAATATCCTTTTCCTCAACCGGACGGCGGAGAAGATGACCGGCTGGGAGTATGCCCAGACTGTCGGCAAACCAATTGACGATATTCTGGTTATGATCGACGAACATCATCTGAGCCGCTATCTGCTTTCCATCCCGGATATCATGCATCACACAGTGAAGCTTCCGGATTATCTTCTTCTGATCAACAGAGACCTGAATCAGGATATCGTCGTAAGCGGAAAAGGATCTCCTGTTGAAGATGCGAATGGGAACCCTTTGGGAGTTGTTTTGATTTTATACGATGTGACGCTGCAAAGGCAAAGAGAAGCTAAAATCCGTTATTATTCCTTTTATGATAGTCTGACCGGTCTATATAACCGTTCCTTTTTTGACGAAGAGCTGAAAAGGCTTGATACGGAGCGCATGCTTCCCTTATCCCTGATTATGGGAGATACGAACGGTTTGAAACTGATCAACGATACCTTTGGGCATCTGGAAGGAGATCGGTTGCTGAAGAAAGTGGCCCGGGTTCTGAAGGAAGGGTGCAGAAAAGAGGATATTATTGCCCGGGTCGGTGGGGATGAATTTGTCATGATTCTTCCTCATGTTGACAGGGAAGAAACCAAATCCATTGTCCGGCGGATCCGGGAAAACTGCTGTGGCCTGAGTTCCATTCCCATCCGCACCAGTATCTCCCTGGGCTGTGCCACCAAGGAAAATTCTTCCCAGGATATAAAATCCATCTTCAAGCAGGCAGAAGAGGAAATGTATTCCGCCAAACTGAGTGAAAGCCGTACTGTATGCAATGAGATCATTGCCTCCATCCGTCAGTCGCTGGAGGAACATGCGGATGAAACCAGGGAACATGGCAATCGTATGAAGGAACTGGTCCGGGAGATGGGAAAGCGGATGAACCTTGGTACCCATGAATTGAATCGGCTGGAGATGCTGGCTTTGGTTCATGATATCGGTAAAATCGCCATTCCAAAATCCATCCTTTTCAAACCTGGTGCCCTGGAGCCGGAGGAGTGGCGTATCATGCAGAAACATTGTGAAATTGGCTACCGGATTGCAGCCTGCTCGCCGGAGCTCGTATCTCTGGAAGATGCCATATTGAGCCACCATGAGCATTGGGATGGGGAAGGTTATCCCCAGGGCCTGAACGAGGAGCAGATCCCGTTGATTTCCAGGATTCTTTCCATAGCAGATGCATATGATGTCCTGACCAATGGAAGGCCCTATCGGAAACCGGTCTCATCAGAGGAAGCTCTCAGGGAAATTCAACAATGTGCAGGAACACAATTTGATCCCAGGCTGGCTGGGATCTTTATTTCCATGATCGAAGAAGAGCAGGGGAAGCAGTCGAAGGAATGCTTCCCTTTAAAAAGCGGGGTTATCAGGAATTGACGAATGAAAAGTTATACTGGATATGGCTCAGTTCCATACCCGGCATTGGAGCAAGACGCTTTTATAAATTACTGGAATATTTCGAAAGTCCCCGCAGGCTTTATGAAGCCTCCAAAACAGAAGTGGAACAAGCATCCCGGATTCTGGGAAAGAAATGCTGGGAGAAAATTGCTGCCGCAAGAAATACAAAGGCTTTGGAAAAGGCACAACGGATTCTGTCCATGCCGGAATTCAGCATATTGACTCTTTCCAGTCCGGAATATCCTGCTTTACTAAAAACCATTTATGATCCACCTCCTGTCCTTTATTGCAAAGGCAGGCCGTTTCCATCCGGGATGCCCGCTGTTGCGGTGGTGGGCTCCCGGCGTTGCTCGGGATATGGACGGACGGTGGCCAGGCGGTTTTCCTGTGAGTTGGCTCAGGCAGGAGTTGCTGTCATCAGCGGAATGGCCCGGGGAATTGATACCATGGCGCATAAGGGCGCTTTGGATGCCGAATCCGGATATACGGCTGCTGTTTTTGGCTGTGGCGTGGATGTTGTTTATCCGCCGGAAAGTAAGTCCTTGTATCAGATGATAGCAGAGCGGGGATCCCTGTTCAGTGAATATCCTCCGGGGATCGGACCGTCCGCAGGCAATTTCCCGGCGAGGAATCGGATTATCAGCGGGCTCGCCAATGGGACTCTGGTGATTGAGGCAGGTCAAAAGAGCGGTGCCCTGATTACGGTGGATTTTGCCCTGGAGCAGGGACGGGAGGTCTATGCCATTCCGGGCAATATCAACAGCCCGTACAGCAAGGGAACCAACAGGCTGCTGAAGGAAGGCGCCAGGGTGGTTACCTCTGTGGAGGATATACTGGACGACCTGAATATCGCTGCTCCTGCCTGCACCTACGGACATTCTGCCACACGGTCCGGCGAAGCCGCAGAAACCGGTGCGCTTGATTTTTTTGAAACCTCGGTGTATAATGCGTTGGAAGATGGAGAAAAGGGGCTGGAAGAATTGATTCAGATCACAAATCTACCGCCCGGTCAACTCAATGCAATTTTGACATTCATGGAAATCAAGGGAATAATAAAGCAGTTACCCGGAAAAATATTTATGAAACAGTGGAAGGTTTAATATGGAGGGAATTCAATGACGCAGAAGTTAGTCATAGTGGAATCACCTGCAAAAGCAAAAACCATCAAGAAATTTTTGGGCAGGGGATACACTGTGGAGGCATCCATGGGACATGTCAGGGATTTACCGAAAAGTCAACTTGGAGTGGATCTGGAACACCACTTTGAGCCAAAATATATAACAATACGGGGAAAGGGAGAGCTGCTGGCAAAGTTGAAAAAATCCGCAAAGAAGGCGGATAAGATCCTTCTGGCTACGGACCCGGACCGGGAAGGCGAAGCCATATCCTGGCATTTGAGTCATGTCCTGAAGCTGGATGAGACTTCGGCCTGCAGGATTGAATTCAATGAAATTACAAAGCAGGCTGTAAAAAATGCAATCAAAAATCCCCGTGCCATTGATCGGAATCTGGTGGATGCACAGCAGGCGCGCCGGGTTCTGGATCGGGTAGTGGGATATCAGATCAGTCCCCTGCTGTGGCGCAAAGTTCGGAAAGGCCTGAGTGCCGGACGGGTACAATCCGTTGCCACACGTCTTTTGTGTGACCGGGAGAAGGAAATCAAGGAATTTCAGCCGGTGGAATATTGGACGCTGAAAGGAGAGTTTTCCCCATCGGACACGGATCGGCGAAAGAGTCCGAAGGAGAAAAACAGCCCGGGAAAGAAGCAGATCCTTGAAGCTCTTTTATATGGTATCGGTGATAAAAAGATGGAGCCCGGGACAAGGGAGGAAATGGATCAAATCCTCGCAGAAGTGGATCAGGCTTCCTTCCAGGTGGAAAAAATCCGGAAGAGCTCCAGGAGACGCAACGCTCCGCCACCTTTTACAACCAGTACGCTTCAGCAGGAGGCATCCAGGAAACTCGGATTTACCACAAAAAAGACCATGCTGCTTGCCCAGCAGCTTTATGAAGGCATTGAGGTCAAGGGAGAAGGATCCGTTGGCCTTCTTACCTATATCCGTACCGATTCCACCCGGATAGCGGAAACAGCTCAGACGGATGCGAAAGCTGCTGTGGAGGGCCAATATGGCAAGGAGTTTCTTCCAAAGACTCCAAACGTATATAAGACCAGGAAAAACGTCCAGGATGCCCACGAAGCGATACGCCCCACCTATATCCGTCTGGCGCCGGACAGCATAAAGGATTCCCTCAAGCGGGACCAACTCCGGTTATATCGACTGGTTTATGAACGGTTTCTTGCGAGCCAGATGGCACCGGCTCTTTATGAAATTATGACGGTTCAGATCACGGCTGGAAAATATACTTTTCGGGCCAGGGGAAGCAGAAAGGTTTTTCCGGGCTATACCATAGTATATATGGAGACTTCCGAGGAGGGCAGGAGCGATAAAGATGTCACTCTGCCTCCCCTTGAGGAAGGGCAAAGGCTGGAGCTCCGGGAATGGAAGCCGGAGCAGCATTTTACCCAGCCGCCGCCGCGCTATAGTGAGGCATCCCTGGTAAGGGCAATGGAAGACATGGGAATCGGCAGGCCCAGCACATATTCCCCGACCATTTCAACCATACTGTCCAGAGGTTACGTGGTACGGGAAGGGAAGGTATTGTACCCGACAGAATTGGGAGGCATTGTAAATCGTGTCATGCTGGAATACTTCCCGGATGTGATCGACTACCAGTTTACCGCGGATATGGAGGAAAGACTGGATCAGGTGGAAGAAGGGAGTCTGGACTGGCATAAGATTTTGGAAGATTTCTATGGACCGTTTGAGAAATATCTGGAGCAGGCCGAGAAAGAATTGGAAAAGATAGAAATCCAGGAAGAAGAATCCGATGTAATTTGTGAAAACTGCGGCAGCCGTATGGTGATCAAATATGGACGATACGGTAAGTTTCTGGCATGTCCGAATTTTCCTGAATGTCGGAATACAAAGCCTCTGGTGGAAAAAGTGGATGCCTCCTGTCCGAAATGTAATGCTGCCGTGGTGATTCGGAGGTCCAAACGGGGGAGGAAGTTCTATGGCTGCGAAAGGTATCCGGATTGTGATTTCATTTCCTGGTATAAGCCTGTTCGGGAAAAGTGCCCGAAATGTGGCAGCTATATGGTGGAAAAGGCTTCGAAAACAGCAAAATACAGGATCGTATGCTCCAATAAAGAGTGTGGGTATACAAGGGAAGTGCGGGAAGAGTCGGAAGATCATACTGCAGAAAAGTGACCGTTTCCTCTCGTTGCCTTTTTCGCATGAGTTATGTTCGCAAAAAAAGGCGGATTGTGTTATAATGAAAGCTGAGTCTATTGGAACTGAGCCTATTAAGTGATGCGATGACTTTGTAAATGATGGATTGACTTTGATTTGTTTGAAGAAGGAGTGGAAACCGTACATGTTGAAAGGTACCACTATCGTGGCAATCAAAAAGGGCGATCATGGAGCGATTGCAGGGGACGGTCAGGTAACACTTGGTGAATCAACGATTATGAAGCATGGCGCCAGAAAGGTACGACGCCTTTACCATGATCAGGTGATGATCGGATTTGCCGGATCAGTTGCCGATGCCTTTACTTTGAGTGAAAACTTTGAAGGGAAGCTGGAGGAGTGCGCCGGTAATTTACAGCGTGCTGCTGTGGAATTGGCCAAGGACTGGCGTAAGGATAAGACATTGCAAAAGCTGGAAGCCATGCTGATCGCCATGGACAAGGAAAGTCTCCTGATTATATCCGGTACCGGAGAAGTCATTGAGCCCGATGACAATGTTGCAGCAATTGGTTCCGGCGGAATGTTTGCACTGTCTGCTGCCAAGGCTCTGATTTGTCATACGGATATGAAGCCGGCGGATATTGCCCTTGAGTCTTTGAAAATTGCTTCTTCTATCTGTGTATATACCAATGACAACATTCATGTGGAAGAATTATAGGAGGGGATGAGTCGATGAATCTGACCCCCAGGGAAATCGTTCGCCAGCTGGATCGATATATTATCGGACAGGACGAAGCGAAACGTTCGGTAGCGATTGCTTTGCGGAACCGGTATCGGAGGAGCCAATTGGATGATAAACTCAAAGAGGAAATCACTCCGAAAAATATTATTATGAGCGGCCCCACCGGTGTGGGGAAGACCGAAATTGCACGACGTCTGGCCAAACTGGTTCATGCTCCGTTTATCAAGGTGGAAGCCACCAGGTTTACGGAAGTCGGTTATGTGGGCAGGGATGTGGAATCCATCATAAGGGATCTGGTGGAAGCATCCATACGTATGGTAAAAAACGAAAAAATGGCCGGTGTTCAGGGGAAAGCCTCCAGGGCGGCAGAGGAAAGGATCCTGGATGTTCTGCTTCCTTCCCAAAAAAAGATGGATCCCAATTCCCTGGAGCTGCTTCCGGATTCGACCGGAGACGATACGGAGAAAACGGCTTTGGTGAAGCAGGAGCCGGACTCCATGCAAAATACCAGGGAGAAGCTTCGCTTGCGTCTTCGCAGCGGTAAGCTTGAAGATTCCGTGATTGAGATTGAAGTGGATGAAAACCGGTATCCCGGTGTCGGTGTCCTGTCGGGAATGGGAAATGAAGACATGATGATTCAGATACAGGATGCCTTCGGCAATATTTTTCCGAAGCAAACCCGAAAGAAGAAAGTCACCGTCAGGGACGCCCGCAGGATTTTTGAGCAGGAAGAAGCCCAGAAGATCATTGACATGGACGAAGTCATTGATGAAGCGCTGACTCTTGCAGAGCAGGATGGCATTGTTTTCCTGGATGAGATTGACAAGGTTGCCGGAAGCGGAATGGGACAGAGCCCGGATGTCTCACGGGAAGGGGTACAGCGTGATATTTTGCCCATTGTGGAAGGCACTACGGTTATGACCAAGTATGGTCCGGTAAAGACGGATTATATGCTGTTTATCGCAGCAGGTGCTTTTCATGTTTCAAAAGTGTCTGATCTGATCCCGGAGCTCCAGGGCCGGTTTCCTATTCGGGTGGAGCTGAAGAGCCTGACGGAGGATAATTTTCGGCAAATTCTTACCCAGCCGGAGAATGCGATCATTAAACAGCAAATTGCATTGATGAAAACAGAAGGGGTCGATTTGGACTTTACCGATGATGCCATAGATGAAATCGCCAGAATGTCCTATCTTATTAACCAGAGCGAGGAAAACATTGGTGCCAGAAGGCTGCATACGGTTATGGAAAAGTTGTTGGAAGAAATATCTTTTCACGCAGAGGATTTGTGCGGACAAACCATTACAGTGGATCGTGCTTTCGTTCAACAGAATCTGACGGATATGATCAGGAAAACGGATCTGCACAAATATATTTTGTGAGATGAAACGATAGAAATGAGGAGGATCCATCAAGTGTCAAGTGCTTTATTGGAAAATACCAGAAGGCTGAATAAAATCCTTCAGTGCTCTGGTCGGAAAGGGGTTGTCTTTTCCGATCTGACGAAGGTCTTAAGCGAGATATTGGATTGCAATGTATTTATTGCCAGCCGGAGGGGCCATATTATTGGACATTCCATGCCACACCCTGACAACAGCATTCAGCCATTTGATGGGATCAGCCCCGATGAGCTCCGTTTGAAAGAGCAGTATAATGAGAGATACTTGCGTTATAATGAAACAAAAGCAAATATGGTGATAGAGAAAGCTTCCCGGATCTATATCACGGTTGTTCCGATCCGATCCGGCGAGGGGACTCTTGGCACTCTTTTTTTTGAGTGTTTTGAAAAAAAGATGACGACAGAAGATCTGATTCTGGCAGAATACAGTGCTACAATCGTCGGAATGGAGATCATGCGGTCCAAAGCGGACGAAGCCGAGGAGGAGGCCCGTAAAAAAGCAGTGGTGCAGATGGCAATTGGAACCCTTTCCTACTCCGAACTGGAGGCGGTTGAACATATCTTCAAAGAGCTGAATGGCAGGGAAGGGCTTCTGGTAGCCAGTAAAATTGCAGATCGGGCAGGGATCACACGATCTGTTATAGTGAATGCATTGAGAAAGTTTGAGAGCGCCGGAGTCATTGAATCCAGGTCTTTGGGCATGAAAGGTACGCATATCAAGATTCTTAACGATAAACTGTTGCCGGAGCTGGAGAAGGCAAGGTAAAGCGGTTGTCAGAATATTCAAAGTCAGAGTGAACATACTATTATTATACCTGAATTGGTTAAGAATGAATGGAAAGGGTGGTTCCATGAAGGGTATTATAATGGCTGGCGGAGAGGGCTCCCGTCTTCGTCCTCTGACATGTGATCTGCCGAAACCAATGGTTCCGGTCATGAATAAACCCGTTATGACATACAGTATTGAGCTCCTTAAAAAATATGGCATAACGGACATCGGTGTTACCTTACAATATCTTCCGGAGCAAATACAGGACTTTTTCCAGGATGGATCCGATTATGGAGTTCATTTGAACTATTTTATTGAAGAGTCTCCCCTTGGAACAGCAGGAAGCGTCAAAAATTCCGGAAGCTTTCTGGATGAGCCATTCGTTGTGATCAGTGGGGATGCTCTGACGGATATCGATCTTGGAAGGGCAATCCGGTTTCATAAAGAAAAAGGCTCCATAGCCACATTGGTGTTGAAACGGGTAAAGGTTCCTTTGGAATTTGGTGTGGTGATTACGGACGAATCGGGTTCCGTCACACGTTTCCTGGAAAAGCCCAATTGGGGAGAGGTTTTCAGCGATACGGTCAACACCGGCATCTACATATTGGATCCCAAAGCAATGGATTTTTTTGATGCCGGAAAGAAATTTGACTTCAGCCGCGATTTGTTTCCACTGCTTTTGAAGAATCAGCAGCGGATGTTTGGATATGTCACAAATGAGTATTGGTGCGATATTGGGGATTGTCAGACTTACCTTTCCGCCCACTATGACATGTTGAACGGACGTGTGCATCATCATTTTGATGGGAGGAAGACCGATGACGACATATGGCTGGGCGAAGGTATAAAAATAGGGAAAGGAGCAAAACTGGAAGGTCCCTGTCTGATCGGGGATTATTGCAGCATTGAAAAGGGTGCTTATATCGGGCCTTATTCGGTGATTGGTGAAAACTGTCACATTGGGGAAGGTGCCAGTGTCAAAAGGAGCATCTTGTGGAACCATGTTGTGCTTGGTGACAGGACGGCTGCCCGTGGTGTGGCGATCTGCAGCAAGGTCGGAACGGGCAGGCGGGTCTGTCTGTATGAAGGCGCAGTAATCGGCGACGGTTGTCAGCTGAAGGAAGGTTCTACCATCAAGCCTCAGGTCCGGATTTGGCCGGGAAAGACGATCGAGGAAGGCAATATTGTGCAATCCAACGTTGTATGGGGTACCAGATCAAATCGTACCCTGTTCGGGAAAGACGGAATACGAGGTTCCGTCAATACCGAATGGTCGCCTTACGCAACAGCGAAACTCGGTGCGGCTTTTGGCGCATTTCTTCTTCCCAAAAGCAAAATAGCGGTCAGCTGTGACAGCTATCCCGGAAGTGGTATGTTGAAATACAGCCTGGCTTCGGGCCTTTTGTCCGCTGGTCTGGAAGTATTTGATCTGGGGCAGCTGACAACACCGGTTCTTCGTTATTCCGTTCGGCAGCTGGCACTGGATGCCGGAATTCATCTCTTTGCCGCACCGGAGGATCCGGGAGATATACGGTTTTGTTTTACAGATTCCAATGGGTGTAATCTTCCACCTTCTGCGGAGCGGAAAATTGAGAACCTGTATATCCGGGATGATTTTCAGCGTTCGGATCCGGAAAGCATCAAAAGGGTCCATACCCTTTCGGATGTTCCTGTTTTCTATATGCGTTCTCTTATGGATTCCGTAGACATGGAGAAAATACGGGAGAAGAGTTATAGAATACTGGTTTTTGCGAGCGGAAGCAGGATGGGCAATAATATTCTGTATCGTGTGTTGAAAGAATCCGGATGTCATATCCATAACTGTCCGAACAATCCGGAACAGGAGAGGAAGCAGAGCGGTTTTGATCTGAGCTGTCAAATGAGCGCCGATTGTGAGGCCATTGCACTGTTTGATGAGATGGGAAATCCCGTCGATCCGGAAATACAAAGAGCAATCGTCAGCCTGATTTATCTGCGGGATCAACCCGATGGCAAAATAGCGGTTCCCTGTACTGCGCCGGATGTTTTTGATCAGCTTGCGGAGAAATACAGCTGCACGGTGGTACGTACCAAATCCAGCAAGCAGGCGCTTATGGCAGAAGTTTATGGTACTCCGTTGTTCCCCCTGTATTTTGACGGAACGGCTGTATTGCTGAAGCTTCTCGAATGGATGGCACGGGAAGGCGTCACCTTATCGCAGTTGGTAAGGGAGATTCCCGAATTCCATGTACGGGAAAAGGCAATTCCCTGTCCATGGAAGCTAAAAGGATCGGTGATGCGAACCCTGATGGAGGAGGAAGGCGCAGGGGATCATGGCATTGAGATGTTCGAAGGGATCCGGATCAATCATGAGAAAGGCTGGGCTTTAATTCTTCCCGATTCGGAAGAACCGGTGTGTCGGGTTTTCAGTGAGGGCGTCTCTGAGGAATATGCAGAGGAGTTGGCTGCTTTTTATGAAGAAAAAGTAAAGAAGATTCAGTCCCGGGAGAGAGGGACGGTCTGAATTTTGCAGGATTGGCAAGAATATCACTATATCCTGACAGAATGCGTTATTGTCGGACAGATGCCCGTTGACAGAGAAAGGGATCCGTAAGATGGAAGTCGGAACGGGCTTTTTGATTTGAAGGAACAGGAGATTTTAAAATAAATGAGAAATGAGAAGGAGGAGGACTTTATTTCGTGGCATCGAAAACAAAATTACTAAAAGTTATCCCGTTGGGAGGACTGGGAGAGATCGGAAAGAATATGACGGTATTCGAATATGGGGAGGATATCGTCGTCGTGGATTGTGGACTCAGTTTTCCCGAGGATGAGATGTTGGGAATCGACCTTGTGATTCCGGACATCACTTATTTGAAAAAAAACGAGGAAAAAGTCAGGGCAATTATATTGACCCACGGGCATGAGGATCATATCGGGGCACTGCCCTATGTACTCAGGCAGCTGAATGTACCGGTCTATGGGACAAAGCTCACCCTGGGACTGGTAGAGAGCAAGCTGAAGGAACACGGCATGGAGCATGATGTTTCCCTTCATGTGGTAAAAGCAAAGGATGTTGTCAGGTTTGGAAACATATCGGTGGAGTTCATAAAAACCAGTCACAGTATAGCGGATTCCGTCGCCCTGGCGATAACCACACCAGTGGGTGTCATCGTTCATACCAGCGATTTCAAGGTGGATTTTACACCGATTGACGGGCAGGTCATGGATCTGGCACGATTCGCAAGCCTGGGGGAGCAGGGCGTGCTGGCCCTTTTGTGCGACAGCACCAATGTGGAGCGCCCGGGGTACACCATGTCCGAGAAGACCGTCGGGGTCACCTTTGAAAACATCTTTGACGAAGCTACAGGAAGAATTATCGTGGCTTCCTTTGCATCCAATATTCATCGGATTCAGCAGGTTGTCAATGCCACGGTGAAACATCACCGGAAATTGTGTGTATCCGGAAGAAGTATGGTGAATGTAGTCAATGTGGCGACCGAACTGGGATATCTGAAAATACCGTCCACCTTGCTGGTGGATGTGGACCAAATTGGTGATTATCCGGATAAGAAGGTTGTAGTGCTTACCACCGGCAGCCAGGGAGAGCCTATGTCTGCATTGGCCAGAATGGCTGCGTCGGAGCATCGCAAGCTGGATATCAAACCTGGCGATTTGGTGATCATATCTGCAAATGCCATTCCGGGGAATGAGAAGCTGGTCAACAAAATTGTAAATCAATTGTTTAAAAAAGGCGCAAATGTAATTTATGAAGCCCTTATGGAAACCCATGTATCCGGACATGCCTGTCAGGAAGAGCTGAAGCTCATTCATACTCTTGTCAAGCCGAAATTTTTTATTCCGGTCCACGGAGAGTATCGGCATCTGAAGCAACACGCCAAACTGGCGGAGTCCCTGGGAATGCCCAAAAAGAACATTTTCATTGCCGAGTTGGGCAATGTCATTGAATTCACTCCGAATTCCTGCAGAATCAATGGCTCCGTTACGGCCGGCAAAGTATTGGTGGACGGGCTTGGCATTGGAGATGTAGGGAATATCGTGCTGCGCGACAGAAAGCATCTGTCCCAGGATGGTCTGATGGTAGTGGTTATTACCATGTCCAGGGATGACTACAGCATCGTTGCCGGACCGGACATCATCTCACGCGGATTTGTCTATGTACGCGAGTCCGAGAAACTGATGGAGGATGCAAAGAAAATTGTAAAGAATGTTCTGGAGGAATGTGAGGAAAAGAAAATCACAGACTGGAACACGATCAAACTGAATATCCGAAACGATTTAAGGGATTTTCTTTATGAGCGTACCAAGCGTAAGCCCATGATCCTTCCTGTTATTATGGAAATCTAACAGACTTGCTCAGGGAAAATGCAACGTAATACTTGTCAAGTCCCGTCCGGAAAGGTATAATGATGGAGTTTGGAGAAATGTATAATTGAAAGGGAGGGGGGTTTCATGCCTGATTCGGAGATCGGGAAGGACAAAGGAACGATAAAATTGCAGAAGGATAAAGCGCTGAAAAAAGTACTGAGGCAAACTCTTATTTTTCTGACCAGTCTATCCATCGTTCTCGCTACTTTTGCACTGGTTGCTTATGGGGCCTATGCCAGGTTCTTTAAGCCGATGAACCCGAAGGATCCTACCAAAATCAGTGTGGAAGTCCCTATGGGCACTTCTATAAACGGTATTGCAGAGATTTTGCATAAGAAGGGCCTGATACGCAATGAAGGCGCATTTAAGCTCATGGTTGATTTTTCCGATCAAACCAATGAGATGCAGGCCGGGAAGTATGAGCTTTCCAAAAGCATGACCCTTCAGGATATGATCAATGAGCTTTTGAATGGCCGGATCTCAGTTTCCTCCATAAAGATAACCATCCGGGAAGGCGATGATATTCGAAAGATTGCATCCCGTCTGGTCAATGATTACAAACTGGGTTTTACAGAGGAAGATTTTATGAAAGAAGCAAA
Source organism: Firmicutes bacterium UBA4874 (assembly GCA_002399435.1). Classification (GTDB taxonomy): domain Bacteria; phylum Bacillota; class Clostridia; order Caldicoprobacterales; family DTU083; genus UBA4874. The sequence continues at coordinate 112,956 of DHDO01000002.1, forward strand.
AAATGTGGATCATTACGTTGCGGATTATCCGTTTTTAAGAGATATCCCTGAAGCCCGGAAAAAAGGGGAATTTCCACTGGAGGGGTACCTGTTTCCCAATACCTATTACGTTTTCGCAGATGATTCTCCGGAGAAGATCATCCGGATCCTGCTGGGCCAGTTCGATAAGACCTTTACCCAGGAAATGCAGGAGAAGGCTCAGGAAGAAAACTTTACGATGGATCAGGTTGTTACCTTGGCATCTGTCATTCAGAATGAAGGAATAGATGAAGAGTTTACAAAGATATCCGCTGTATTCCAGAACAGGCTTCGAATCAAAATGAAACTGGAATCCTGCGCTACCATCAATTATGTTCTGGACAAGGATGTGAAGCAGACCAATCTGACCACTGAGGATACCAGGGTGGACTCGCCTTACAACACCTACCGGAATGCGGGATTACCGTTAGGGCCGATTTCTTCCCCCGGCAAATCGGCAATGGAGGCTGTATTGAATCCTTATGCCGGGTACATGGATGAAAAGAAACCCATGCTGTATTTTGTACTGATGGATCCGCAGGAAGGGCTGCATGCTTTCAACAGCACATATGAAGGACATAAGAGGGACAAAGAGAAATATCAGGCTCTCTGGAACTGATTTTATAAAGATCAAAAGGCTCATTTATAAAAGATGAGCCTTTTTTTAGGTATGGATATCCGGAAAAATTCATGTCTGGAAGAATAAGCCAAGCCTTTACAGGGAATACTTACATTACCCTGTAAAGGCTTGCTTTTTATCCGGCAGTTGGCCTATATGGAGGAAACAGACCACTTTTGGAGAGGAGTGCATGTCATTTGAAAAAAGCACCATCCCAGAGAAAACGATTCTTTTATTTGGGCTGTTGCTTCACCGCCCTGTTTGCGTTGCTCATCCTGCGGCTGTTTCAGATTCAGATTATCGATGGGAAGAAATATGCCAAAATGGCCCTTCCCCAGCAAACGGTAACCGTGGATGTGGAAGAAAAGCGGGGGGATATAACGGATCGAAATGGCATTCCCTTTACACAGGCAGACAAGGTTCAGGAGCTATTGATTTTTCCCAGAAGCATCGGATTTGACGATTCCGCTTATAAGGCAATTGAGAAGCTGACCGGAAAGCCAAAGAGCTATTTTAAACACAAAGATCAGACATATTATCAGGAAATTATTACGGATCCGGATTCTGCAAGGATCAAATCAATTCAGGAAGGGCGGTATCCGGGAGTATTATATCAAAAGAGAAGCCTGCGGTATGACGATCATTCCCTGGCACGTCATGTAATTGGATATCTGAGAAAATCCGACGGAGTTCCCATGAGCGGAATGGAAAAAGTGTTTGAAAGTTATCTTTATCCTGGTTCCGCGAAACAGGTGCAGGCGGTGGCAGATGCAAAGGATCATATTATCCCTGGCCTGGGATATCAAATCACCGATCCAAAGGAATCCTGTCAGGTCCGGCTTACTCTGGACCATGATATTCAGGCAATTTTGGAAAATGTTCTGGATCAGTACCCGGACCGCCATCACAGCGGTCTGGTGGTGGATGCACGGACCGGAGACATTCTGGCATTGGCCAGCAGGCCTCAATTCAAGCAATATGATCCGGAATCCGTTATGAATCATAACGAAGAAGCTTCCTTTCTGGCAATGCCTTTTGAACAGTATCCTCTGGGATCGGTATTCAAGGTCGTTGTGGCCGCTGCGGCACTGGAAAGTGGTAAATACACCGGAAACACAAAATTTACCTGTACCGGCGGAATACAGGTGGGCAGCCGCTTTTTTTCCTGTCATACATCCAGTGGCGGGTTAGGCGGGATTTTACTGCGGGAAGCCCTCGCCTATTCCTGTAATGACACCTTCATACGGATTGCCATGGACCTTGGTGGAGAGGACATTGTAAAGATGGCCGCAAAATTCGGCCTGGGGAATGCCCTGGATATCGAGCTGCCCAATGCGGCTGGCATTCTTATGTCCAGGCAGGAATACACCGGCCCCGGAATTGCCAATCTGGCAACAGGTCAGGGAGAAACCATGGTGACTCCTCTTCAGGTAGCGGATCTCATGACGACTCTGGCCAACGGTGGCGAGCGGAAACAATTGCGGCTTGTGGCGGGGCTGATCGCACCGGATGGGTCCTTCCTGAAAAAGTCGCAGAAAAGTACGCAAACCTCCAGGCAAAACCGTACGGTGGGAAGAGTGGTTTCCGAAGAGACCGCCGGGTCATTAACGGAATGGATGGGGGATGTTACAGAATATGGCACGGCAAAAGAGGCCAGGGATCCGCAAATCGGAGGGATTGTCGGAAAAACGGGAACTCCTCAGGTATCCGGAGATCCCCACAGCAAGGAATATGGATGGTTCGCCGGCTATTTCCCGAAAAAAGATCCCCGGTATGTTATCGTTGTACTGAGCAAGGAAGAAGGAGGAGCCGATCAGGTAGCGGTACCTCTTTTTCATGATATTGCAAAAAACATCTGGGCCCATGCCGGTCAATAATTTTCAGCATTTCCGCGCATTGTCCTTTTTTGAGATCCTGGAGCACCTTTTTACAAATCGTCTCATATAATTAAAACAGGGTATCTTTGTGAAGGATTTGGGGAGGCGACATCATGGAAGCCATTACAGGAAGCTTACTGGCACTCATCAAATGCTTTTTTTTCATGGCACATATTACAGGAAACAACTCCTTTCCACAGCCTCTGGAGCCGGACGAAGAGGAGTATCACCTGAAACGGCTGGCCGAAGGCCATGAAGATTCCAGAAACATCCTCATTGAGCATAATCTGAGGCTGGTTGCCCATATTGTAAAAAAATACAATAACACCGGAAAAGAAGTGGATGATCTGATTTCCATAGGAACCATCGGCTTAATCAAAGCCATATCCACTTATAATATGGATAAGAACACCAGGCTTGCCACTTATGCAGCACGCTGCATTGAAAACGAAATTCTGATGACCATTCGTGCGTCCAGGAAAACAAAAGGGGAAGTTTCCCTTCAGGATCCCATTGGGATGGACAAAGAAGGAAATGAGATAACCTTGATCGATATTTTGGGTACGGACCCTGATTCCGTAACGGATCAGGTGGAACTCAAACTTCAGGTCCGGAGACTGCATGAAAAAATGCAGTCTGTTCTGAAAAAAAGAGAACAGATTGTTCTGGAAATGCGTTACGGCCTGTCCAACGGGAAGAGTAAAACACAGAGAGAAATTGCAAAAATGCTTGGGATTTCCAGATCCTATGTCTCCAGGATTGAAAAAAAGGCGATTATGAAGCTGTCGAAGGAGTTTGACAGCCCTTCGTGCGATACCGGCAAGAACAGTGTGTGACCGTGATGCCTTTCGCCATGCCCTTACTGGTTTATGAAGAGCGCGGGGCATCAAAGCGTCTTGACAATTCAGAACATTTCAATTAAACTGGGGACAAATGAATATTTTTTATATAAAGTTGTCTTGTGTTTTACTTCTGCTGGGATAAATTGCTTTTTTCCAAAGTTGGTATTCCAGCACAGATTATTTCCTGGTTAGCGAACTTGATCGTATTATATGGGGGGCAAAGATATCTATCCATGGAAAATGAAATGAATCCAGATGTATAATAATACGAAATAAGTTTCATAAAATGAATAAAACATATATGAGGTGAACCGTCTATGGCCGAACATGATTATACGATTGCCACGGCGTCTACCGCCGATCTGCCGGCTCAATTCTTTGCGGAGCATGACGTTCCGTTCATAAGCTACAGCTACACGATAGACAACGAAGTCTTTTACGACGATTGCATGGAAGAGTCCCGTGAACGCGTCTACAAACGCATGCGGAAAGGTGCAGAGCTTTCCACTTCCATGATCAACACCTATGAATATTATGAATTTTTTAAAAAGCTCATGGAGCAGGGAAAGGATGTCCTGTATCTCGATATGACAAAACAACTTTCCCATTCCTATGTAAATGCTGCCGAGGCTGCCGCTCAGATAAGGGAAGAGTATCCCAATCAGCGCTTTTATGTGATGGACACCCTGTGTGTTTCCGGCGGGCTGGGGCTGCTGCTTACCTACATGGTCCGGCTCAGGGACGGGGGAAGTAGTTTTGATGAAGTGATAGATTGGGCTGAGAAGCATAAACGTAATATCATGCATTGGTTTACGGTGGATGATCTGCATTATCTCAAACGCAGCGGGCGTGTCTCCAACTCGGAAGCAATGGTCGGTTCGTTGCTTCATGTAAAGCCGGTACTCTATGTGGATGACGACGGCAGGCTGACTTTATGCAGCAAGGTGCGGGGCCGTAAATCTGCTTTGCTTGCCATCCTCGATAAGATGAAGACAGACTTTACTGAGCCGGATGGGCAGGAAGTACATATTAACCATGCGGACTGTATCAGGGACGCGGAATTTGTCCGGGACAGGGTGCTGGAGGACTTTCCTTCCGTTTCCAGGGTGACCATCACGAATCTGGGCGTGGTGATCGGCGCACACTGCGGGCCGGGCCTGTTTACAATATTCTACCTTGGCAACAAGCGCTTTTCCTGAACTCTGTCTTGAAATTTTTATCATGGTTCCAGCCCGACCAGACAGCTGGGTCCATTTATGATATTCCATTGGAAGATCTTTGGAATCGGGGATACCATAATATCATACTCGATATAGACAACACCATTACCCCATGGAACCAATATCATGTCAATCCGCGGCTGGACCACTGGCTGCGCAGGACGGAGAAAACAGGTTTCCGGATCTGCCTTCTGTCCAACAGCAAACAGCAAAAAGTACAGCAATTTGCCGCAGAATTGGGTGTAATCGCCGCACCGGGCAGGGGAAAGCCATGTGTCCGGGCTTTTCAGAGTGCTTTGTCCGCCCTTGAGAGCAGGTCCTGTGATACCCTGGTCATCGGGGATCAGATTCTCACCGATATCTTGGGAGGAAATTGGACAGGCCTTTACACCATACTGGTTGATCCAATGGATCCCAGGGAGTTTATCGGGACAAAGTTCAACAGATGGATAGAGAGACTTCTGGTTGGGAGGAAACCCACATGAAAGCCGAACAGGATTTCAAAATAAAGAAGGAAGGCCGAAAGGAAACCGGACTGGGTGATGTTTTGCTGGAATTGGGGATTTTATCTTCCGTGCAGCTGGAGGAAGAGCTGAGAAAGCAAAAAAGCACAGGAGAAAAGCTGGAAGAGCTTCTGATCAAAGACGGCTTGGTAAATGAAAAGCAGTTGATCCAGGTTTTGAAAGCGTATCGCAATTTGCCATATATCGATTTATCCGGTTTCCGGATCGATCCGGGGGTGCCAAGGCTGATCAGTGAGAGCCTGGCAAGAAGACATAGGTTGATACCCGTTTCCCGGGAAGGAAATGAGATGACCGTGGCAATGGCGGATCCCTTCAATCTGGATGCCATTGATGATGTCAGTATCGCTACAGGCCTGAACGTAAAGCCTGCCCTGGCCCTGCGAAGTTCCATCCGGATAGCTGTGGATCAGTATTATGGCAACGAGAGTGCGGAAAGGGCAGTCAGTGACTTTGTAAGGGAAGCCGGGGCAGCGCCGGATCCGATGGAGCAGAATGCGGAAAGGGAGGCCCTGGCTGCGGATGCCGTAAATCATGCTCCGGCAGTACGACTTGTCAATTCCATTTTGGAGCGCGCCGTACGGGCAAGGGCAAGCGACATTCATATAGAGCCCTATGAAGGGAAAGTTCGCATCCGCTTCCGGATTGACGGCGATCTTCAGGAAGTCATGACGGTTTCCAGGGCCGTTCATTCGGCTATTGTCACACGGATTAAGATATTGGGCAGGATGGATATTGCAGAGAAACGGCTCCCTCAGGATGGAAGAGTGGAGATGCAAGTGGACAACAAAGAAGTGGATCTGCGAATTTCCATTCTCCCAACCATATACGGTGAGAAAATTGTGGTCCGTCTTCTGGATCGCAACTGTACGATTCGTGCCAAATCCCAGCTGGGCTTCAGTGAAGGGAATATAAAGTTGTTCAACAAACTGATTCAGAGTTCCAATGGGATCATCCTGGTCACAGGCCCTACCGGAAGCGGGAAGACGACTACATTGTATGCTGCCTTGCAGGAATTGAACCGGACAAGCCGCAACATCATTACGGTGGAAGATCCCGTGGAATACCATCTGGATGGAATCAATCAGGTCCAGGTCAATACCAAAGCCGGCCTGACATTTGCCAATGGTTTGCGTTCCATCCTGAGACAGGACCCGGACATTATCATGATCGGCGAGATCCGTGATGCGGAGACGGCGGAAATTGCCATCCGCGCTTCCATAACAGGGCATTTGGTATTGAGCACCATGCATACCAACGATTCTGCTTCCGCAGTAACGAGGCTGGTGGATATGGGGATTGAACCCTATCTGGTTTCTTCCGCTGTCATCGGTGTCGTTGCGCAGAGACTGGTAAAGAAGATCTGTACAAACTGCAGGAAAGCGTATCAGCCGGTTCCCTCCGAGAGGAAACTGCTCCATCTGTCCCATGAGGATGTTCTCTATCGGGGTACGGGATGCAGCATGTGCGGCAATACCGGCTATCTGGGCAGGACCTCCATTCATGAGGTTATGCTGATGACCCGTGAAATCCGTGAACTGATCACGGGCAGGGCGTCCATTGATCAGCTGCGAATGGCTGCTTCAAGACATGGGACTGTCCCATTGCGTGAGAATTGCGGGCAGCTGGTTCGGCAGGGCATCACGTCTCTTGATGAAATGCTGAGAATTACATATCGTTTGGAGTAGGGAGAGAGGAAATGGAATTCTTTGACCTTCTGAAAGATACCGTGAATGCGAAAGCATCGGATCTCCACATTACAGTGGGTATCCCGCCTGTCATGAGAATCCATGGAGAGCTGCAGCGCTGCGGAGAGACTTCCATGAAGCCAGGTGACACCGATGCTTTTATCCGTCAGATTCTGAGCGAAACCCAGTTGGAAGAGCTGGAGGAAAACGGGGAACTGGATCTGCCTTTTTTCCTGCCGGGTGTCGCCCGATTTCGGATCAATGTCTATAAACAGCGCGGATGGCATGCATTGGCAATCCGTGTGATTCCCGCAAGAGTACCTGCCTTGGATGAGTTGGGCCTTCCGGAGATTTTGAAGGATTTGTGCAGGAGGGTAAGAGGACTGATTCTTGTCACCGGTCCCAGCGGAAGCGGAAAGTCAACCACATTGGCTGCCATGGTGGACCACATCAATCGAAACAGGAGCTGTCACATCATCACTTTGGAAGATCCCATCGAATATTTGCATGAGCATAACCGATGCATTGTCAACCAAAGGGAAATCGGCAGCGATTCCAAATCCTTTTCCAATGCCCTTCGGGCCGCGCTTCGGGAGGATCCGGATGTGATTCTGGTGGGAGAGATGCGGGATCCGGAGACCATGGGAATTGTTTTGACCGCAGCGGAAACCGGGCACCTGGTTTTATCCACTCTTCATACCATCCGTGCAGATCAAACAGTGGATCGGATCATCGATTCCTTTCCCGTGAACCAACAGGCCCAGATCCGGATCCAGCTGGCTCAGGTGCTGGAAGGTATTATTGCACAGCAGCTTCTTCCTCTGGCCAGTGGGAAAGGAAGGGTGGCTGCAATGGAAATCCTGTTGGCGACAGGCGCAGTCCGCAATCTGATCCGGGAAGGAAAAAGCTATCAGATACTGACCGCTATTCAGACCGGAACGAAGGTTGGTATGCAGACAATGGATGCCTCACTGAGGGGATTGGTCCGGGAGGGATGCATCACTTCCGCAACAGCCAGGGAGCATGCAATGGACCCGGATATACCGGAGCACTATCTTCCGGGCTAAGGATCTGCCCAAAGTGGGAATCCAGGCTATTTTAGATGTCTGATACGGACAGAAGTAAGTCACAGGGGGAAGACAGATGCCTTTATACAATAAATATCAACCCTTTGCGGTAAACAGGGTGACGGAAGGCACGGGCCTGAGAAAAATGCCTGGATCCCGCAAAGTGAGGGCAAGGGATATCGCCATTTTTGCAAGACAGTTTTATACCATGTTGAATGCAGGGATTCCAATCATAACATGTCTTGGCATCCTTAGGAAGCAAACGAAGAACAATTTATTGAAAGAAGCCCTGATTCAGGTTTATGAATCCGTTCAGGAAGGTTATTCGCTTTCTGAGAGCCTGAAGGATCATAAAAACGTATTTCCGGAGTTGTTTATCTATATGGTGGAAGCCGGAGAAGTCAGCGGTACCTTGGATGCCATCATGGAACGCATGGCGGTGCATTATGAAAAGGAATCGAAAACGCAACGCAAAATAACGGAGGCAATGGCTTACCCGGTTTTATTGATGATTGTCTCGGTTGTGGTGGTTGTCTTTATGCTGGTCGCCATCCTCCCCACCTTTTTATCCATGTTTGAAGGCAGCGGCATACCACTGCCCACACCGACCCGCTTTTTACTTCACATAAGCAATGCGCTGCGGCATCACGCTCCTGCCCTGCTTCTCATCGGCACCGCTTTGGGTTATATGGTCCGCCGTTCTGTCCGAACGGACAGCGGCAGAAAATCATTGGATCAACTGAAACTGAAGCTGCCTGTTGTAAAAGATCTTGTGATGAAGAGTTCCATTTCCCGGTTCACCCGGACGCTTTCCATCCTTTTGGCCAGTGGAATTCCACTGCTTTCTGCAATGAGAATTGTGGCAAAGGTAGTTGGGAATCGTGTGATGGCAGATGCGATTCTGTCGGTCCGCGAGGATCTCCGCAAAGGTTTCGATTTGTCCGGATCCATCCAAAGGCAGGGGATTTTTCCTTCCATGGTTGGTTCCATGGTTCAGGTGGGAGAGGCATCCGGAACATTGGATGATGTTCTTTCCCGGACAGCGGATTTTTATGAGGAAGAGACGGACACAGCCATTCAGAAGATGACAACCATGCTGGAGCCGGTCATGCTGATTCTGATGGCGGTTGTGATCGGTTTTATCGTGATTGCCATGTATCTTCCCATGATTGATATGATGCAAACCATACAATAATCTACGATGATGCCCTATGGTTGGAAAAGAGGTGGGGATCCCAAAATGGTTGGGAGATGGAAATGGAAACCTGGTTCCTTGTAACTGTTTTTATAACCGGCTTGTTGATGGGAAGTTTTTTCAATGTATGTATCTACAGGATTCCCAAAAAAGAATCCATTGTTTCTCCTGCTTCCCATTGTACAACCTGCAACGCAAAGCTGAATGGACCGGATCTGATTCCCGTTCTCAGCTATCTCTGCCTGCGAGGCAGGTGCAGGTACTGCCATGCAAAAATATCCGTTCGGTATCCGCTGGTTGAACTGCTGACCGGATCGGTTTATCTGGCATTGGCAGTCCGGTTTGGCATGGGAAAGACTTTTGTCACGTATGCGGTTCTTTGTTCCTTTCTGATCATTGCCGCTGCCATTGATATGGAGTATCAGATCATACCGGATGGGCTGATCCTTACCGGAGGACTTTTCGGCATCCTGCTGAGCCTGACCGGTTGGACTGTTTCCTGGCAAAACTCGCTGTCGGGCATGTTGCTTGGCGGAGGCGTCCCTTTGCTGATCCGTTTCCTGTTTTGGATGATTCGGCACAAGGAGGGAATGGGCGGAGGGGATGGGAAGCTTATGGGGTTGGTCGGCCTGTTTCTTGGGTGGAAGCAGACTGCCCTGTCCATCCTTTTGTCCATCTATGCCGGAGGCCTTTTTGGTGGCATTCTTTTGCTGCTGCACCGAAAAAAATGCGACGATGCCATTCCTTTCGCACCTTTTATTGCCATAGGAACTTTCCTTTCCATTCTTTATCGCAGGGATCTGATCCGGTGGTATTTCCAAATCTTTTTTGGACGATATCCCGGATGAAGATATTGAATTATGTAGAAATATATACTATGATATACTTGATTATCAAAAGTTAGAGGAATATGGCTTATCCCGTGGGAAACTTTTTGGCGTGGTGGGAAAGGAATGATTGGATGCGGGAAGGCGCCCATTTATCCGGAAAGAGCAGCGGTTTTACACTGATAGAGGTCCTGCTTGTTATCTTGATGCTGGGTATTCTGGCTTCACTGGCTATTCCGGATCTGCTGCAGTTCAGTGACCGTTGGGTATTGCGCAGCACGGCCCGTCAGATTGCCAATGATATAAGGCGGGTGCAGAGGATATCCGTTCAGGAGTGCGATCCCTGTCACTTTGAGCTGCACACCGGAGAGTTTTATTACCTTATCCGAAGAGGGAATCTGTTATTGGATCCCATAAAAAAAGTATCTCTGGATCCCAGGATATCAGAAATTTCCTCCACCCTCTATCGGCCATATCATGGAGGGGAATGGAAAGACTATCGGATTTTGAAATTTTCCCCTTTGGGGAGTCCCAATCAGGCCGGATCCATCCTCCTGAAAACGAAACACGGGAATCCTATCCGGATAACCGTTCAGGTAGCCACCGGCAGGGTACGGATATATGAATGAAAAGGGCAATCCGTTAGCGGGACATAAGGCGTATAGTTTGATAGAAGTGATGATTGCGATGATGATCGTCGCAATTCTGGTTCCGCCTTTTTTTGGCATGGCAAGGTACTTTACCAAAATAAATCAAAAAAGCAGGACAGTTTTACTGGCAGATGCGGCTGCAGACAACCAATACGAAGAATTAAAGAGCCTGTCTGTTCCGGAGCTGGCTCCGCTGGCAGAAAAGGGACGGAAAAGGGATGGAGATTTTATCCTTGAAACAGAGGTAAAACGTTATTTTCCGGAACCCGACACGGAGGAAGGAAGTAGGAATCATCTGGATTTGATTCTGAAGGATAACGGGAAAAGCGGATTCCTGTCCTATTTTGTCGCCGATGATCTGCAAAGTCTGACCTCCCTTTCCGGCAGTGGCTCTCTTCAGGTGGACCTGAAACAGGAGATGAGTGGGATGTCCATGCGAATGGCGGACGCAGGCGGAAAATCCGTGTTCCATCATCTGAATCCATCCACAGGGATTCATGAGCTTAATATTTATGCACAGCAAATGCATATGGACCAATCCATTTCTGTCTGCGTGGAAGGCTATACGGATCCGTGGAATATCAATGTCTTTGAATCTCCGTTTCGTTACGGAAGAGTGCTGGTCCACTGTAGCGGACAGACTTTTTCAACAGATCAGCAGGCATGCAGATTGGGAACGGATCCGGTCCGCTTCTTTTCCTATAAAGCCGAAGAGTCGGCAAGTGCCCTGGTTTCTGTGCAGGTTAAGGTGTTTGCAAAGCCAGGGGACAAAAAACCTGTTTCTGTCCGTCAGGGTATCATTCGGGCAGTTTATTAGGAGGAGTGCATTGAACAAGCAAAGTGGACTGACCCTTCTCGAATGCATTCTGTCGCTGAGCATTTTTTCCGTTGTACTATCTGTCGTCATGATATTTTCCATGACGGCATATCGCATGGTTCAATCCATTGAAGAGCAGGTGGAAACAGAGGAAAATGTCCGGGCAGCAGTGGATCGTATATCAGAAACAATACGCTATACGGACCGGGCCAGGGAAAAAGTGGAGGTTTCCGGAAAAGAGCTGAATATCTATATCGATGACGTTTCAAACCCATCGCATGGGAAGCATGCCTATACTTTATTGAAGAATGGAACCCTGAAAGAAAGTTTTGGCGGTGGAATAAATGATCTTGCGCACAATATATCCGTTTTTGAACCCAGTCTGGAGAAGGATCTGCTGACAGTAAAAATAGGCAGGGAAGGAATACATGGCCAGCCTGCGTTTACGTTGAAGAAAGTATTCTATCTTGGAGATGAGTAATGGATGGGTTCGATACTGATTCCACTTCTTTTTATTATGGCAGCTCTCTCGGTTCTGCCGGGTATGGTATCCTCCATGGTGGATAACCATTTTGCCATTTCCCGGACGGAGAATCTGTATCAGGAAGCCTATTATCTGGCAGAGTCCGGCGCCCGCTGCGCTGTCCGGGACTTTACGCAGATCATCCGGGAGGTGCAGGCGGAATGCCTGTCAGATTTTGAGTGGGATCCTTTGATGCATCCGCTTTCCAGCCTGCAGGAAAGTGCGGACCGGCATGTGGCGGAAGATCTGATCCCAAAGCTGAAGGAAAGATTGAAGGAAATGGGCTATGGAGGTCCTGTGGCGGATTATAACGAACCGGCTTTATCGGATCTGTCTCCCGAATCGAATATCGATGTCAAGATGATCAAAAGGTTCCTCAACCAACCTCCTGAGATCAGGATTGTCTCCAGGGCAAAAATCGGTAAAATAAAAAGACAGGTCGATGCCATTCTTCAGGTCAATGCAGTAAGTCAACTATACGACAGCAGCCTGTTTCGAATGGCTTTGTTATCCGATGGGGGAATGGAAGTACGCGGCTCCGGGTCTTTTCAGTCCGATGGTGCAGTGTACACCCAGGGGGAGATTCTTGCAGAGGGGCAAAGCAGGCTGGAACTATGCAATCATCTTTTCACCAGGCAGAATATTATTATCCGGGAGGAAAGCTCCGCTTCTTTTTCACGGGATCTTGTCTGCGGCAACATTATAGCATCCGGAGCAGGCAATCAGGTTATTTGCCGGAGGGATGTCTATGCCTATCATCCCGCAGAGGCCCTGCAGAACTCCATTGCGATCAGGGGAAGCCTTCACACTCCCCGCCGATCCGATTTCCTTGCGGGGGCGGCAACCGGGGATATCCTGTATAAAATGGAAAAACAGGCTGGCTGGGATTACAAAGCGCATCTGGATCCATCGGTTTCGGTACCGAAGGTCAATGTGCTGCCAAATGAAACGGGATTCTCTGTCCTGAATCCGGATTCCCCCGTCCTTTTTTTGACTCCCGAGGAAAAGGACATTGTTCTGCCCCCGGGAGAATACAGCGGTATCGTGTGTACCAACGGTTCCATTCAGGTTGGACCGGGGGATTCCGTGAATTTCCGTGGCCTGTTGATTTCCGGAAAAAAGGTGATTGTGGAAGGAAACCTCCGTCTGAAGGAGGATAAAAAATTTTTGCTTCGTTTGCTGGAGGAACAGGGGGAACCACTGAAGCACTTTTTCAGAGTGGATGACAAAAAGGCCCTGGTGGAGATTGGTTCCTTCCGGGAGCATCCCTATCAGGAAGTTATAGAAGAATGAGGTGAGTCTTTGTTGGCCTTTTCCAGAAAAGTTCTTGCTTTGGACATGGGGAACCATACCTATAAGATCATTGCAGCTGTCAAAGATCCTGATATCCGTATTCTGCACTATGGCATTCTTCCATGGGAGGAAACCAGTGGGACCGGAAACCTGATGCAATTCATCCGGAAATTGCAATACCATTTCATGGATACGGTATTGTCTTTTCACCACAAATCCATGGTGATCCGGGAAATAAAGCTGAAAGGGGGAGAGGAATCCCGCATCCCCGAGCTTGTACGGGAAGAGATGAACCGTTACCAGACGGATCTGAATGAGAAATTTGATTATGATTATCTTCTGTTACCCGAAAGGGATCATCAAAACGGGCAGCGTACTGCGGTAACCGCTGCAATTTCCAGAAGCATCAATCGGGAGTATATTGACAGGGCAATCCGCCTGGGATTCCGGCTGACCGCTGTCGATGTCCAGATCCATGCCTTTCTGCGGGTTCTCCGTTGCCTGATGGATCGCTGCAGGGAGCTTCCTTCCCATTCGGCTTATTTGATGCTGGATTTGGGGTACGATAACACCACGGTTGCTATTTTCTATCGGGAAAGAATATTTGCGCCCAGGGTGATTCCCGTAGGATGCAGATGCCTGGAGGGAGGATCCGCGGACCTCACGGAGGGTTATCTGATTCCCATTCTCCGAAGCTGCAGCAGCCTGATGGATACATTTACCTACTCCCATGCCGGAATACCCCTGCAGCAGGCGATCGCATACGGAGGAGGCGTGTATGCCAGGGGTGTTTGTCCTGCACTGCAGGATCAGATTTCCATAGAATTTTCCGATATGAATGAGTTCCGGGATTATTTTCCTGAAGTTCCGTCCGGAATGGATCTGAATTTGTATGGAAACTGCCTTGGGTCCGTGCTATGGAAGGAGAATGCCGAATGAAGGATCTCAATCTTTTGCCGCGGGAATATCAAGGGAAACCGCCGGCAGGTCACTGGTTTGTTCTGTTTCTTATTTTGTGCCTTTCCGTCTGGCCAGTTGTGAATTACGGCTTTCTGAACCCACTGCGGACCCGAAGTGAGAAAAAGCAGCTTGTTTCTGCCAGGGCGCCGACAGGGCAGCCCTCCGTGCTGGAGAAGGATTGTGAAGCGCAGCAGGCAAAGCTGGAGGAATGGCAGGACCGGGTGGCGGCTTTTCGTGAAATGGAGGAGGAAGCCCCACAATCCTGGCGGGATAGATGTGATGTCCTGATGAATTCCCTTCCGCATGGAGTCTCCATACAGGAGATAACCTGTGATGGGACAACGGTCGTGGTGTCCGGAAGCAGTCCGGATGATGTCCTTCTCGCAAAATATCTCCGTAATCTGAAGGACAACGGGTCCTTTGCAGAGGTTCGTATGGAAAGAATCCTTTATCGGGACAATAGGGAAGTGGCTTTTCATTTATATGGGATCCTGGATTTTCAGAAAACGAAGGAGGAGACATCATGAGCCGGAAGAACATTCGAAAAGATCTGCTCCTGCCGGCTATCCTTATTTTTGTTTTCTTTCTGTATTACAGGCTTTTTCTTGGCCCGGTCCGCAGAGACATCCGCAATTATGACAGGGAGTTGTCTTCCAGCAAGAAAAGCGTGGATATGGTCTGGAAACGGGATGATCTTGCTGGCCGTTCCCTGGAGCTGAAAACCAGGTTTCAGGAAATCAAGGCGGGTTTACCGGAAGATCTGGATTCTTATGATATCATCGTCATGCTGTCGGAATCGGATCCGGGTCATTTAAAAAAAGAAAGTCTTATTTTTCTGGAGCCCGTAAAAAAGAAGGACTGTATTGTCCTGCCGGTGCGCTTTCATTTTTCAACGGATTACTCCGGTCTGACGCAGCTGTTGTCTTCACTGGATTCCCTTTCCATCCGGCCTTTCGTATCCGACATGCGGATATCGTTGATCCATCCGGAAGAAGACAATGGGGATTCCATCGGGACGGATGAAGAAAATACTTCTCTTGATGTGGAGATGACATTGAATTTTTATAAAAAAGGGGACAAAACATCATCGGACGACTCAAAATCCGGCTTGATCAAATGACTTTCAAATGACTTTCAAAGGAGTGTGTTTCTCATCGTGAACAAAATAAGATTCGGCCCGGCCGGAAATTCTGAAAGCTTTTATGAACAAGGCCATCAAAGCAGCGTGGAAATGCCGAAATGGCTTCATGACATGGGCCTGGATGCCTATGAATATTCTGTTACCAGGGGGATCCGCCTGAAGGAATCGACTGCAGGGGAGATTGGGGAACAGGCCGCAAAATGGGGAATTGCCATGAGCCTGCACGCCCCCTATTATATCAACCTGGCCAGCCGGGAGGAAGAAGGGCGGAAGAAAACCGTCCGTTATCTGTATCGCTCCATGGAAGCTGCCGACTGGTTTGGTGCGAAACGTGTTGTGTTCCATCCGGGCTCAGCAGGCAAAGGAGACAGGGAGCAGGCAATGGAAGCTGCAAAAAAACTGCTGCTGCGGGTTTTGGAGCAGTGCAGTGAGTTTATTGCAAAAGGGATCCACCTCTGCCCCGAGACCATGGGAAAGAAGAACCAGCTGGGCTCACTTGAGGAAACACTGGATCTGTGCCAGCTGGATGAGTCCCTGATTCCCACTTTGGATTTTGGACACCTTCATGCCCGCTCGCAGGGAGGAATCCGCACAGCAAAGGATTATGAAAACATATTGGATTCGATCCCGGGAGCCCTTGGCGACCGGCGGGGAAGAGCGTTTCATGTGCATTTCAGCAGGATTGAATACACTGCCGCGGGGGAAAAAAGACACCGGACCTATCAGGAAACGGAATATGGACCGGACTTTGAGCCCCTGGCGGGACTTCTTCTTCAAAAGAATCTGGAACCCGTCATTATATGCGAGTCCAGAAAAACCATGGCGGAAGATGCCGTAAGGCTGCAGAAAATCCTGCAGGAGAAATTTTCTCTATTCAATGAGGCCCGTTTATGATAATATGGTAATGAAATTCAAAAACGGCTGGCCTTGGAGCTGCCCGTTATAGAAATACATAAATTGAAACACAATATATCTTAGAGTCAGGAAAGAGAGGTACCGATCCAATGATATCAGCAGGTGATTTTCGAAAGGGCGTTACAGTGGAAATGGATGATTCCGTATACACCATTGTGGACTTTCAACATGTAAAACCGGGCAAGGGAGCAGCTTTTGTCCGAACCAAGCTAAAAAATGTCATAACAGGCGGGGTGCTGGAGAAGACGTTCAGCCCTGCGGACAAACTTCCCAGGGCCCATGTGGAGACCAAGGAAATGCAGTATCTTTACAACGATGGGGAGCTTTATTACTTTATGGACCTGGAGACTTATGAGCAGATTCCCCTGAACCAGTCCCAGGTGGAGGATGCGATCCCTTATATCAAGGAAAACTCCAATGTTACCATCAAATTTTTCAAGGGGGAGGCTTTCTCCGTGGATCCGCCAAATTTTGTGGAGTTGGAGGTGGTCCAGGCAGATCCGGGTTTCAAGGGAGATACTGCCACCGGCGGGACCAAATCCTGTACTCTGGAAACCGGCGCAGTCCTTCAGGTACCATTGTTTGTAAATGTAGGGGATATCATAAGGATTGACACCCGCACCGGGGAGTATATGGAGCGCGTATAATGAATAAAATCCGTAAATGGAAGGATTCTATCATCATATTGAGGAAGGAGGCAATGAAATGTACGATCTGAATGAAAGAGTTTCCTATCTGCGGGGTCTGGTAGACGGAACGGGGATCAAGGAGGATACGGACGAGGGAAAGCTGTTGACCCATATTATTGACGTTCTGGACGAAATGGCACAGGCGATGTCCGAACTGGAAACCTCCCAGTCTGAATTGGACGATTATGTGGAAACCATAGACGGAGATTTAACCGATCTGGAAGATCAGGTTTTCGGCGAAGAATCAGGCGGTGAGGAAAAGGAGGAAGATTCCCATTACATAGAAGTGGAATGCCCTCATTGTCATGAGACCGTTTATTTTGATGAAGGCATTTTTGATGGGGAAGACGATATTGTCTGCCCCAATTGCAATAAAACAATATATTCCGAAGATGGAAATGACATCGAAAGTCACAGCGATTGATTTCCATCTTTTAAAAACTCCGGCAGCCCAGCCGGAGTTTTTTGTTTTTGGTGTGATATTTGGGATAAGCCCTTCATAGATATGATTATATAAAAGGAGGACGAGTTGGATATGGTAACCATCACACCGATAAAGGAACCGAATCTGATCTGGCAGGAACCGGTTCTTGAAGCACTACCGGATAACATACGGGGAATGATCTGCGGGATACCCATTGATATACGGCTGGATCTGGAGGAAATCCGGATCCGGGAAGGTCGTCCCCTCATGGTATACAGCCATGGGAAGGGTTATTTCGTTTGTAAGGACGGTAAACTCACAGCCCATATGGAATCGGCATATCGTGCAACCGACAAGGATATTCGTTGTATTCTACAGTTGATTTCGGACTATTCCATCTATGCTTTTGATGAAGAAATCCGAAACGGGTACATTACGCTGCGGGGTGGCCACCGGGTCGGCATGGCGGGTAAAATCGTTCTGGACAACGGTAAAATTCAGTCAATGAAATATATTAATTCCTTTAATATCCGGATTTCCAGGGAAGTGATTGGATCGGCCGACAAGCTGATCCCTTATCTGATATCCGGCAGGGACGTCTTTCATACCCTGATCCTGTCCCCGCCACAAATGGGCAAGACGACTCTGCTGCGGGATATCGCCAGAAAACTGAGCAACGGATTTCCTGGCTTTCGGGCTGTTAAGGTCGGAATTGTGGATGAACGTTCTGAGATTGCAGGATGCTGGCAGGGCATTCCTCAGAGAGAGGTGGGGGTTCGTACCGACATTCTGGATGGATGTCCCAAGGCGGAGGGAATGATGATGCTGATCCGATCCATGTCTCCCAATGTGATTATAACGGATGAAATCGGGCGGTCCGAGGATGTGGCGGCCATCCTGGAAGCATTGAATGCCGGTATCCGGGTGATTGCTTCCGCGCATGCATGCGATCTGCAGGATGCCAGGTTAAGGCCTGTGCTGTCCCGGCTTCTGGACTGCCGGATCTTCCAGCGAATCGCTGTGTTGGGCGGCTCTCTGGGAGTCGGGACGCTGGAAAAGGTCTATACCGGGGATGATTTTGCGCAGATTCTGCACAAACCGGTCCGATGACAGAAAGGAGGCTCCAAATGATCCTTAAAATAGTCAACAGCTGTGTGATTGTTCTGACCTCCACATTGATCGGATTTGAGGCAGCAAAGCGTTATGTTATGAGGGCAAGGGAGCTTCGTGCGTTTCAAAGTGCGCTGTCCCGGCTGGAAACGGAAATCCTTCATTATTCCTCCCTCCTGCCGGAAGCGATGCTGCAGATTGGCGGCTCCATCGGGGGAGGAACCGGGAAGGTTTTCATCCGGACCGGAAACCTCCTGGCAGGCAAAAAGAACTACTCTGTTTCCGAAGCCTGGAGTTCTTCTCTGCAGTGTCTGAAGGGGGAACTGTTTCTTGAGAAGGAAGATGTGGAAATTTTAAGGCGGTTCGGGGAACAGTTGGGAAGCAGTGATAAGGATGGGCAGGTAAAATATATCAGGCTGACTTTGATGCAGCTGCATGAAGACGAAGAAAAGGCACAGGTCATTCGGGAGAAATATGAGCGAATGTATAAAAGTCTTGGATTGCTTGGCGGTATCGCACTTGCGATCATTCTGCTCTGACTGGAGGGATGGAAATGGATGTGGACCTCATTTTTAAAATTGCTGCCATAGGAATCCTGATCGCTGTCATCAACCAGGTCTTGACCAGGGCAGGAAGGGAAGATATGGCTATGATGACTTCCCTGGCCGGTGTGATCATCGTTCTTCTCATGATAGTGGATCTGATCAGCCGGCTGTTCAACAGTGTAAAGTCCATTTTTCATTTATACTGAAAGGTTCCAAAAGGAGGTCCCCTGCAATGAATATTATGCAGATTGTAGCCATAGGCCTGACGGCTGCCATACTTGCCCTGATTGTCCGGCAGCAAAGGCCGGATATTGCAATGATGATTTCCCTGGCTGCCGGAACGATCCTGTTTCTGATGATTCTCGGAAACCTGAAGTCCGTGGTTACGGTTGTAAATCAGCTGTCCCGCAAAGCAAGCCTGGATACCATTTATCTTTCCACCGTTCTGAAGGTAATCGGAATTTCCTATATCGCCGAGTTTGGAGCACAGATCTGCAGGGATGCGGGAGAAAGCTCCATTGCCTCCAAAATTGAGTTGGGGGGAAAAGTCCTGATCATGATGCTGGCAGTCCCCATACTGTCCGCATTGCTGGAAACCATTTTAAAAGCGCTCCCATAAAAGGAGAATACCCATGAAGAAAATGATCCTGATGGTGCTGCTTATGCTGATTCTCCTTGTTTTACCGGCAGAAGCGGCTCCCGCAGAAGGTGAAAACCGGGAGGACAATCCGGAAGATATTCTTTTCGATCAGATTGATCAACTGAACACGGCGGATTGGGAGCCGTACTGGAAAACCCTGCAGGACCAGGGCATGGATATCCCGAAAGGAAAATCGGCAAAAGACCTGATCCGGAAGCTGGTAAATGGTCAGTTTCCCTTTGAGTGGAAGGACATCCTGGACAGGATCATCGATGTCTTCTTCCGGGAGTTTCGGCCGAATCTCATGCTTATGGCGAAAATCATTGCCATAGCAACCCTTTGCGGCTTATTCAAAAATATGAACGATTCCTTCCGGAACCCCTCCGTTGGCGAAGTCGGATATTTTGTCTGCTATAGCATTATCGTCATTCTGATTCTCCAAAGCCTGATGTCCGCTCTGGAGATCGGAAAGACCGGCATCGAACAAATGACGGGATTCATGCGGGTGCTTTACCCGATATTGCTGGCTATGCTGACCGCTGTAGGCAATGTGACGACTTCATCCGTCCTGCAGCCTGCCGTTGGAGTATTGGTTGGAATCGTGGGAACCCTGCTGAAGGATATTATGATCCCACTGATTACCTTGTCTGCCATCGTCCATCTGATCAGTTATATCAGTGACAGGGTGCAGATCAAAAAGCTGGGAAAACTGTTGAACCAAATAAGTGTCTGGATCCTGAGTTTTGTCTTCACGATCTTTGTCGGCGTTCTCACCATCCAGGGAGCCATGACATCCTCCTTTGACGGGCTTTCCGTACGGACTGCCAAATTTGCACTGGACCAGTTTGTTCCGGTGGTTGGAAAGATGCTCTCCCAATCCATGGATACCATTATCGGATGCTCGCTTCTCCTGAAGAATGCAGCAGGTGTGGCAGGCCTGATCATCATTGGCATGTTGTGCATTGCGCCGGGAATGAAAATACTGGCCCTTATGCTCTTGTATAAACTTTCCGGTGCGTTACTGGAACCGATAACGGATCAACGTATTGTGGATTGTCTGGACGGAATCGGCAGTGTGTTGAATGTACTGTTTATTACTGTCGTGGGCATTGCACTGATGTTTTTTCTCACCATAGCCCTGATTATCGGTACCGGAAATGCGTCTTTGATGGTGAAATGAGGTGATGAAATGAAGGCCGCAGTCGGTGAATGGATCACCAATCTTACCGTGATTGCCATACTGGGAGCTCTGGTGGATATCCTTCTGCCCAACAGCAGTTTCCGGAAATATAGCAGTTTCATCTTCGGGCTTGTGATCCTGATCATGTTTCTACAGCCTGTTCTGAAGCTTATGGGTCAAACACAGAATTTCGATGCATCCATATACCAAAACAAAGCGACACAAAATGCGGAGACGGCTTCCTTTCAAAGCAGTCAGCTGGCAAAGGGGCAGAAGCAGCAGCTGGAAAAGGTGGTCCAAAAGAACCTGGAGAAAGATTTGGCGATCCAAGTGAAAAACGCAACGGATTGGGATCCGGTATCGGTTCAAATAACCTTTTCCAGGAATAACGGGGAGAACGATTTGTCGAAGCTGGAACGAATCGATGTCTCTGCCGTACGGAAAGGTCAGGCCGTTTCCATCAATCCTGTCGCCATCGGAACCGATGAGGAATCCGGCAATCCGCAGATGAATGTGGATGCAGAAGGTGTGTCGGAGATAAAACAGTTTCTGTCGGAACGTTATGGAATCGAAAAGGACAGGATTTATGTAAACAGGAATTAAAAAACAAAGGAGTGCTTTTTATGGAAAAGGAGTCATGCTTCCATGCCCTGTTTAACCGGCTGAAAAAAGTGAAAAATATTGAGTATTTTATCTTTATCCTGGCCATAGCAATAATAATAAGTCTGGCAGGCAATTTGCTTCAGCCGCAATCAAAGGGAAAGGGTGAAGGGAAAAAGATCCGTTCCGACGAGTCTTTGTCTGAGTCCAGCCAGGATGCATTGAAGGAGAAAGGCAGCACGGACCGGGAAAAGCGGTTGAAGGAGGTTCTGTCGGCGATTCAGGGTGCCGGACAGGTGGATGTCATGATTACTTATAAAACAGGCAAGGAGGTTGTTCCAGCAATGAATACCGTGAAGTCCAGTACGGAAACGGAGGAAAAAGACAGCAATGGAGGGGTCCGGCACACCACGCAAACGGATGTCAATACCCAGCCTGTCAGCATGGATTCTCCGGACGGATCCCAGCCGCTGATTTCCAGGGAGAACGAGCCGGAGGTTCAGGGTGTCATCGTTGTGGCGGAAGGTGCGGAAGACATTCAGGTCCGGGTTGGGCTGCAGCAGGCGGTACAGACCCTTCTGGGGATACAGTCCGATCAAGTCGAGGTCTTTGTCATGGACGATAACAGAATGGAGGAGTGAGAGATGTTGGTGCTGAAAAGAAAAAATCTGGTTATTGGGCTTTTGGTGGTGGTATTGATCATTATGGGTTATCTGAACTTTGTGTACAATCAGGATTCTGCCCCGGCTGTCAGCCCGGAGAAGGATGTCACTGCAGGAAAGAAAGACGGGATAAGCGG
>DHDO01000002.1:135362-154923 GCA_002399435.1 Firmicutes bacterium UBA4874
AAAATCAACCGGCAAGAAAAATCAGGAAGCTTCTGCATCTGTAAATACCACCTTTTTTCGGGATTACCGGTTTCAAAGGGAACAGGACAGGAACGAAGAAATTGAGCACATCAATTCCATCGTGAAAAATCCCAATTCCGATCCGGAAATGGTAAAGGAAGCCCAGGCACAGCTTCTGGAGATTACCTCCAGTAAGGAATCGGAACTGGCTATTGAAAATCTGATCAAGGCAAAAGGCTTTTCCGATGTGGCAGTGATTCTGCATCATGACAACGCCAATGTCATCGTGGATAAATCCGAACTGGTCCCGGAAGAGGTAGCGATGATCCTGGACATTGTCAAACGGGAATCCGGAAAGGAAGCGGAGAACATAAAAATCATTCCCAGGGTCGGAACGAAGGATTAGAACGATTTGTAAATGCCCATGTTATTTGGTATAATAAAGCCATGTAACAACAATTTACGGGAGGTGAAAAGATGGATCAACAGACAAATGGAGATTATGGCAAGGTGACATTTGCTGATGAAGTCGTTGCCATTATCGCAGGCCTGGCAGCTATGGAGATCCCTGGGGTTTCTGCCATGAGCAGCGGCATTGTGGAAAAGCTCGGGAAAAAGAATCTGTCCAGAGGGGTAAAGGTGGAGGTTGGCGAAAAAGAAGCGGCAATCGACTTATACCTTATTGTGGATTATGGCGTCCGGATACCGGATATTTCGTGGAATATTCAGGAAAATGTCAAGAAAACCGTTGAAACCATGACAGGACTCCATGTAATAGAGGTCAACATCCATATTCAGGGCATCGATTTTGAAAAGCGAACGAAAGAGGGGGAGCCACCATCCAAAGTATGATTCTTTCAAGCCCTCTGGATCCTCAGAGGGTACTTGTACAGGAACCGCAAACAAAAGAAACAGGGAGAAAGGATGGATACCAATGAAGATGAGAATGGGGGATCGTATTCTGCTGTCGTTTTATGTTCTTGTTGTCATTGTTCTTTCACTCGGACTGCTTTGCATCGCTCTGAACATCATCCCTCTTTCATATTTCGAGGGTCTGATTGCCGGCCTGGATTATAACGAACCCTTTATCCTGGTTACGTTGGTGATATCACTGGTGCTGCTGGCAGCCAGTGTCCGTCTATTAACAGCTGGGAGCTCCGGCAAGAGACCGGTCAGCGCTGTCTTGAAAACAACGGATCTGGGAATGATCCGGGTGTCCTTGAATACCCTGGATACCCTTACCAAAAAGGCAGTGCAGAGTTTTCAGGAAGTCAGGGATGTTGTCAGCACCGTGCTTCCGGAGGCCGACGAGGGTGTCCGGATAAGATTGAAGATCACAATACTGCCGGATGTCCGGATGCCTGAATTAACGCAAAACATTCAGGAAAAGGTGAAGAAATATGTGGAGGAAATGTCGGGTATTGCAGTCAGGGAAGTACTGGTTTATATTGATAATCTGACGGTTGCCCGGCCAAGCCGGGTTGAATAGGGGGCAACAGCCATGGCGATAAAGGAAATTGTTGTATCCTGCTTTACCACACATCGGGGGAAAACCATCGGGTTTCTGGGCGGACTGGTCTTTGGCATTCTGATCCTGACGCTGGGTTTTTGGCGAGGCTTGTTTCTGAGCCTGGCAATTGGGATCGGTTGTTGGATCGGAAGCTTTTACGACCGGGAAGAGAGCTTCCTTACCTTTTTGAGCAAGATGATAGCAGATGGAATACGCAATAGAAAGCAATAGGAGGGCATATGGCAAGAAGACCGGCAAGGGAAGCTGCAATGAGATTATTATACCAGGAGATCTTTACACGGGATTCCGAAGGTTGCGACCTGGAGGCTTTCAGGGAGATCACTGCGGATCTGGTCCTGGAGAAGAAGGATATTTCTTATGTGAAGGATATCGTGCGGGGCTGTATGGATCATCAGGAGGAGATTGACCGGATTATCCGGGTTCATAGCAAGACATGGAAGTTTGAACGAATTGCAAAGGTGGATCTTTCCATTCTTCGTCTGGCTCTTTACGAAATCAATTACCGCGACGACATACCGAACAGTGTTTCGGCCAATGAAGCGGTGGAGCTTGGAAAAAAATATGGCGGAGATCAGTCCGGGTCCTTCATCAACGGCATCCTGGGCGCCTACCTTCGCCAGTGTACCCCATCCGGAAGTCCATCGTCATGAAGTACATACTTGGTATGGATACCAGCTGTTATACGACGTCTCTGGCAGGTGTCGGGATGGACGGGGAAGTCCTGTTCAGCAGGCAGCTTCTGCTGTCTGTTCCCAGGGGAAAGAGAGGATTGCAGCAATCCGAAGCTTTCTTTCAACATGTAAAGAATATCCCGGAGGTGACGTCCGGCCTGCGACAGGCCCTGCCGGGCGGAGAGATTGCAGCGGTCTGCGCAAGTACCCGGCCCCGGCGGTCCGAAAACTCCTATATGCCTGTTTTTTTGGCAGGGTATCATTTTGGACAGGCAGTTTCCGATCTGACCCATACTCCGTTTTATAAGACCAGCCACCAGGAAAATCATATTATGGCCGGTCTTTCTTCCGCAAAGGGGCCGGACTCCGATCATTTTCTTGCCCTTCACCTGTCCGGCGGTACCACGGAAATGCTGGATGTGGTACCCATCCCATTCGGATTTCAGATTCAACGGGTGGGAGGGACGCAGGATCTGCATGCCGGTCAATTGGTGGACCGAATCGGTGTGGCAATGGGCCTGCCTTTCCCGGCAGGCCCTTATTTGGAAGCAATGTCAGCATCCGGTACCGGTTCTGTTCATTTGTCCGGTTCCGTAAAAGGCCTTTGTGTCAGCTTTTCCGGGCCGGAATCCCAGGGACAGCGTCTGATCCGGGAGGGGGTTTCAAAGCCGGAAATTGCCTGTGCCGTTTATCAGCTGTTGATCCGAACCACGGCCAATTGGATTCTGCATGCGGTGGAGCGGGGATATCCGGAAGATGTATTGCTTGTCGGAGGGGTATCCTCCAGCTCGTTGTTCCGGGATGGGCTGCGGGAGCGCCTGTTTCACAGGCGCAAAAGCGTCCGTCTTTATTTTGCACAGCCGGATTTGTCACGGGACAATGCAGTGGGAACGGCACTGCTGGGATTGCAGGCCTATCAAAAATCAGGAGCGGTAATATGAGCCATGTCATTCTTTCCGTCCATCAGCTGAATGAATATGTAAGGATTCTTCTGGCAAGGGATCCCCTGTTGCGTCAGGTAAGGGTAAGGGGAGAGATTTCCAACTGCAGGTATCCTTCTTCCGGTCATATCTACTTTACATTAAAGGATGACCAGGACAGGATACGATGCGTACTGTTCCGTCAAAGCACCATTCATCTGGATTTCATGCCGGTGGACGGCATGGGGATTGTGGCTGAGGGGACGGTTTCCCTGTACAGCAAGGAAGGACAGTATCAGCTTACTGTGGAGAAAATGGAACGGGAGGGCCTGGGAGATCTTCATCTTGCCTTTGAGGCAATGAAAAACAGACTTCAGAAGGAAGGACTGTTTGACCTTGAACGGAAAAAGCCTCTTCCCATGCTGCCAAAGAAAATTGCAGTCGTCACTTCCCATACGGGAGCTGCCGTACGGGATATCCTCCGTGTTTTGCGGCATCGGAACCGGACGGTGGATGTCCTGATCCTTCCCGTTGCTGTTCAGGGAGCAAAAGCAGGCAGGCAGATTGCCAGTGCCATTGCCTATGCAAATACCAGGAAGGATATTGATCTGATTATTACCGGGCGCGGGGGAGGTTCCATAGAAGAATTGTGGGCCTTCAATGAAGAAGAGGTGGCCCGGGCTATCTCTCGCTCGGAACTACCGGTTATTTCCGCTGTCGGACATGAAACAGACTTTACCATATCGGATTTTGTTGCGGATGTCCGGGCAGCCACCCCATCCAATGCTGCGGAACTGGCTGTATCGGAAACATCCCGCCTTCTTTCTGTGACGGAAGGACTGAAAAAGCGTCTGATCGATGCCATGACCCGCCTTTTGTCGGACAAGCGGCATCGGCTGGAGATGCTGAAAAATCATTATGTATTTCGATCTCCGCGGATTCTTCTGGATCAGCAGAGTCAATATGTGGATCAGTTGTCGCAAAGACTGATGGCTGCCATACAATCCGATTTGCATGGAAAGAGGGAGGAGATGGGCAGAATTGTATCTTCCCTGAACGCCTTGAGTCCGCTAAATGTACTGTCCAGGGGATACGCCATGGTGCTTCCGGGAAAAGGGACGATACCGTTCCGTTCCATCCGGGAGATAAAGGTACCGGATCGGTTGAAACTTCTTATGCGGGACGGCCGGATTTTTGTTACAGTGGAGGAGATACGGCCAGGTGAAAGCAAAGCATGGACTTCGGGACAGAACAGGGAGGGGTAAAGTAGCTATATTATGGGAAAAGAAGAAGAGCAGCAAAACGTTTCTTTTGAAGAAGCTGTGAAAGAATTGGAGTCGGTCGTAAATACGCTGGAAGCCGGAGAGGTTTCCCTGGAAGAGTCCCTGAAGCTGTTTCAGAGAGGCGTTTTTTTGACAAACCTTTGCAATCAAAAGCTGACGGAGGCAGAAGGTGCCGTAAAGATTTTGTACCGTGAGGATACCGGCGAACTGCGGGAAATGCCTTTCGGGGAAGAGGAAGGAAAGGAGCTGCCGGAATAAATGGACTTTGAGAGCATCTATCGTCAAAAAGTACAGACTGTCAACCATGCCCTGGAGCAGTTGCTGAAGGAATACCAGGATTGTCCGCCGATTCTCCATAAGGCAATGAAATACAGCCTGATGGCCGGTGGAAAACGACTGCGACCCGTCCTGTTCCTGGAAGCCTATGAGCTGACACGCCGATCCCAACATAAGGAGCCGGAAACGGCTGTTGTACAGCCTATGGCATGTGCGGTGGAAATGATTCATACTTATTCCCTGATCCACGATGATTTACCGGCTATGGATAACGACGATTACCGACGGGGAAAGCCGACCAATCACAAGGTTTTTGGGGAAGCAATGGCCATTTTGGCGGGAGACGGTCTCCTGAACCTTGCCGGCGAGGTGATGCTGGATCATATGCCAAAAGACAAGACAAAAACTCCTGGTTATCTGAAAGCCATGTCCGTTCTTGCCCATTCCGCAGGTATTTCCGGTATGATCGGGGGACAGGTTGCCGATATGCAAAGTGAAAATCCGGATTGTGACCGAACGGATCACACCTTACTGGATTATATTCATACCCATAAAACGGAAGCTTTGATTACCGGCTCCCTGAAGGCCGGTGTCTTGGCTGCCGACGGGGATGCGTTTATGGCAAATACGGTTGTCTCTTATGGAAAGGCCTATGGAATGGCGTTTCAAATTACGGACGATATCCTGGATGTGACAGGGGATCCGGCGATTTTGGGCAAGCTTCCCGGCAGTGATGAAAAGCGGGGAAAGCTGACCTATCCAGCCCGATTTGGACTTGAACCTTCCAGGAAAATGGCAAAGCAATATGTGGATCAGGCGGTTTCCACGATGAATGGGTTGGGATCCGAAGGGGAGTTTTTAAGACAACTTGCTCTTTCTGTCTGGAACAGGAATCAATAAGGGAATCCCCTTGGCTGAACGGATACAGCTGGAAAGGGAGGAGGTAAGAGTAAACAAGTGTTCTTGTAGACTGCTGTGTTTCATGATATAATTTGAATGTATGTCAAAAAGACGGATGCTGCGACAATCCAGAAGCTCAGGTTGGCAAGGCTGGGAAAGAAAGAGGAATCAAGGAATGGCACTGCTGGAGCAAATAAATGATCCCGGGGATTTAAAAGCCCTGAGTCCGAAACAACTGATCCTTCTTGCGAAAGAGATCCGACAGTTTGTTCTGGAGCATGTAGCAACCACTGGAGGACATTTGGCATCCAATCTTGGAATCGTGGAGCTTACCATAGCTTTGCATTATGTATACAACAGTCCAGTTGACAAAATCATCTGGGATGTCGGTCATCAAAGCTATATACACAAAATTCTGACATCCCGCAGGGACCGGTTTTATACTCTTCGCCAAAAAGGCGGATTAAGCGGCTTTCCCAAAAGATCCGAAAGTGTTCATGACATTTTTGAAACCGGACACAGCAGTACTTCGTTGTCTGCTGCTTTGGGAATAGCAAGGGCAAGGGATTTGAAAGGGGAGGATTATCATGTTCTGGCAGTCATAGGGGATGGTGCCCTGACAGGCGGTATGGCCTATGAAGCCCTGAACGATGCCGGTCATCAGGATACGAATCTTACTGTTATCCTGAACGACAATGAAATGTCCATAGCCCCGAATGTAGGGGCTATGGCGGCGTATTTATCCAAAATCCGATCCAGTCCGCGTTACAGGAATATGAAAAAGAGAGTGGAAAAGGCTTTGCGAAGCCTGCCAGTCGGCGGGGATTGGCTTTTCAATAAGATGGAAAAGTTAAAGAACAGCTTCAAGTATCTCCTGGTATCGGGTGTTGTGTTTGAAGAATTGGGATATACCTATATCGGACCGGTGGATGGTCACGATCTTCCGCTGCTGATCGGCATTCTGAACCGTGCCAGGCAGGTTCAGGGACCAACACTGATTCATGTTGTCACGAAAAAGGGGAAAGGCTATTCGTTTTCAGAAGCCAATCCAGCCCGTTATCATGGGGTTTCCCCCTTTGATATCCATCAGGGGTATACACCCGGACCGGGTCTGTACAAAAGCTATTCCGCAGTTTTGGGTCAGCATCTGACAAAGTTGGCGCAGAAAGATTCCTCCATTGTCGCCATTACGGCTGCCATGCCGGGTGGAACCGGTCTGATCCCTTTTCAGAAACAGTTTCCGGACCGTTTTTTTGATGTAGGCATAGCAGAGCAGCACGCTGTTACGTTTGCAGCAGGACTGGCGGTGAATGGAATGAAGCCGGTGGTGGCGATTTATTCTTCGTTTCTGCAAAGGGCCTACGATCAGATTTTGCATGACGTTTGCCGTCAGAATCTGCCGGTGATACTTGCCATTGACCATGCCGGCCTGGTTGGAGAAGACGGGGATACGCATCAGGGAGTGTTTGATCTCAGTTACCTGCGGCACATTCCCAATTTGACCATTCTGGCTCCGAAAAACACTTCAGAACTTCGATACATGCTGGATTATTCCCTGCAGCAGGGTCGTCCGATTGCGATCCGATATCCAAAAGGCTACAGCAAAGTAACAGAAAAGCTGCCAAGTTTCCCGTTGACCGACTTGTCATGGGAGATTCTGGAGAACGGCAGAGACCTTGTTTTGATGGCGGTGGGAGCCATGGTGGAGACGGCCTTGCTGGCAGCAGAAATTCTAAAAAGGCAGGGTATCCACCCTACGGTGGTCAATGCACGGACGGTCAAACCCCTGGATCAGCAAATGATGGATCGTTTCCTGCAGAATCGTTGCCCGCTATGGGTTACATTGGAAGACAATGTGACAGAAGGGGGCTTTGGAAGCAGCATAGACGAATATGTCATGGGCTATGAAGCCAGGGTAAGGGTGGTCAATATGGGAATACCCGATCGGTTTATACCCCATGGTTCCGTAAGCGAACTGAGGAAGGATCTGAAACTGGATCCACCCGGCGTCGCAGTCCGGATTTGTTCTGTTCTTGGGAGGGAAATGACGCGTGAGAAGTCCTCGGAAAGAGCGTATTGATGTCCTCATGGTACAAAGAGGACTGTCTGACAACAGGGAAAAAGCAAAAAGGATTCTGATGTCCGGGCGGGTTTTTGTCAATCAGCAGAGAGTGGACAAGCCGGGTACCCTTGTCCCTGTTATGGGAAATATTGAAGTCCGGGGAGCGAAGAGCCCTTTTGTCAGCCGTGGTGGCCGGAAGCTGGAAAAGGCATTGGACCGGTTTCCTGTACCGGTGTGCGGACGCAATTGGCTGGATATCGGTGCCTCTACCGGAGGCTTTACCGATTGTCTCCTGGAGCATGGCGCCGCAAAGGTGTATTCCATAGATGTCGGATATGGGCAGCTGGCATGGAAACTGCGTCAGGATCCCAGGGTTGTGGTGATGGAACGAACGAATATACGGAATGTAAAAAAGGAGGATCTGGGCTCTCCTGTGAACGGTGCTGCCATAGATGTATCTTTTATTTCGTTGAAGCTCGTTCTTCCTGTGGTCTCCCGTCTTCTGACAGAGGATAGCCCTGTCCTGTCCCTGATCAAGCCTCAGTTTGAGGTGGAGAGGGATGAGGTGGGAGAAAAGGGAGTCGTCCGGGAGGCCGATCTGCACAGGAGGGTTGTGAAAGAGATATTGGAATTTGTACAGAATATGGGATGGAAGATCCAGGATCTTGACTTTTCTCCCATAACCGGGCCAAAAGGGAATATAGAATTTCTGGCATATTTTTGGAAAGGTGGAGGGAACGGATTGAGTTTGGAGGACAGGGAAATGTTAGTGAATAAAACCATTCAGGCAGCCCATGATCATTTTGGTAAGCGGGTGACAAAATGATACAGGTTGGTATTATATCCAATTTATGTAAGGATATCGACGGCAAAAATGCCGAAAAAATCATACGGAGCATGAAGGGACGGGATATGAACCCTCTGGTTTCCATACCGGTTTATCAGCTCTTGAACATCGGCACTCCTCTGGAGGAAAAGGAATTGTACCAACAGTCCGATTTGATCCTGGTACTGGGCGGAGATGGCACGATTTTACGGGCGGCCAGGCCGGCGGCAATCTATGAAAAACCTATTTTGGGCATCAATCTCGGACAGCTTGGTTTTATGGCGGAGGCAGAAATGGCGGATTGCGAATCCATCCTGGATGCTTTGTCCTCCGATTCCTATCACATTGAAAAACGAATGATGCTGGATGCAGAAGTGCTGCGGGGCGGGAAGTCCGTGAGCCGGTCTGTGGCGCTGAATGAAATGGCAGTGGCAAAAGGAACCTTTGCCCGTATGATCCATCTGAAAGTTCAGATCAATGAAGAGTTTGTCAACCATTATGCAGCAGATGGTCTTTTGGTATCCACTCCCACCGGATCCACAGCCTATTCCCTTTCCGCAGGCGGGCCAGTCGTCCAACCGGACATGGAATGTCTTCTGATTACCCCGATTTGCCCTCATACATTAAACTCCAGACCGATTGTTGCCAATCCCTGTGCGGACATTGAAGTGGAAGTCCAGGAGAAAGACAGGAATATACAGTTGACAGTAGATGGCCAGGGAGCGGTAGGTCTTCAGGACGGAGATCGGATCCGGATCCGGAAATCCAGTCGGATCACTCAATTGATAAGTCTTTCCGGCTCTGCCTTCTTTCACCTGCTCCGCAATAAACTATCCGTACAAACAGATTAGGACGGGAGAGTGACCGGTACAATGAAGTACGACAGACATTCCCTGATATTGAAAATCATTGAGGAGAAGGACATTGAGACGCAGGAGGAACTGGCCGAGGAACTCCGGGGATATGGAATGGATGTGACGCAGGCTACGGTATCCAGGGACATCAAGGAATTACGGCTGGTGAAGGTTCTGGGCAAATCCGGCATTTATAAATATGCCGCTTTGGAGCGGCCCGAATCCGACTTGTCCGACCGGTTAATCCGGGTGTTTTCGGAATCGTTCCTATCAATGGAGCATACCGACAATCTGATTGTCATAAAAACAATCGTTGCGGGAGCACAGGCTGCCGCATCCGCCATTGATGCCATGAACTGGCCGGACATAATAGGCTGCATTGCGGGAGATGACACCATACTTGTTATCCTGCGGAGTGGTTCCGTTGTCGGTGATGTTCTGAAACGTTTTTCCAGACTGATGCATTCATCATCCGGAAACAAGTCATGAGGCCGTAGGAATGCGGTTCGGGCAGCTGTGACAGGAATACCGTTTGTGGCACTTATCAAGGGATAAGGGGGATAATATGATTCATGAAATTTCTATCAGGAATATTGCCCTGATTGATGATCTGACGATTTCCTTTGAGAAGGGGTTCAATGTATTGACCGGGGAAACCGGCGCCGGCAAATCCATCCTCATAGATTCCGTAAATCTGGCCCTGGGGGAGAGGGCAGACAGGGAGCTGATCCAGACCGGAAAAGACCATGCCAGGGTGGAATTGCTGTTTTCCATGGTAACCGGGAAAGCCAATGAGATTCTGAAAAGTTACGGGATTGAACCGGAATCCGACGGGACGATGCTGTTGATGAGGGAACTGACCGTTCAGGGAAGAAACATCTGCCGGATCAATGGGCACTCCGTAACCCTTTCCATGCTTCGCAGCGTCAGCAGGCATTTGGTGGATGTTCATGGACAGCATCAGCATCAGTCCCTGCTTTCTGCAGAATCCCATATTGATTACCTGGATCGGCTGGGTGGCGACGAGCTTGCATCCCAAAAAGAGGACTTTCAAAAGGCCTGGCATTCCTGGAAGCTGATCCAGAAGGAAATCAACAAAATCATCAACCGAAACAAAGACGGGGAAACCCGGAAGGATTTCCTGAAGTATCAGATTGATGAGATTGAACAGGCCAGTCTGAAACCGGGTGAGGAAGAGGAACTCCGGAAAGAGCGGGAAGTTCTGATTCATGCGGAAAAAATCATCCAGGCGGTAACCGATGCCTATCAGCAGCTTTATTCCGGAGAAAATGTGGCACCATCGATTACGGACCAGTTGGGGAAAGTCCTCGATCAGCTGCATACCGTGGAAGCTTTCGATGAATCCCTGGGCCCTGTTCTGCACCCATTGGAAAATATACAATACTCCCTTGAAGATGTCATACTGAACCTGAGAGCCTATAAGGAACGCTTCGAATTTGATCCTCTTCGGCTGGAGAATATCGAAACCCGACTGGGAGAAATTCAGGATGTCAAAAGGAAATATCATGGTACGGCAGAAGAGGTACTGGAGCGGAAAAAGCAGATGGAATCTGAACTGGAGGAAATTGAGGAAAGCCATGGAAGACTGGAATCCCTGCAGAAGAACTATCAATCCACCTATCAAACCGTACTTGCAAAGTGCCGGAAGCTTTCCCATACCCGTATGCGATGCGCCAAGTTTCTTGAGAGCGGGCTGGCCAGGCAACTGGCAGACCTGAACATGGAAAAAACACAGTTTCGGGTTTCCTTTACGACACCGGATCCGACATCCCTTGCGACACCGGATCCGACATCCCTTGTGACACCGGATGCGGCCGATATTACGGAAAATGGTTACGATAAGGTGGAATTTCAGATTTCAACAAATCCGGGGGAGCCTCTGAAGCCATTGGCGAAGATTGTATCAGGAGGGGAAATGTCCCGCGTGATGCTGGCATTCAAAACGATACTGGGCGACCTGGATGAAATCCCGACCATGATTTTTGACGAAATTGATGTGGGCATCGGCGGCAGAACCGCACAAAGCGTAGCAGAAAAGATCCGTGCCATTTCAAAAAGCCGACAGGTAATCTGTGTGACGCATTTGCCTCAGATTGCTTCCATGGCAGACGGACACTATGTCATTGAAAAAAAGGTTACCGGCAATCACACCCGCACTTTGGTTTCCAGGCTGGGGCCGGAAGATCGAAAAAAGGAAATTGCCAGAATGATTGGTGGATCTTCCCTGACACCATTAAGTCTGCAGCATGCCGGCGAATTGATTGAATCGGCATCGCAGCCTAAAAACTCCTGAAAACGGATATCCCTTTTTTTCTAGTTTATGTGATACCTTCCCTGTATAAATCATTTTTGAAAGGTTAACTTAAGATCATGCCCGGCTACTATGTACTATGCAGGAGCATGGACAAAAATGATTTAGCAGGAGCGTGGAGGATGAGAAAGGGAATCATCAAAAAATGTATCGGAGTATTATTGGCAGCATTCTTTCTGACCATTAATTACTCCTCTTTTGTTCAGAACATTGTTAAGTTTCCAACCGAGCTGGAGATCTTCGAGGGGGATACCCAGACATTGAATTTTCGCCTGCCATTACAGGTAAAGATCCAAAGCAAAGATAAAAAAGTGCTGAAGTTCAATGACGATTCCCTGAAGGATCAGCAATACTGCCAGGTAAATCAGCCATTGGCGATTCAACCGGTAAAGCAGGGACATGTCAATCTTGATTTCAGATTGTTTGGTGTGATCCCGATCAAACAGCTGAAAATAAACGTCACATCACAAAAAGCCCTGATACCGGGTGGAAATTCCATCGGGGTGTCTTTGTATACAAACGGAGCATTGATTGTGGGGACATCGGAGGTGACAGGCGCGGATGGAGTCACCCATTTTCCGGCCATGGATGCCGGCCTTCTGCCGGGTGATGTCATCGAGAAGATCAACGGCGTCACGGTAAAGGACGCCAACCATTTATCCAGTCTTGTAAATAAAGTCAAAGGTATCGCGGTGGATCTGGAATGTAAACGGGACAACCGGATTTTTGTTACACAAATCCATCCGGTAAAGGATGCAACCGACTCAAAGTATCGACTTGGGATATGGGTGCGGGACAGCACGGCAGGAGTCGGAACCCTGACTTTTGTCGATCCCAGGACAAAGCATATGGGCGCGTTGGGACATGCCATTACGGACGTGGATACGGGTTCCCAGCTTTCTGTCCGAAATGGGGAGATTACCGAATCCGGAATTATTGATGTAAAAATTGGCAAGAAAGGGCTTCCTGGTGAATTGGTGGGCAATTTTACAAGTAAAAGGAAGTCCCTGGGTACGATTATAAAAAATACGTCCTGTGGGATATACGGAAAGGCCTCCGTAAAGCTCACCAATCCGATTTACAAGGATCCATTGCCCATTGCCTATCAGTATAACATCAAGCCGGGAAAGGCATCCATACTGACAACCGTAGATGATCAGGGGATTCAGGAATACGATGTGCAGATTCTCAAGGTAAACCGGCAGACCTCTGCGGGGCCCAAAGGACTGGTACTGGAAATTACAGATCCCAGGTTGTTGAAAAAAACAGGCGGCATTGTCCAGGGTATGAGCGGAAGCCCGATTATACAGGATGGAAAGCTGGTGGGCGCCGTAACGCATGTTTTCGTCAATGACCCGAAAAAGGGTTACGGGATTTTTATCGAATGGATGCTGGAGGAATCGAATAAGATCATCGAATAGCGGACTCTTGTGGTTTAGTGGAATTCTCCAGAAAGCGAGAAGGAATACTGCTTCATTTGTCGAATAGAATATTGGTATAGGAGCATAAGAGACTGAAATCAGAATATTTTTTGGGGGGGATACATGGAATGAAGGAAAAAATCACTGTGCTGATTGCGGATGATAACAAGGACTTTTGCGATATCATCAACCAATACCTGAGCAAGCAGGATGACATGGATGTGGTGGGAGTTGCAAATGATGGCATGGAAGCTTTGGATTTATTTTACAAAACGCAGCCGGATGTCATTATATTGGATATTATCATGCCTCATCTGGATGGGTTGGGTGTGTTGGAAAGGCTGAATGACGGGAACCTGGCGAAATTCCCGAAAGTAATCATACTATCTGCCGTGGGTCAGGATAAAATCACACAGAGAGCCATTGCTCTGGGTGCAGATTATTATATCGTAAAGCCATTTGACCTGGAGGTATTTGTCCAGCGTATTCGCGAATTGACCATGGCGGAAGATATGGATGCCGTCCAGTTTCCGGCCGTTTCTGTTTCTCCTGAGTCCACTGTTCCCAATGCCGGAAGGGAACGGAGCCTGGAAGTGGAGATTACGAATATCATTCATGAGATCGGGGTTCCGGCTCACATCAAGGGATATCAATATCTGCGGGAAGCCATCACCATGGTGGTCAATAATATTGATCTTTTGGGGAGCATTACGAAAAAGCTTTATCCGGGAATCGCCCAGAAGTTCAATACCACTCCCAGCAGAGTGGAGAGAGCCATTCGTCATGCCATTGAAGTCGCCTGGAGCCGGGGCAGGGTGGATACCATAAACAAGCTTTTTGGATATACGGTGCAGGATGACAAGGGAAAACCGACGAACGGAGAGTTTATCGCCATGGTGGCAGACAAGCTCAGAATGCAAATCGGGACGGTCCAATAAGATACATTGCCAATGAAATAGAAAACAGCGAGGGGGTTGTCCGGGGGCAGCCCCTTTTTTACGTGCATAGATTGTAAGGAATTGTTAAGACTATGAATAGTTTATTGAGGAGATTAGGGAATGATTTGTGGTACTGCCAGGAAGGACAGAAAAACAAAAAATCTGATCCATCGGTTACATGCAGATGACATTGCGGTGATTCTCCACCGGGATCTGGATGAAGTGGCCGCCATCCATCTTGTGGAACAAAAAGTCAAGGCAGTGATCAACTGTGAAAAATCCATCAGTGGAAGATTTCCCAATCAGGGACCCAAAATTTTAAGTGATGCAGGCATTCCTCTGATTGATGATATGGGGCAACAGGTCTTTGACCAAATACAGGAGAATGATTGGATCGAGTTGAAGGAGCGGACTCTTTTTCTGAATCAAAAGCCATTGTGCTCCGCCACAATCCTGACGAAGAAAGAAATCCAGGCAAAAATGGAAGCTGCTTCAGATAACATACAGGATGTTTTACATGATTTTATTGACAATACCCTGCGTTATGCGGAAAAAGAAAAAGAGCTTATCCTGTCACCGGTAAATATGCCTCCTGTCGACATCCCCATAAAGGGGCACCATGTATTGATCGTCACACGAGGAAAAAACTATAAGGAAGATTTAAAGGCCATCCGATCGTACATAGATGAAGTCAGGCCGATTCGGATCGGAGTCGATGGTGGAGCAGATGCCCTGCTGGAATTTGGGTATCAGCCGGATATTATCGTCGGGGATATGGACAGCGCAAGCGATTCCTCCCTATATCAGTGCAGGGAAATCATTGTTCATGCTTATCCGGATGGGCATGCACCCGGAATGGAACGAATACGAAAATTGGGGCTGTCCGCCAGGGTATTCCCTTATCCCGGTACCAGTGAGGATGTCGCCCTGATTCTTGCACATGAGAACAAGGCGGAACTCATTGTTACGGTTGGCAGCCATACCAATATGATCGATTTTCTGGAGAAAGGGAGGAGAGGAATGGCCAGCACCTTCCTGGTAAGAATGAAAGTAGGGTACAATGTGATTGATGCCAAAGGGGTCAGTGAGTTATACAGAAATCAGTTCAGGCCTGCCTACCTGGCAGCGTTGTTTCTGGCTGTCCTTCTTCCCATCTCCATGGTGGCGAGAATGTCTCCCCTGATGCAGGAGCTTTATCAGCTCATTACACTGCGCCTGAAAATTCTTGTGGGCTTGTAGGTGAGATTCCATATGAATGTAAAGTACTACGCTTTTCTGATGGTTGGAATATTTCTTGCCATTGGACTGGGAATGATGATTGGAATGACACTGGAAGATAAAAACATTGTTGAAAATCAGCAGACTCAAATGATTCAGCAAATTGAGGACCATTTTACCCGCCTGCGGACGGAAACGGAACAACTGCAGAAAAGTATGGGCTCTATGGAAGAACAAAACAATCAGCTTTATGAACTTTCCAGCACCCTGATGACGGAAGTGGTCCGGAACAAACTGTCCGGGATACAGGTCGGAGTGATCAGTTTTGCCGGTGAGAAGCAAAAAGAAGACGTTGGGGAACTGTGTGATTTTTTGCAGCAAACCGGTGCAGCGGTTCAGTCCACCATCGTACGCCTTCCGTCTTCGGACGGGGATCGGACCGCCTCTCAAGGGAAAGTTCCGAAGGAGGATCCTACCATATCGGCAGTGATTGAAAGTCTGGTCTTCAGCATGCGGTTTGGCGGTGTTACACCACTTCTCCAGGAGGTTGAGGATTTAAAGATGATCTCCCATACCGGTGGATACGAGGTTCCGATTGACAAAATTCTGCTGATTGGGCAGGGCAGCTCCGGGATGGCCTGTGACAGGCTGCTGATCCAGCATGCTCTGAAAGCCGGCATTCCTGTTATCGCTGTGGAGGTGGGGGACCGAAAGGACAGTGGAATTGGCGAATATAAGAAACTGGGGGTCTCCTCTGTGGATCATGTCGAGACAATGTATGGAAAACTGGCGATGGTCTCCCTCCTGGCCGGAAACCAGGGAAATTTCGGATATGGAGCCGAATCGCAGACGCAGCTGCCAAGCCCCTTGTTTCCGGAAGCGGATAGCGGTTCTGCAGCAACAAATGGGGAAAAAGCACAATGAGTAAAAACGGACAGGATATCGGAGTTATAATTCCCGCTTTCAACGAAGAAGAAACCATTGACAAAACAATAAAAGCATTGAAACAGATTGTCTGTATTGACCGGATTCTCGTCGTGGACGACGGATCTTCCGATTTCACAGCTGATTTGGCTTCAGAGGGTGGAGCGGATGTACTAAAGCTTTCGCAGAACAGCGGGAAGGGATATGCCATGCAAATGGGCTATGAGGCTCTGCCATGCTCCGTACTGGTTTTCCTGGATGCCGACCTTGGGGAAACCGCAGCGGAAGCCATCCGGTTAATCAATCCACTCTGCGGGGGATATGCGGAAGCAACCATTGCCCGTTTTCCCATGACTCCCGGGAAAGGCGGTTTTGGTTTTGTAAAAAGGCTTTCCTCCCAGGGATTGTCTTTCCTTACCGGTCAGACCCTTTCCAGCGTTCTTTCCGGCCAACGGGGGTTTTTACGCAGAATTCTTTCGGCGGAAAGCTTCCGATATTCCGGTTTTGGGATTGAGTTTGGTATGACAGTGGATATGCTTTGGAAGAATAGAAAGATACAGGAGGTGGATGTCACAATGAAGCATCGGGCAACGGGCAGGGACTTCGAGGGATTTTTGCATCGGACTCGTCAATTTGCGGATATCGCAAGAGTCATTGTGAGGAAAACAGTGGAAAGATCCAGTGTCCTGCCACGGAGGAATGATATATGAGAAGGATCCGGTTATGAATCGATCCCCGATCCTTCTTTCGATCCTCGTGTCCATTGCCTCCTTTTTTCTTTTCCGCAACAGGGTCCTTGTTTTCCTGGACGAAAAGGATCTGTCTGTTCCAAACTATTCCGGCAATAAGGTGCGGACCGGAGGAGGCCTGCTTCTTCTATTCCCGGATTTGCTTGCCGCCGTTCCGGCATTGTTTGTCGTAAGACAGGAAGATGTTGCTTTTTATATCCTGATGATTCTTGGCCTGACATTTTGCGGACTTTTGGATGATGTTCTGGGGGATTCCACTTCCAGGGGCCTGTCCGGACATATTGGAAGATTTCTGAAAGGCGGATTAACCACCGGATGGATCAAGGCTTTTACCGGAGGGTTGATCGGAATCCTTCTGGCATGGTACCGGTATCAGAATTTTCTTCTCTTTCTTTTGGATTCCCTGAGCTTTGCATTATGTGTCAATCTGGTCAATCTTTTTGATCTGCGTCCCGGCCGGGCCATCAAGGGATTTCTGTTTGCCCTGGTCCCTGTCATGCTCTTTGCCGGCTTCCGGGAAATGTGGTCTGTCCTGCCTGTCCTTGTCCTTCTGGTATTTTATCTGAAAGGGGAAATGGAGGAGGCCTATATGCTGGGGGATACAGGCGCCAATCTTCTGGGCGGAATTCTTGGGTTTTACGAAGTAATCGGCCTGCCCACAAAGGGTAAAATCATTCTCACGATTTTTCTGGTTGCCTTTCATGTCCTGGCAGAATTTCAGTCGTTCTCCAAATGGATCGATTTGATACCGATCCTTAAGGCAATCGACAGACTGGGACAGAAAAAGGAAAGCAAAAGGTAGGTGGAAAGTATGCTGGAAATGCAAATGGGAAGAGCCATACAGATTCTTTCCAGACGGAATGGAATAACGGAAGTACTGCTGGAAACAGACCATCCTATCAAGAAGGCAATCAATTACGATCGGATTACCGGGAAGGTTTCCGCAGGGGACCTTCTTTACCTGAACACAACGGCAGCTTCCCTGGGGCTGGGCACCGGAGGCTGCCATTTTGTCATGCTGAATGCCTCACATGAAAGGCTTCCCATGATGGGGGGAGGGCATGGCATGAAATGTCGATATACTCCGTTTCAGGTCAAGGTACCCTTTGAAGAAGAAGAAAACAAGGAAGCAGAAGAATGCTTCAATCATCCGCTGAATCTGAACAACAGATTGCTGTTCTTTGCTGAGCTTCACAGTATGGTACCACCGCTTTGTGCCTGTATCCGTTATTTTTTGGGAGAAAAGTGCCGAATTGCCTATCTTATGACCGATCACGGTGCACTGCCTTTGGAGTTCAGCAGGAATGTTGCCTTCCTGCGGGAAAAAAAGATGCTGGATACGGTCATAACGATTGGCAATGCCTTTGGCGGGGATCATGAATGTGTCAATATCTATACGGGCCTGCAGGCAGCGGCTCATCTGGAAGACTGTGATATGATCCTGGTCGCCATGGGGCCGGGAATTACCGGCACCGGGACCCGATATGGATTTTCCGGCCTGGAGATGGGCTTTTACCTGGATCTGGCATACCGCCAGGGGGGACAATGCTGCTATATTCCCCGAATCAGCTTTGCCGACAAGAGGAGCCGACATTATGGACTGAGCCACCATTCCCGGACTCTGCTCGGTGAAATTCTACGGTCTCCCATCTCTCTTGCCCTGCCGATTTTAAGGAGGAGGGAACAGAAATATCTTCTTCAGCAGTTCAATCACGCAAATCTTTCCGGCAAATACCCAGTGATCCTCTCTGATGGCAGCTACATCCGTACTGCCATGGACGCTTTTCAGCTTTCCGTCACCACCATGGGAAGAAATATGGAGCAGGATCCGGCTTTCTTTTATGCAATCGGAGCCGCGGTACGGACAGGATTATCTCAATTCCATCGGGAGGACGGGTTATAAACCGGGCTTGTCTGACATAAGAATATGCTATGAAACCATTCAGGGGGGGGCGGGTATGTTCAGACGATTGGGGACGGATATCATCCAGCATATCCGAAAGAACATTGCTCTGTATCTGATTATTTTATTTGCCGTGCTGACGGGGATCCTTTCCGGCTTTTTTACAGCAGGGACAGTGGATGCGCTGCAACGATCTGCCTTGATGGATTACCTGAAGGATTTTTTTCAAAATCTGGAGCTGGAAGGCATTCATCGAAATTCTGTTTTTCTGGAATCCTTATGGCAAAATCTTCAGTGCACCTTTTTCATCTGGCTGTCCGGCCTTTTTCGCTTTGGAATCCCATTTGTTTTTCTTTTTGTTGGGATGCGCAGTTTTGTGATTGGTTTTACCATAGGATTCCTGGTCGGTCAATATCATTTTGGGGGATTTCTGTTTACCCTGCTCTGTATTCTTCCTCAGACCCTGATCTATATCCTGTGTGTTTTTGGCATAGGAGTCCAGGCATTGGAGCATTCCGTTGACCAGCTGAAAAATCATCGGTTCCATTCGCCAGGGGAACAGCAGATGAGAAAATGCAGACAGTATACGATGAGAATTGCGATTTTATTTGCGCTGCTTCTGGTGGGCAGCCTGCTGGAGGCTTATATAAGTCCGCTTTTTTTCAAATTGTTTCGCTGGGTTTTTGATTAAGCTTGCAGGGATGCGGGAAAAAGAAGGATTTTCCTGTTTTTTATAGAATACTATACCATATT